>NZ_JBXALT010000006.1:0-373294 GCF_058799755.1 Arthrobacter sp. GW822-FHT05G07 | reverse complement strand
CACAGTATGAGAACTCGACGGGCCAATACCCACAGAGAACAGATCAAAAACACCAACAGCCATGGCTGGGATCCCTTTCAGGGAAGAGTGAAACAAACAAGAATGTGGGGCCGGGCCAAATCCCGAGCCAAGGCAGGCCCAGCCCCTGTGGAAGCCGAGTGCAGCTTCCAAACCCGGTGTTTACGTGAGGCATTCGTTCCCAGCGAACGCCTCACCCGGGAGATCAAATGTGCATCGTGTGCACCACGGCCGGTCGCACCAACGGCCGTTGGGGCCGTTCCGTAAACGGGGTCCCGCTGCAAAACATGCCGTGCGCACGGCATGTTTTGCAGCGAGCCCACGAAACGGCCAGCAAAACCGAGCGGCTAGCCGAGGTTCGCGACCCCCGGGTACAACGGGTGCGCCTTAGCGAGTGCCTCAACACGGTGACGCAACCCGGTAAGGTCCGCGTCGGCGTCGGCGATCAACACTTCGGCGATGATGTCCGCTACCTCGCGGAAGGCCGCTTCCCCGAAGCCGCGCGTTGCCAGCGCCGGGGTGCCGATGCGCAGGCCGGAGGTGACCATGGGCGGGCGGGGGTCGAAGGGGACGGCGTTGCGGTTGACGGTGATGTCGATTGCGGCGAGGCGATCTTCGGCTTGCTGGCCGTCGAGTTCGCAGTTGCGGAGGTCGACGAGGACCAGGTGCACGTCGGTTCCGCCGGAGACTACGTTGATGCCCTTGGCGGCGACGTCGGGCTGCACCAAGCGTTCGGCGAGAATCCGTGCACCGGCGAGGACGCGTTCCTGTCGCTCCCGGAATTCCTCCGAGGCGGCAATTTTGAACGCAACAGCCTTGCCTGCGATGACGTGTTCCAGCGGTCCGCCTTGCTGGCCCGGGAACACGGCCGAGTTGATCTTCTTGGCGATATCGGCGTCGTTGGAGAGGATGATGCCGCCGCGGGGGCCCGCGAGGGTCTTGTGCGTGGTGGACGTGGTGACGTGCGCGTGCGGGACCGGCGAGGGGTGCAGGCCCGCGGCCACAAGGCCGGCAAAGTGTGCCATGTCCACCATCAGGTACGCGCCCACGGAGTCGGCGATCCGGCGGAACTCAGCGAAGTCCAGCTGCCGCGCGTAAGCGGACCAGCCGGCGACGATGAGCGCCGGTTTGTGCTCTTGGGCCAGGCGCTCAACCTCGGCCATGTCCACGGTGTGGGTGTCCTCGCGAACGCCGTAGGGGACCACGTTGTAGAGCTTGCCGGAGAAGTTGATGCGCATGCCGTGGGTCAGGTGGCCGCCGTGGGCCAAGTTCAGCCCCATGATGGTGTCACCCGGCTTGATCAGGGCGTGCATCACGGAAGCGTTGGCCTGGGCACCGGAGTGCGGCTGGACGTTCGCGAATTCGGCGCCGAACAGTGCCTTGATGCGGTCGATCGCCAGCTGCTCAATGACATCGACGTGTTCGCAGCCGCCGTAGTAGCGCTTGCCCGGGTAACCCTCGGCGTATTTGTTGGTCAGCACCGAACCTTGGGCCTGCATCACGGCAACGGCCGTGTGGTTCTCGGAGGCGATCATTTCCAGCCCGTCGCGCTGGCGACCGAGTTCGTCGTCGATCTTTGCGGCGATCTCAGGATCCAGCTCTGATAGCTGGGCGTCCAGCGACGCCGACACAACTTGCTGGTACTCAGTCACAGATACCGGGTTCACAGTTCTCCACCGTTCGTTGCAGCGTATTCTTCGGCCGACATGAGCGGCCCTTCTTCCGTGGCGGCAACCTTGAAAAGCCAGCCGGCACCGTAGGGATCGTTGTTGATGAGTGCCGGATCGCTGACAACGGCGTCGTTGATCTCGGTCACCTCCCCCGTCACGGGCGAGTACAGGTCCGATACCGACTTGGTGGATTCAACCTCGCCACAGGTCTCGCCTGCGGTCACTGTGGAACCAACCTCGGGGAGGTCCACGTACACAATGTCGCCCAGGGCGTCAGCGGCTACAGCAGAGATCCCGATCCCGACAGGCCCGCCCCCATCAGAGGCAACCCACTCGTGCTCGGCCGAGTATTTCAATTCAGCAACTACCTTGCTCATTTCAATTCCTAACTTCTCGTGACTACTTTTGGCGCTTGTAGAACGGCAGGGCGACAACTTCGAATGGTTCGGCTTTGCCTCGGAGGTCGACCTCAACGATCGTTCCCGGCTCTGAATGCTCGACGTCGACGTAGGCCATCGCTACCGGGTAACCGAGCGTCGGGCTTGGCTGGCCGGAGGTGACTTCGCCGATCAGGGAGCCGTCCTTGAGCACCGAGTAGTGGGCGCGCGCGGCACGGCGGCGCGTGCCCTTGAGGCCCACGAGCTTCTGCCCAAGGGTGGACCCCACACCGGCAGCCTTGATGGCGGTGAGTGCCTCCCTGCCCACAAAGTCGCTTTCCTTGGCCAGGGAAACTACCGGGCCCAGGCCTGCTGCGTAGGCATTGACGTGCTGGGAGAGCTCGTTGCCGTAGAGCGGCATGCCGGCTTCAAGGCGGAGCGAATCGCGGGCGGCGAGACCTGCGGGGATGAGTCCGTGGCCTTCACCGGCTTCCAGCAGCGCTTCCCAGAGGCCTGCGGCGTCGACGTTCGGGACGTAGATCTCGAAGCCGTCTTCCCCGGTGTAGCCGGTGCGGGCGAGCAACAGGTCCTCCCCGTTGATGGATACCTCAACCGCGGCGTAGTACTTCAGTTCGGTGACCAACTCGTGCTGTTCCGCAGGGACCAGTTGCAGCAGGATGGCTTCAGCGGTCGGGCCCTGCACGGCGATGAGTGACGTCTCGGCAGAGACATCCTCGACGACGACGTCAAAACCGGCCGCGCGCTTCAGCAGCGCCGCGGAGACCACCTTGGCGTTGCCCGCATTGGGGACTACCAGGTACTTGTCTTCAGCCCGTCGGTAGGAGATGAGGTCGTCGATGATGCCGCCGTCGGCGTTGCAGATCAGCGAATACTTGGCCTTGCCTACAGCGATCGCTGACAGCTTGCCCACCAGGGCGTAGTCCAGGAAGGCCGCAGCGTCGGGGCCGCTGACCCAGACCTCGCCCATGTGGGAGAGATCGAACAGGCCCGCCGCGTTACGGACGGCATGGTGCTCGGCGAGTTCGGACTCGTACTTCAGCGGCATCTGCCAGCCGCCGAAGTCCGTGAAGGAAGCGCCGGCCTTTTTGTGCTGCTCGTAGAGAGCGGTGTAGTTCTCAGACATGTCGGGAGTCCTTAGTTTTCGAAGTCTTCGAGCGGAGGGCAGGAGCACACCAGGTTGCGGTCACCGGCAGCTCCATCGATGCGTCCAACTGGCGGGAAGTACTTGTCCTGCTTCAAGTGGTGGACGGGGAACGCTGCCTGCTCGCGCGGGTAGTCGCGGTCCCAGCCGGAATTTACGACGGCGGCAGCTGTGTGCGGCGCGTTGCGCAGCGGCGATTTCTCAAGAGTGAAATCACCGCTGGCCACCTGCTCGATCTCGGCGCGGATGGTGATCATGGCTTCGATGAAGCGGTCGATCTCGGCAAGGTCCTCGGACTCGGTCGGTTCCACCATGAGCGTGCCCGCAACCGGGAACGCGAGCGTGGGGGCGTGGAATCCGAAGTCGATGAGGCGCTTGGCCACGTCTTCAGCGGTAACTCCGGTGCGGGTGGTCAGTTCACGCAGATCCAGGATGCACTCGTGGGCAACAAGTCCGCCCTCGCCCGTGTACAGGACGGGGAAGTGCTCGTCCAGGCGGGAGGCAACGTAGTTGGCTGCGAGCAGCGCGGACTTCGTGGCGTCGGTGAGGCCTTGGCCGCCCATGAGTTTCACGTAGGCCCAGGAAATCGGCAGGACGCCGGCGGAGCCATAGCGGGAAGCTGAGATGGCCACGCCATGCCCTTCCTCGTGCGCTGCTTTGTTCGCATCGCCCGGCATGAACGGAGCCAAGTGTGCCTTCGCAGCAACAGGGCCAACGCCCGGTCCACCGCCGCCGTGCGGGATGCAGAAAGTCTTGTGCAGGTTCAGGTGCGATACGTCACCGCCGAACTTGCCCGGCTGGGCCAGGCCAACCAGCGCGTTCAGGTTCGCACCGTCAACGTACACCTGGCCGCCGGCTGCATGGATCGCGTCACAGACTTCGCGGACGTCGGCGTCGTAAACGCCGTGCGTGGAGGGGTAGGTGATCATGATGCAGGACAGGACGTCTTTGTTGGCTTCGATTTTGGCGGTCAGGTCTGCGTGATCGATGGTGCCGTCGGCAGCCGTGGCCACCACCACAACCTTCATCCCGGCCAAGACCGCGGACGCGGCGTTGGTACCGTGGGCCGACGCGGGGATCAAGCAGACAGTGCGCTGCTGGTCACCACGGGACAGGTGGTATCCACGGATGGCCAGCAGGCCGGCCAGCTCTCCCTGGGAACCGGCGTTCGGCTGGATGGAGACCTGGTCGTAGCCCGTGATCTCGGTGAGGTCGGCTTCCAGGTCTTCGATCAGTTCCCGCCAACCCGCTGTCTGGTGGTCCGGAGCGAACGGGTGGATCGACGCGAACTCAGGCCAGGAAATCGCTTCCATCTCAGCAGTCGCGTTGAGCTTCATGGTGCACGAACCCAGCGGAATCATGGTGCGGTCCAGTGCGAGGTCCCGGTCGGACAGCCTGCGGATATAGCGCAACAGCTGCGTCTCGGAACGGTGCGTGTTGAACACCGGGTGCTGCAGGAAGTCGCTGCTTCGGACCACGTCTGCGGGCAGTTCGAACCCTGCTGCGTCCCCTACCGGACCGGCTCCAAAGGCGACGGCCACCGCGGAGAGGACCTCCGGCGTCGTGGTTTCATCAATGCTCACCCCAACGGTGTCGGCGTCGATGAATCGCAGGTTGATGCCGCGTGCCTCGGCGGCGCCGATGACTTTGTCAGCCTTGCCGGGGACGCGCACTGTGAGGGTGTCGAAGAAGGACTCGGACGTAAGTTCCCGGCCAGCTTTCTTCAGCGCTGTGGCAAGGGTGCGGGCATGGCCGTGAACGGTTTCGGCGATCGCCTTCAGGCCTTCCGGACCGTGGTAGACGGCGTACATCGAGGCGACAATGGCCAGCAAGGCCTGCGCTGTACAGATGTTGGACGTCGCCTTTTCGCGGCGGATGTGCTGCTCGCGGGTCTGGAGGGCCAGACGGTACCCGGGGACGCCTGCGTTGTCCTTGGAAACGCCCACGATACGGCCGGGAAGTGTGCGCTCCATGCCTTCGCGGACCGCCATGTAGGCCGCGTGCGGGCCGCCGAAGAACAGGGGCACGCCGAAGCGCTGCGCGGTTCCGACGGCGATGTCCGCACCTTGTTCACCCGGGGGCGTGATGAGGGTGAGCGCCAAAAGGTCAGCCGCGACGGTGACCAGCGCACCGCGTTCCTTGGCGTCGGCGATCACGACGGAGTGATCGAAGACTCGGCCCGAAACGCCCGGCTGCTGGAGCACGATGCCATTGATGTCGCCGTCGGGAAGGCCCGCCGAAAGGTCAGCGATCTCCACCTCGAAGCCCAACGCCTCAGCGCGACCCTTCACGATCGCGATGGTCTGCGGGAGGAGGTCGGAGTCCAGGACAGTCTTACCGTCCTTGGCAGTCTGGTTCTTGTTGGCCCTGCGCATGAGCAACACGGCCTCGGCCACGGCGGTGGCTTCGTCCAGCAGGGAAGCGTTCGCAACGGGCAGGCCGGTGAGGTCCTGCACCATGGTCTGGAAATTGAGCAGCGCTTCGAGGCGGCCCTGGGAAATTTCCGGCTGGTACGGGGTGTAAGCCGTGTACCAGGCCGGAGCTTCAAGGATGTTGCGGCGAATGACCGGGGGCGTGACGGTGTCGTAGTAGCCCTGGCCGATCATCTGCACAGCGGTCTTGTTCTTGGAAGCGAGCTTCCGTAGCTCGGTCAGGACCTGGACCTCGGTGAGGGCGTCCTCCAACTTCAGGGCAGTGTCCTGGCGGATCGAATCGGGGACCGCGACGTCTACCAGGCCGTCGACAGAGTCGTAGCCAATGGCCTTGAGCATGGTGTCAACATCGGCTTGGCGACGGGCGCCGATGTGCCGGTCCGCGAAGGCGGTGGGGGTTGATTGAACAGTCAAGAGGAACTCCATGATTCAGGCGCCCAGTGAGCGCTCGATGATGTGGGTTCCTCCCCGCTCTGTATTGGACCTGAGAGATTCCGCAGGAATGGTTGCCTGCTTGCACCGTCGGTGAGCCCGGTTACCCGGACTGCTTTCCAGAGTTGCCTAACCGCGGCGGTACATGGGCCTGAGAGATTCCTGGGGAGGATTTGCTCCTACGGCGCCTGACTGGATGTACCGGCAGGGCTCTCCCGCCGCAGATCAAAAGCGTTGCGTCACCGTGAGTGACACGCTTCACACCATAGCTGGTTGTTTTGAAAAAGCGCAAGCAAGGTGAAGTTACTGATGCATCGCCTCATGGATTTGCAGCGCGAACCAGAGCTGGGCAACTGTGGACGTTTCACCCATATCCAGCCCCGTCAGCTCGCCGATTTTCCGTATCCGGTAGATGATGGTTTGCCGGTGCGCGAACAACGCCGTTGCGGTCTTTTGCCAGGACCGTTGCGAGTCCAGATACGTCCTGAGCGTGACGAGGAGATCGCCCTCCTGGCTCTGCTCGTAGTCGAAAATCGGGCCTAAAAGCCGCCGAACCAGCGCCGTTCCTTCCTCGAAACCCGTCAGCCCCAGCCATGACGGCCCCTCCGCATAGCGGGCCAGTGCCAGCTTGTTGGCACGGGCGGAGCCAAGCGCCCAGAGGGATTCCTGCAGTGCGCGTTGGATGTTGGCAACGGCCGCCGGCGCGCTGATCCCGATCGCAGCATCCGCCCCGGCACAGTGCGCCAGGACGTGGTCAGGGACGTCGGCCGGGACCACCACATGGAGCCTGTTGTTCCGCTTCAACGACGCCGACGCAACCCCGTGCCTCCACAGTTCGATGTGCACATTGGCCAGCCTGTCGCCGTCGTCCGCTTGTCTGTCTCCGCCGCCCGCCGACATCGAGGCGAGCAGGAAATCCTGGGGCGAAACCTCGAAAGCTGCCAGCCGGCTCTCCATTTCGGCCGCGCCCAAGCGTCCGTCCATTGCCTGCAGGAGGAACTCGCCGGCCAGCCGGTGGCGGCCTTCCAGCGACAAAACGATGCGCGAAAGCTGCAGTCCCAGCACGGTTGCGGCGTGAAGGAGTACGACGGCGTCCGGGTGCGGTTCGCTGTTGGGCAGCACCACCAGGAGCGCATTGGCATGCGTGGGAATGTCCATGGTGAGCACGTGACGGCCCCGGATGCGGTGCCACTGGAAGTTCTTTCCGGCGAGGGACACCTGCCCGGACAGCGGAGCCCATTCCTCGGCAAGGAACTCTGGCAGCGTTTGCCCGTCCGGATGCCAGGGATGGAGGCAGCGTCGGTCCACCACGAACAGGTTTGCGTCGAGCTCAGTGGCCAGCCGCTGGACCAGGCTCTGCCAATGGTCCTCGGAAGCTCCGGCGGTGCGGAGCAGATCGTAGACGCGGGCCGTCTGCCGCAGTCGGCGCGATTCTTCGAGCAGTGAGGACTCGGCAACCGACCGGGCGATTGCGATGAACGGCAGCGGATACGGGATGTTGACCAGTGGCAACGGCAGCCGCTCGCACGCCGCCAGGAATTCCGCGGTGAGGGGCGGCGCGTGCATCTTCTCACCGATCGCCAAGGCGCTGGCACCGCTGTCCACCAAGGCCTCTGCGAGCGCCACCTGACCTTGCGCGTCTGGCGGGATGGACAGGCCGTTGGTCATCATGAGCTCGCCGCCTGTCACCCATTCCCACAGTCTGGGCAGATCCGAGGTGTGGGCCCAGGTGATGCGGTTGTCCCGGCCCGCCGATCCTGCCAGGAGCGTGAGCCCGAGTTGAGGCTCGGCCACGAGTTCAGCCACGGTGATTGCCATGCGGGGTCCTGTTTTCCTTGCGTTCGATGAGGGGTTGGCGCCATTTCAGGCACCTCTTAGACATTCGTCTAAACGCCTCGACCATTTGTAGTCAATGTAGCGCTTTTCGGAGTGATCGGCGTCACCAAGAATGGAATTACTTACTTCCCGCTCAACGGCGAGCACCCCTCACCCCAAGGATTCTTCAATGGCAACGCATCAGCCCATCGGCCCTGTCGACGCAACCAAAGTTCCCCGGTATGCAGGACTCGGTACCTTCGCCCGTCTCCCCCAAATTGACCGCGTCCCGGACTACGACATCGCGATCGTAGGAGTACCGTTCGACGGCGGAACCTCCTTCCGGCCGGGCGCCCGTTTCGGCCCTGCCGCAGTCCGCGAGGCCTCCCGGCTCCTCCGCCCGGGCTATCACCCGGAGCTCGACGTTGAACCGGTATACGAAGCCCAAGTGGTGGACGCCGGCGATATTGCCTGCACCCCCTACGACATCACTAGGGCAGTCCGCGAGATCGAGGAGCAGGCGTTGCCCCTGATCAGCGGAGGCAACGGGCTCAGCGAGGACAAGCGGCTCATCTCGATCGGCGGCGACCACACCATCGCCCTGCCCATGCTGCGAGCGCTGAACAAGGTTCATGGTCCGGTGGCACTGCTGCATTTCGACGCCCACCTGGACACGTGGGACACCTACTTCGACCAGCCCATCACGCATGGAACCATCTTCCGTCGGGCGTTCGAGGAAGGCCTCCTTGTGGAGGACAAGTCCATGCACGTGGGTATCCGCGGCCCGGTCTATGACCGCAACGACTTCCTCCGCGACCACGAATTCGGCTTCCAGATCATCCGTTGCTCGGACCTGGACGTTATTGGGGTCCCGGCGGCCATTCAGCGGGTGAAGGACCGGCTGGGCGATACCCCGGTGTACGTTTCCATCGATATCGACGTCCTGGATCCGGCGTTCGCACCCGGCACCGGCACCCCGGAGATGGGCGGGCTCCACTCCCGCGAACTCCTTGCCCTGCTCCGCGGACTGAACGGCATCAACATCGTGGGTGCCGACGTCGTTGAGGTCGCCCCGGCGTATGACCACGCTGATATCACCACGGTCGCCGCGGCCACCCTGGTCTTCGACCTTCTCGGCCTCATGGTGAACCGCAGCAAGGCCACCGCTGGCCGCGAACTGGCTTCGGCATCCCGGACCGCGTCATGAGCACCGCGCCCACCGCTGAGGTTCCCCGGCTGGAAGACAAGACCATCCAGCCCATCCCGGCCAACGAGCGCCACGGCAAGGCCCGGGACCTCTTCACCATCTGGTTCGGCTCCAACATCATGATCATGACCATCGTGACCGGCGGACTCGCCACTACGGTGTTCGGCCTGGGCTTTGTTCCGGCGATCGTGGGCATCATCATCGGCAACGTTGTGGGCGGCATCTTCATGGCGCTGCACTCTGCCCAAGGACCGCAATTGGGTGTGGCACAGATGATCCAGACCCGTGGCCAGTTCGGGTCGTTCGGGGCACTGTTGATCGTGGTCATCGTGGTGATCATGTACGTCGGATTCTTCGCGGCGAACCTGGTGTTTGGCGGCGAAGCAATGGCGGCCGTCAGTCCCGGCATCAGCGTTGACGCGGGCATCGTCATCATCGGTGTGGTCAGCGTTATCGCCACGATTTTCGGCTACCGGCTCATCCATGCCTACGCACGCGTTTTGAGTGTCGCGGCCGGTCTGGCCTTGTTGCTGGCCTTTGGGTGGATCCTCCTGGTCCATGGCCTTCCGGCCAGCTTCCTGGAGCAGGGCAACTTCAACTGGGTCGGCTTCATGGGGACCATCTCCGTCTCGGCGCTGTGGCAGTTGGCTTATGCGCCGTACGTCTCGGACTACTCCCGCTATATGCCGCAAGGGACGGGCTCGGCCCCGGCCTTCTGGGCCTCCTACTCGGGCTGTGTGCTGGGAACCCTGTTCCCCATGATCCTCGGCGCCTTGGTGGGTACGCTCGCAGTGTCCATGAGTGCCGGCGATGTCGAAATTGTTGGCAGCCTGGGCGCGATGCTCCAACCGTGGACGCTGATCATCGTCGGCATCTTCTGCCTGGGCGTTGCGGCTTCCAACGCCATGAACCTCTACTGCGGCGTCCTGTGCACCCTCACCATCGGCCAGACGTTCAAACCCCATTGGCTGCCGCGCGCCAAGACCCGCAGCGTCGCCGCGATCATTCTCTTCGTCGTCGCCGTCAGCATCGCCCTGTTTGCCCGCGACAATTTCATCCTCTTCTACACCAACTTCCTGTCGTTCCTGATGTACGTCCTGGTTCCCTGGACAGCCATCAACCTGGTGGATTACTACCTTCTGCGGCACGGCGACTACCGCGTTGAAGACTTCTTCAAGCGCGACGGCGGCGTGTACGGGCGGTTCAATTGGGTCGCCATCGGCTCCTACATAGCAGGCGCCCTGATCCAGGTCCCTTTCTCGGCAACAGCTGTATACACCGGCCCGCTGGCCGCCGCGATGGGCGGCGTGGACATCTCCTGGATCGTCGGCCTGGTAGTCGTCGCTCCCCTCTATTACTGCGCGGCACGCATCTTTGGCCAGAAGCCTGAAGCCGCCCCCTTTCCCTCCCCTGCAATCACCGCCGACCTCACCTGATCAGCCCCTCATCTGATCAGCCCCTCATACGAAAGCGAATCATCATGACTACAACCCAGACCGAACAGTTCACCGTCCGACGCTCCACCGGAGGTTCTCCGGATATCGCCGGCGCCCTCCCTCTGCCTTTGCCTCCAGCAGGACACTTCATCAACGGTTCCTTCGTCCCCGGATCTTCAGGCCAGTCCATCGACGTCGTGGATCCCGCCACGGAGCAGGTCATCGCCTCGGTGCAGGCCGGCACGGCCGATGATGTGGACGTCGCTGTGGCAGCCGCCGTCGTAGCCCAAAAGACCTGGGGTGCCACCACCCCGAAGGAACGCGCCGATGTCCTGAACCTCATCGCCACTATCATCGAGCAGAACCGCCAAGCGTTCGAGGCCATCGAGTCCGCCAACACCGGCAAACCGCGGGCCGTTTCCGAAGACGATGTCTCCAGCACCATCGACACCTTCCGGTTCATGGCCGGAGCCTCGCGCACCCTGACCTCCATGGCCGGCGGCGACTACGCCACGGACCACACGTCCGTGATCCTCCGCGAACCTGTGGGAGTGGTTGGCGTCATCACTCCCTGGAACTATCCGCTGCTGATGGCCGCCTGGAAGATCGCACCCATCCTCGCTGCGGGCAACAGCATCGTCATCAAGCCGTCCGAGCAAACCCCGTTGTCCACCCTGAAACTGGTGGAGGTGCTGGCCGGCCGCATTCCGGATGGAATCCTCAACGTCGTCACGGGCCGCGGCCGGACCGTTGGGCAGAGGCTGTCCGAACATCCGGACATTGCTTTGGTCGCGCTGACGGGCAGCGTCGTGAGCGGCCAGGCTGTGGCCGAAACCGCTGCCAAGTCCGTCAAGCGCGTCCACTTGGAGCTCGGTGGCAAGGCTCCCGTTGTTGTCTTCCCTGACGCCGACCTCCGTGCCGCCGCTGCGGGTGTACGCAATGCCGGCTTCTGGAACGCCGGGCAGGACTGTGGCGCTGCCTGCCGCGTGCTGGTCCACGAGTCCGTGGCCGAAGAATTCACAGAGCACTTGGTCCGCGAGGTCAGCACCCTGGTGATCGGTGCTCCAGACGCCGGTGACGACGTCGAAATCGGTCCCATGATTTCCCTCCCGCACTACGAGCGGGTCAAGGAATCGCTGGCTGAAGCGCGCGCTGCGGGCCATGACGTGGCCATCGGCGGATCCACCATGGAAGGTCCCGGCTACTTCATCGAGCCCACCGTCATCAGCAACGTGCCGGCGGGCGCACACATCGCCACGCACGAAATCTTCGGACCCGTCGTCACCGTGGAGACCTTCAGCAGCACCGAGGAAGCAGTCACGCGAGCCAACGAGAGCCCGTATGGTTTGTCAGCCTCCGTGTGGACGCGCGACTCGAGCCTTTCCCTCCGGATTCCCAAGCAACTGGACTTCGGCACCGTCTGGGTCAATGCACACCTTGTGCTGGCCTGCGAGGTACCGTGGGGCGGATTCAAAGGTTCCGGCTACGGCCGTGACCTCTCGCTCTACGCACTGGATGATTACTCGCGCACCAAGCACGTCATGATCAACCACGGCGCGTGAGCGTTCAGACAAGCAACGGAGCTTTCACCATGACCACTCGTGTTTCCCGGGCATCCGGCATACCGGCCGCAACCACCCCCACCGCCCCTTTCGGTACAGATGTCACCTGGACCAACTGGGGCGGGAACCAGAGCGCGACGCCAGCCTTTACGGTTCGGCCCAGGAACGAACAAGAAGCGCTCGACGCCGTCCGTTTTGCCATCCGCGAGGGCTTGCCCGTGCGGGCGGTCGGCTCAGGACATTCGTCCTCACCCTTGGTCCAGACCGGCGGCGTGCTGATGGACATGTCCGGTCTCTCTGCCATCACCGGCACTGATCGAGTGGGACGCCGCGCCCGGGCTTTGGCCGGCACCACCATCAACGCCTTCGGGGACGCCCTGTGGGACAAGGGACTGGCGCTCAGCAACCAGGGCGACATCGACAAGCAACAGATCGCCGGGGCACTGGCCACCAGCACCCATGGATCCGGCAAGGACCTGGGCAGCTTCTCGTCCAAACTGCGCTGGGTGAAGCTGATCAACGGCTACGGCGAGATCGTTGAAATCGGTGAGGGCCAAATCCGTGAACTCCGGGCGGCACAGGTAGCCCTGGGAACCTTGGGGATCTTCCTGGAAGTCGAGTTGGCCGTCGAGGACAGCTACTACCTGCAGGAACAGATCACGTATCCCACCTGGGCTGAAACCACCGCTACTTGGCAGGCCGACATCGATAACAACCGGCACTACTCGTTCCTCTGGTGCCCGGAGGACGACTCGTGTGAACTCCTCGACCTGCCCGGTTCACCGGACCACAGCATGAGCGGGCGGAGCTACACCAAGCGGTACAACGTGGCTTCCGTTCAGGATGAAAGCCAGCTCTCCACTGTTGAGGGTGCCCGGCTGGACCGTTCCTACCGGATCTACCCGGGCGGCTTCACCACGCAGTTCCATGAACTTGAGTACTTCGTCCGCAGCGAGGACGGCTTAGTGGCTGTCGAAGCCATCCAGGAACTGATCCGCAGCAAGTATCCCGAGCAGAAGTACCCGGTTGAGGTCCGTTGGGTGAAGTCCGACGACGCCTACATGTCCCAGTTCCAAGGCCGCGACAGCACCGTCATTACTCTGACCACGGAGCCAGGCACCGACTACTGGCAGTTCTTCCGGGATGCTGATGCGGTGCTGCAGGAATTCGAACCCCGCGCACACTGGGGAAAGATCCACTTCATGACCCGCAGCCGCTTGGAACGCCTCTATCCCGAGCTGGACACCTTCATCCAGGTGCGGAGGGAATTCGATCCCCGTGGCATGTTCCTGAACGACCACACCAGGTCCCTGCTCGCCTGACGAGTACTGATTGCCTGATTGCCCGCCGGGATGTGAGAGAACGGCCAACCCTCTCTCACATCCCGAGCCCTTCACCCCAACCCTCTCTCACATCCCGAGCCCTTCACCCCAACCCTCTCTCACATCCCGAGCCCTTCACCCCACCCCTCTCTCACATCCCTGTGACAACCCCTTGAAACCTCGGAGTGGTAGTTTGTTCTCTGCTGAGGCAGACAACGCACCCAACCGGAGGACCATCCATGTTTAAGGGTTTCAAGGACTTTATTCTTCGCGGAAACGTGATCGAACTGGCCATTGCTGTCGTTATCGGCAGTGCATTCACCGCGCTCGTTACAGCCTTCACCAACAACATCATCAACCCCGTCATTGCCGCCGCCGGCGGCATGAACGCTGACGGGCTCGGCTTCAAGATCTGGGAGAACAACCCCGCCACGCTCGTCAACATCGGCGCCGTATTGACCGCCCTGGTGACCTTCGTGATCACTGCTGCCGTGGTCTACTTCATCTTCGTGGCGCCCATGAACAAGATCAATTCCCTGGTCAAGGACCGTCTCTCCACCGAGGAGCCCGAGGAAGAGCCGCTGCCTGCAGACACCGCGCTGCTGGCCGAGATCCGCGACCTCCTGAAGGACGCAGCCGCCGCCCGCAACGCAGGCCAGGTTTCCGACCTCGACCCGGACCTCGATTCCGACCGGATCCGCTAGGACAGCCATCGCGGGATGATCCTTCCCGTTTGCTTCTTGAGCCCGGCGTTCTCTCCGCGAGAACGCCGGGCTCTTGCGTTCACTGAGCTGTCCCCGAAACGTGACGCACAGGCAACCGGTTGGAAACAGGGGCGGGGCAGCATGAGAATATGAAGCCCAACCCGAGCACTCCCGTCACCGCGGACCTCCTCTGTGATGTCTGCGGGCAGTTGCCCGAACCGCCCAAAGCCAGGCTCACCCTCGCCAACATTGCCGTCATGCTCCCCATCGAACTTCTAGTGCATGCCGCCGTGGTGGAAACGCACCTTCCCTACGTTGCCAAAGTCCTGCTGCTGGCGGTCACAGCCACTGTCCTGGTCATCTGGGTGGCCGAACCATCCGCGGCGAAGGTCCTACGGCGCTGGCTGCACGCGCCTGCTCTCCGACAACGACACAAGCTGCACCTCGCTCCTGCCCTGTGGCGTGCACGAACTGTGCTGCTGGACCAGCCAGGGTCCCTGCAGAAAATTACCCAGTCGCTCGCGAAGCTGGACACCAACATCCTCAGCCTTCACGTCCACCCCATGGCCAGGACTAGTGGCACCGCCACGGGCCTCGGGGAATCAGTCATGGATGAGTTCGTTCTCTCCGCCCCTGGCGATGTCACCGAGCAGGAACTGCTGAAAGCACTTCACGACGGCGGCGGGCACGAGTCCCATGTCTGGCCCACCACCGCACTGGCCATGGCCGATGGCCAAACCAAGGCACTGAGCCTCGCCACCCGCATCGCCGGAAACCCGAAAGAACTTCCCCACGCTGTGGCCGAACTCCTGTCCGCCAAAGTAGTCCCCAACGATCCTGAGCATCCGGCCCCCGAGGCGAGTTCCGCCGTCGGGCCTTCCTCCGACATCCTCAAAATCCCGACGGCTTGGCACGGCCCGCTGGTGTTTTCCAGGCCGGGTGAGCCTTTTTCGCCCGCTGAATCGGCGCGCGCACACAGGCTGGCTGAGCTTGCGGAGATTTTGGCGCATACTTCAACTGACCCGTTGCGTTCCCTCCCGGTCAGCGCACCGCAGCGGGCTTAAGTTCACGCGAAACACCCAACGGCAGAGGCCGGTCTCAGTCGAGCACCCGGTATTTGAGGAAAATGGCGCCGCCGTTGAACGTACGCTCCTGCACAAGCTCCAGCCGGGCGTCCACGCCGTCAGGCAAGCCCTTTTTGCCGCCGCCCACCAACACCGGCACGATAATGAGCTGGCATTCATCCACCAAGCCCTCGCGGAAAGCCTGCGCCGCGAGTTCAGGACCTCCGATCAGGATGTCGGTGGCAACCGAGGCCTTCAACTGCCGAATATCTTCTGCTATGAAATCGCTCTCTATCCTGGTGTTTCCGGTGCTCGGGTCCTGCAATGTCCTGGAGAACACCACTTTGTCGGCCTGCCGCCAGAGATTCGCGAAGTCGTCGATGAACGCAGGTTCCGATTTCGTGTCCCAACTATCCCAAGCGCTCATCACGTCGTAGAGCCGCCTGCCGTAGAGGTAGTGCTGCACGGAGCGCTCACGATCATTGATGAAACGGTGCACTTCCTCGTCCGGCACGCCCCAGTCGAAGTTGCCCTCGGTGTCCGCGATGTAGCCGTCCAAGGACATGATGGCCGAATAGATGAGCTTGGCCACGGGGGTTCAATCCTCGTCAATCTTTTCGAGAAGCTTCCCCAGAGCATCACGAATATCGTCGTAGTCGTACTGGCCGGCTCTGCTCTCGGCAGAGATCACGCCACAGCGATGGATCTTCTTGAAGTCGCCCACGGGGAACTTGTAGTGGCCCTTTTGATCGTCGGGGTGTTCGTCGTCCACACCAAGAAACCACTTGGAGTACTCGGCGTGGCCGTTCTTGTCCAGAAAGGCATTCTCATCCTTGGTGGTGGGCGCGTGCTCACTCCAGTCATCGCGGGTGTCCTTGACCACGTTGCCGTCGCGGATCAGATGCTTCGCGTGGTCGAAGGCCTTCTTGTTGAGTTTCACGGTCATGGCGCAACCTCGCTTGGATGTGACGGTTCGGCATGGGCAGGGCAACTCGTACGGTTCAGCATAGGACGACGGAAAGCCGCCGGGAAGGCCGGAGCAGCAGGTCCGCGGCCTTGCTCAGTTGATGAGCTGAATCCGGATGCCCGCCCCGTGTTCTTTCACCACCATCCGCCGCCCTACCGCCCCCTTTTGATTGAGCCATAGAACGCTGCCGTCCGGCGTCACGGCGTCCACCACACCTTGGTCAACGACGACGTTGTCGCGCCGGATTTGAACAGCCTGGCCAACCAACAACCTCCAGTTGGTCACCTGCTTCCCCCGCGCTTGGTCCACGGGTGCTTCAAACAACGAATCTTTCTTACGGTCCTGCAATGGGTGACTCCTAGCATCGTGCACAATACGTTCCGTGAAGGGTTTCTGTACAAGACGTGTGCCATCACCGCTCAGTCCATGACGCTCTTACCAAGGCCCATTTGTGTGATGTGTATCAACTACAAGGCCTTCACGGCCCCCAGCACCTTGGTTAATGAGTCCTTCGCGTCTCCGAACAGCAGGGTGGTTTGGGGCTCGTACAACAGCTCATTTTCAATGCCCGCAAAACCGGGGCGCATGGAGCGTTTGAGGAACACCACCTGCCGTGCGTCCGCTACTTCCAGGATGGGCATTCCGTAGATCGGCGATCCCGATGTGGTCTTTGCTGCAGGATTCACGACGTCGTTGGCACCCACCACCAGTGCGACATCGGTGGTCTTGAACTCGGAATTGATGTCGCCCATTTCCTTTAGCGACTCGTAAGGCACGTTGGCTTCTGCCAGGAGTACGTTCATATGGCCCGGCATCCGTCCGGCCACAGGATGGATGGCGAAGTCCACCTCAATTCCCCGGGCTTCCAAGGCCAAGGCCAGCTCCGCCGCGGTGTGCTGCCCCTGGGCGACGGCCAGCCCGTATCCCGGAACGATGATCACACGCTGGGCATAGCCGAGCAGTACCGCTACGTCCTCCGCACTGGAGGAACGCACGGGCCGCTCACTCACAGCGGTTGATCCAGCCGTGGATCCACCCTTGAAGGCTCCGAACATGATGCCCGCCACGCTGCGTCCCATCGCGGCAGCCATGGCGCGGGTAAGGATGGTGCCGGAAGCTCCCACCAGCGTGCCGGCCACCAGCAGGAGGACATTCCCCAGCACCAGCCCGGACGCCGCGACAGCCAAGCCGGTGAAGGCGTTCAGGAGCGAAATGACAATCGGCACATCAGCGCCGCCCACAGGGAGCACCAACAAGATTCCGGCAACAAGACCCAAAACAAGCAGGACCAGCGCCAACAGCAACCAGCCATTCAAGATCACCACGATGCCGGCGCCCACGGCGGCCAGCAGCACCACGGCCATCAAGGCGGGCAGTCCAGGGAACGTCACCGGCCGGGTGGTCATGAGCCCTTGAAGTTTGGCGAAAGTGACACCGGAGCCCGCGAAGGACACCGCACCCACCAGCAACGTGAAGACGATGGCCAAGCGAACCCACGGATCTTCCGTATGGGAGAGTTCCAGCAACGCCACAAGCGCCGCAGCACCACCACCCACACCGTTGAAGAGCGCCACGAGCTGCGGCATCTGAGTCATTTGCACGCGCCGGGCTACCGGCGCAGCCACACCCGAGCCCACAGCAATGGCCCCGAGGATCCATGGAATGTTGTCCAGCTTCACGGAGACGAACACCGTTACCACTGCCAGCAGGGCGCCAAATGCTCCGATCAGATTGCCGCGCCGGGCAGTCCGTGGTGAATTCAGGCCTTTCAGGGCGAGGATGAAGCACGCCGCCGCCGCGAGGTACAGGAGAGCCGTCCAGGTGGGGTTGAGCAGCGTCATTGCCGGCGCCCCTTATCGACCGGCTCCACGGTGGTGGCGGGCTCCGCGCCTCCGGAAGCTACGGGACCTCCCGGACCTCCAGCGTTCGACGACGGCCGTTGCCTTCCGCGGAACATCTCCAGCATCCGGTCGGTCACCACGAACCCACCAACGAGGTTGGCTGTGGCAAGGACAACGGCCAACAGGGCGACCGCCAGTACCCACGGATCCGCGGCTTGTCCGGCCACGATGATGGCGCCCACCAAGATGATGCCGTGGATGGCGTTGGCCCCGGACATGAGGGGTGTGTGCAGGGTGCTGGAGACCTTGGAAACCACCTCGAATCCCACGAACACCGCCAGGACCGTGATTGTCAGCAGGCTCATACCGTCCATCAGCGCACCTCTTCACTGCCGGATTGGATACCGCTGGCATGTCCGCTGCCAAACGGCGCAGTCTCCCCTGCGAGCGCCTTGAGTGCTTCGGCAGTTGGTGCGTGCCGGACTTCCCCGTCATGGGTGAGGCACGTACCGGCAATAACTTCGTCCTCAAAGTCCGGAGCAACCACGCCGTCCCGCGTCATGAGGCCCAAGAGGTTGGCTACGTTCTTTGCGTACAGGCGTGAGGCGTCAGCGGGCATGGCCGAAGCAGGGTCTTTGATTCCCACCAGCGTCACCACGCCCTGGCCGTCGCCTGTAGGGATGGGGATGTCTTGGCCCGGGATGCTACCTTCAACGTTGCCCCCGGATTCGGCTGCCAAGTCCACCACTACAGATCCCGGACGCATGCCTTGGACCATCTCCCGGCTGACCAGGAGTGGGGCGCGCCTGCCCGGAACGGCGGCGGTGGTAATCAGGACATCGGCTTGGGCTACGTGGGGCGTCAAGAGTGCACGCTGCAGGGCGCCCCGGTCGGCGCTGAGTTCCCGGGCGTAGCCGCCGGAGGCCTCGGCGGTTTCGAGGTCCAGTTTGATGAAGGTGCCTCCCATGGATGCCACCTCGTCGGCCGAGGCGGGACGGATGTCGTTGGCTGAAACCCGGGCTCCGAGCCTTTTGGCGGTTCCGATTGCCTGCAGACCAGCCACTCCGGCGCCGAGTACCAGCACGCGGGCGGGCGGGATGGTCCCTGCTGCGGTCATATACAGCGGGAAGAATCTGGGGAGCCGCATGGCCGCCTCAAGGACGCATCGATACCCCGCCACCAACGCCTGCGACGTGAGCGCATCCATGGACTGGGCGCGCGATATTCGGGGAACCAGTTCAAGGGCAAAGGAGGTGATGCCGCCGGCGGCGAGTGCCCGTACGGTGGGCAACTCGGACGACGGTGACCCTAAGCCGACGGTGACAGAACCGCGGCGGAGAGCTCCCGCCGTCGACGGTTCCATGGGACGTACGTGGCAATAGACATCCAGCGATCCGAGAACCAGTGACTGCACCACTGAGGCACCCGCCGCCCGGTAGTCGTCGTCGCTGTGGCCGGACGCGAGCCCCGCACCGGGCTCGATCTCAACTTCAAGTCCCAACCCCACCAGTTGCTTCACCGTTTCCGGTGTTGCGGCCACACGTCGCTCACCGTCGAGCGTCTCGCGCGCTATGCCTGCTTTCACCCGTTACCCCTTTTCCGGAACTCTCCAGAACCCAGTTGGCATGAGTCTATGACTGCATAGGGCCGGGCGGGAGTAGGGGCTGCGCTATGTGCATAAGTCAATTAGTGTCGGTGGAAGCTGGGGGCAACCAGCCACCACACCGTCGACGAGCCGGTTCCGGCCGTGCCGTCGGAAGGGAACGCCGCTATGGACACTTTCAAAATCGGTTATTTCGTAGGAAGCCTGGCAAGCAATTCCATCAATCGGGTCCTCTCCAAGGCCCTTATCAGCGTCGCGCCGCCGGAACTCGAGTTCCATGAGATCGCCATCAAGGACCTCCCTTTGTACAGCGCGGACTATGACGCTGACTTCCCGCCGGCGGGCCGGGAACTGAAGGATGCCATCGCAGCATCGGACGGGATACTGTTCGTCTCCCCCGAGTACAACCGCTCCATTCCGGGCGCGTTGAAGAACGCCATCGACTGGGGTTCGCGGCCGTGGGGCACCAATTCATTCGCGCGCAAGCCCACCGGAATCATCGGCGCTTCGCCGGGCGGCATTGGAACGGCCGTGATGCAGTCGTCCATGCGCAGCGTTTTGAGCTTCCTGGACGCACCGCAATTGAACGCGCCTGAGGCTTACATCCGCTTCGTCGCAGACGCGTACGACGACGACGGTTCAGTTAAGGACGAAGGAACCGCCGGGCTGTTGCGGCACTACATGGAGGAGTACAGCGCGTTCGTTCAGCGTGTCCTCGCTGCCAACGCACCTGGCCACATTGGTGATCCGGAACCGGATTCAGCCAAGCTCACGCGGTAACGCCAGGCGGGTGCCGCCCGCGACGCCTCCGGGCGTCACCCGCCAAAAGCATCCACAGTTACGGTTTAGTCAGTATGCTTACTACACGAGAAATCATGCTAGTAACCCAGGAGGAACCATGCTTCGCAGATTAGCCGTGACCACCCTTGCCGTGGCACTTTTCGCCGGGTCCATGCTTTCCACTACCGTTGCAGCCAACGCAGGAGTCGGCGCGCTGGGTAGCGTAGCCGCCACCACAACCCCGGCGCCCGAGCCGAGCAACCCCTCCGAGCCATCCACGGCGACACCCACGGCGGAGCCCACCACCGACGTCTCGAACCCCGCCGGCACCGGGCCCGCCAACCCGGGCACAAGCGAAAGCGAACAGCAGGAGCAGACGCGCACTGATGTGGTGCCGTGGATTCTGGCGGCCGTTGCCGCGGCCATCATCATCGTGTTGATCATATGGACTTTGCGGAACCGGCGCGGACGGGACAAGGGAATCAGCGACGAGCCGCGCTAGGCGCAGGCAACCGCCCCAGGGCCTTAGTCGTCCAGCGAACCAGCCATCAACGTGCCGATCGCGCTGCTTTCCAAGTGCTCCAGCAGGTGCCGCGGATTGTCGTAGACCTCCACGGCACCGGCCTCGCGCAGTTCGGCCTCGCTGATGCCACCGCAGGTCAGGGCGATGACGGGAACACCGATAGCCGCGCCGGCCTTCACATCCCATACGGCGTCGCCAACGAACACCACGTCCTTTGGGCTAAGACCAAGCTTGTCCAGGCACGCCTCCAGAATGTCCGGGGCAGGCTTGCTCTCTTTGGCATCGTTGGAGCTGGTCCACGCATCAATGGAGGATCCGGCGTCGAGAAGATGCCTGCTCACTTCCAGGTCGCGTTCCTGAGCTGACGACGCCAAGCCCACGGCCAACCCGGCATCCGAGCACGCGGCCAGCAGGTCCCTGACGGAGTCGAAAGTCCGCAGCGTGGGCCAGAAGGTGGAGAAGACAGCACTATGCGCCGATTTCAGGTCCTCCAACATGTCCCTGGGGCAATCCGGAACCAGGCTTTGGATCAGCCGGTCGCCTCCCATGCCCACGCGCCGGTGGATGGCCGACATTTCGATGTCCAACCCTTCACGTCGGAACGCTTGCCACCACGCCATGGCGTGGAAATAGCTTGAGTCAATCAGTGTTCCGTCCACATCAAAGAGGACTCCGCGCTTCTTTCCCGACGTCGAGTCAGCTTCCACAATTAACCACCTTCGATTGAGTCCGTGCACACTGCTCCGCGAGCGCAGAGTCGATGACGGGTTCCTCCAACATCAGGACGGCGTAGCGCTCGGCAGAGCTCGTGCGAAGAAGTCCCGTCCCCGCCACTTCCCGGATCGCCGCGACCCCTTCAACAGCCTCGTCCACGGAGGAATAGCGCTTGGACAGCCCCATGAGGCAATCCTCGCCGTCCACCATCAGAATTCGACATCCCCCATCGGGGGTTTCAACCAGCTCCAAATGCCCGGCCATGCAAACCTCCTCGTCGTCAGCGACACACCGCATAGTAAGACTCCTTAGTATAAGCCGGGACGAAATATTGCGTAACGCGGGAAATAGGCGTCTGCAACTTCTTGTTGGCGCAGATATGACAACAATCGGAATCATCGGTGCAGGACACATTGGCGGCCAGGTTGCCCGCAAGGCAGTAGAACTTGGCTATGACGTCGTGATCAGTAACTCACGGGGGCCCGAAACCCTCGGCGAGCTCGTAGCGGAACTGGGGCCGCGGGCAAGGGCCGCGACGGCAGCTGAAGCAGCAGCGGCAGGCGATTTCGCCGTCGTGACCGTTCCCCTGAAGAACTATCAAGACATCCCCGTTGAACCGCTCGAGGACAAGATCGTCATCGACACCAACAACTACTACTGGGAGCGCGACGGCCGCATCCCGGAGCTGGAAAACGGTGAAGCCACCACCTCCGGCCTCCTCCAAAAGCACCTCCCCACATCCAAGGTGGCTAAGGGCTTCAACCACATTTTCGCCAAGGACATCACTACCGACGGTACGCCCGCAGGGTCGCCGAACCGACGGGCGCTGGCCACCTCAAGCGATTTCCCCGAAGCCGCCGAGCTCGTCACCAAGCTCTACGACGAGTTCGGTTTCGACACCGTCAACGTCGGCCCGCTGGAGGAGAGCTGGCGCGTTGAGCGCGACCGGCCCGCCTACGTCATCCGGCAAAACGCTGACGAACTCCGCGAAAACCTCGCCAAAGCGACCCGCACCATCTAACACGCAACGCACGACGGCGGGAAGGCGGCTTTCGCTTTCCCGCCGCCTTTATTTGGGCTGCTGTTTCGGGGCTCCTGAGAAGTTTGGATTGAAATCGTGTCACGAACCGGGTCCGGCAACCACTCTATGGATGGCTGCCTCCTCGGGCGCCCGGCGCATCGGGCAGCCGGGGAGGCAGCTTTGTCCTTCAAAGCAAGCTATCCAAAGGAGCCCCATGTCCACCAAAATCTCAAGCTGGCCCGCGGCCACACCCATGTGGGTGGATCTCGGCGTCAACGATCTGCCGGCTGCCAGGTCCTACTACGCGGAGCTCTTCGGCTGGGAGTACGTCTCCGGCGGCGAGGGCTCCGGCGACTACCTCTTGGCGCACGCTGACGGACGCGCTGTCGCGGGAGTTGGCCCCAAGCAGGATCCGGGCATGGCTACTGTTTGGACCACATACCTGGCTACCGACGATGTCGATGTGACCGCCAAGAAGGTAATCGCCAATGGAGGACAGCTGATTGCGCCCCCGTTTGACGTGCTGGACTCCGGCCGGATGGCGTTGGCCATGGACAGCGTGGGCGCGGTCTTCGGCCTCTGGCAGGCCGGAACCCATATCGGGGCCGAACGTGTCAACGAGCACGGCGCACTCTGCTGGAACGAGCTCCACACCCGCGACTACGCCTCGGCCCAGACTTTCTACTCCAAAGTTTTCGACGCCAGCTACCAGGACATCAGCGGGGACGATTTCACCTACTCCACGTTCAAGCGCCCATCGGACGGCCGGGAAGTGGGCGGAGTCCACCACGACACGGACATGCCGGAAGGTCTGCCGAACTACTGGCTGGCCTGGTTCGCCAGCGACGACGTTGATGGAACCGCAGAAAAGGCCCTGGAGCTGGGTTCCTCCCTGCTGGCACCTGTCATGGACAGTCCGTTCGGACGCATGGCAATCGTGCAAGGGCCACAAGGTGAAACGTTCGGCATCATCGACACGCCACCCACTGGCGATCAGTCCGCCAGCGAGTAGTCAGGCTGCAGCCGGGTCCAGGGCCTCAGCGATGACCTCGTGCGCGTGCGCCGCCGCAAGGGGTGCCGCCAAGCGATGTACTGCCTGGAACGTCCTGCGAACCGCCGGTCCATGCCACTCGGGCGGAAGGTAATCGGCGGGCAAGTTCGGGTCCCGATACGGGAACTTGCGCCACATGGTGAGCATCGGAATGTAATAGCGGAAAGCGTCGCGCCGCAGCTCTTCGGTGGATTCAGCAACGGCGACCTCCGGATCGTCCCCAACGCGTTCGGCCCACTGCTGTTCAGCGCCGTCGTAGAGCTCAAGGAACTCGGTGAACTGGTCATCGAGTTCCTTGAGGTCCCACCATTCGGAGATCTTGGGCCGCATGGGTCCGTCAAAGACGTAGTCACTCCGGAAAAGATCCACGAACTCGATCAGGTCGCTCGCGGTGAGGCGTTCCCGGGCTTGCTCCAGCTTGTGCGCGGGTGCGATCCACACTCCGTTGGCCACGGAACCAAAACCAAGCCCCAGCAGCGCGGACCGCAGCTGGTGCCTGCGGTTCCGCATGGACTCCGGCACCGAGAATACTGCCAGCACCCAGGTGTCTACCGGCGCAGGCTGCTCCGGCGCGAAGATCCGCCGGTCACCTTCACGGAACACGTCGCTGACGGACTCCGAAATCTTGTACTTGGCGATCCCGCCCTCGCGGACGCTCTTCAGAACGCCCTTGGACTTGAGCCTGGAGACCGACGACCTCACTCCCGGAGCATCGTAGCCGAGCGAACCCAGCATGGAGATCAGCGCAGAGACCGGCAATGCGTCACCGGCGTTCCGGCCGTAGAGACCGAAAATCGTGACGAGCAGCTGCTGGTGGCGCACCGGGGGTGCCGGAACGGCGAACATCTAAAGGCCCTCATTTCCGCGCCGGAGTTCCGGCGCCAGTCCAGTTCATCATAGGTGCGGGACTGTCCGCCGAGTTGGCAGTTAATGCCAATGTTCCAGCGCGACATTGCCATTACCTGGTATGTCGCGGGACGCGTGCCTTGTCCGCGAGGGTCAGCCCAGCGAAAGAAGCAGGAAGAGGACGGCGAGAACCAGCGCCACGGGCGTCATGACCAAGCGTTCGGGCTTGCTGCGGGAGATCGCATTCATGCCGACACCCAGGGTGAAGTAGGCGGTAAGTACCCACATGAAGACGTCGGTGAAGGGCTGGCTGATCAACGCGGGGACCAGCCCGGCCTTGGCCAACGCCGTGTAGCCGAAGAGCACGTACAGCAGGATGGAGACGATGCTGCCGATCCTCAGCTTCCGCGGCAGGACCTCGTGCTGGCCACCCCAAGCGAACCGCCCGATGGGCGCACCGGCCACCAGTGCCAATTGGAAGATCGCAAGTAGGCCAAGAATTATGCACGCGAGAATCGCGTAGAGCTGCTCCACCGGCTAAGCGTAACCGCCGGGCGCCCGCGCCACCGGTGAACCAGAGCATGAACGTGAAACGAAAGACCGGCGAGCTGGCCGCGCCTTAGTAAGCATGCTTACTATAGATGGACGCGCGAACTCCCCGTACGGGGCTAAGCAGCCACCCGGAGTACTTTCCGTATCAACGATAGGAAGCACATCATGGCAGGAAATCTCGTAGCCCGTTCAATTCACGACCTCACAGCCGCTGCATGGTTCGGCGGCTCCTTGATGGGGGCCATCGGACTCAACGGCGCCGCAGCAGAAGCCAAAGATCCCACCGAGCGCACCCGCCTCTCAAGCAAAGGCTGGGGTAAATGGGCTCCGATCCAGACCGCAGCTTTCGCCGGACACTTGGCCGCGGACCTTGCCATCGCTTGGGAAAACAAAGGCCGTATCGCCAAGCAGGACAGCGTCGCCGCAAACACCATCTACAAGACCGTAGTGACTTTGGCTGGAGCTGCAGTCACCCTGTACGCAGGTGTTGTGGGCAAGAAGGTAGATGAGCTCTCCGATGAAGGCGCCCAGGGTGCCACGGAGCCGCGCGCCGGTGCATCGGATGAATTGAAGACCGCCCAAACGCAGCTGAAAGCACTCCAGTGGGCCATCCCTGCGTTCGCAGCCTGGGTGATCATTCTTGGCGCCAAGCACGGGGAGATGCAGCGGCCCAAGAACATCCTGAAAGGCCTGCGCTAGCCAACCCGCCTCGCGCTCGCGGCGAGGGGTTAGGAACCCTGCACGGCCTTGACGAAGTGTTCCGGCCAAGGCCGTGCAGTGGTGCTGCCGTTAGGTACGTGCACCGTGGTGACCGTCCCGTGCGCGGCCACCTCACCGGCGTCGGACGTTACTTCGAAAGCCATGGTCAGCGAGGTCCGGCCGAGCGCCTGAATCCTCACCCTGGCGGTGATGCGCTGGCCGAACCACAGCTTGGCTTGGTAATTGATCACTTGCTGCACACGCGGGGCGCTGGGGAAATAGTCGGGCAACTCCAGCGATCGGAAGAGCTCGGCCTCCGCAGCCTCAACCCAGCGCAGGATGGCTGAATTGTGCTGGTGTCCGGAGGCGTCGGTGTCCACCCACTCCACCGTTCGCTCGACGCACGCCTCCGGAAACCTGTCCATGATTCTCCTAGCGGGCGCTGACGGCGATGTCGTCAGGATCAACGTCGACGGCGGCAACCGGCACCTCGGGCTGCGGCTTGGGAATCATCGCCACAGCGCCTGCCGCAAGTACGGCGATCCCGGCGAAGATGGCGAAGTTGGCCTCAAACGGCAGCTTGGAGCCTGCGATCCAGCCACCAATCAACGGCCCGGAGATAGCTCCCAAACGGGCGAAGCTCAGGGCCCAACCCGTCGCCGTACCGCGGACCTTCGCCGGGTAGTAGTCGGCGATGTAACCGGTCAAGACCAGCGACGTGGAGATGGACCCGACACCGGCGAAGGCCACGAACAGCAGGTTGACCACCATGGTGTTGGGGAAGACCAGCAGCATAATGCCCAAGCCGCCCAGGATGTAGAAGACCACCAGGATGAGCTTCTTCCCGTACTTGTCGGCGGCGCGGCCCAGGAGCAAGCCACCGATCGCGGAAGCAAGGCTGAAGACAAGGAGGAACGTCAGGGACGAGCCGAGATCGTATCCGGCTTTCTTCATGATGCTGGGCAGCCAGGTGTTGAGCCCGTAAACCAGGACCAAACCGCAGAAGAGTGAGATCCAGAAGAACACCGTTGAACGGATGTACTTCCGCGAGAACATGGTGGTGATGGTCTTCCACCACGGATCGGCTTGCATACCGGCTGCGGGCGCCACGGGGACAACCGGCCGGTAATCAGTGATGCTCAACTTGGCAGCCAGAGCCTTGGCCTCCGCCCTCCGGCCCTTTGATTCCAGGAATTCCAGGGACTCGGGGAGGAACTTCCAGATAATCGGAATCAGCACCACCGGCGCAGCGCCAATGGCGATGACGGCACGCCAACCACCGAGGGGCAGCACGAACAACGCAGCAAGTGCGGCCGCGACGATTCCCAGCGAGTAACCGGAGTACATGAGGCCGTAATTGTAGGAGCGCTTATTCGGAGCCGAGTATTCAATGGTCAGGGCCGCTGCCACAGGAATGACACCGCCCATGCCCAGGCCGCCGATGAGCCTGAAGATGCCGAAGAGCTCCGGCGTCGGAGCCCACGCTGCTCCGGCCTGGGTGAGAGTGAAGATCACCATGGAGGCCAACAGCATTTTCTTGCGGCCCACGAGGTCGCTGAGCGTCCCGATGAACAGGGCGCCGATAAGCATGCCGATCAAGGCATATGATCCGAGTCCGCCAAGGGCCAGCGGACTGAGGTTCCATTCCTTGTATTCGGCAAGAGCGGGGAGGATGGCTCCCAGGACGCCGACGTCGTAACCTTCGGCGAGGATCGCGAGCCAGCAGCAGAACAACACCAGGCCGGTGGTCTTCTTGGGCACGTTCCAGTTATTGACCGGTGCGGTGGCCATGGCTACTTCACCAAAACCGATGCTGCGGCGGACTCGGGAGTCCAGCGAAGATGCGTGTTGGCCTCTTCGATGTCCGTTTCCTTGAGCAAGGACAGGCGCGGACGAACGGCGTCAGTTCGTGAGCTCGGTGGCTTTCGACGCCCGGCACGGAACTGCGGGATCCACTCGGCGCCGGGGCCCTGGTATTCCTGTTCGGCAGCGGCGTGCAGCGTCCACTGGGGATCATAAAGATGCGTACGGCCCAAGGCGATCAGGTCCGCGCGGCCCGCGAGGAGGATGGAGTTCACGTCGTCGTAGGTGGAGATGGCGCCGACGGCGATCACAGCCACGCCTGCCGGAGCAGCAACTTCCTGACGGATGCGGTCGGCGAAAGGCGTCTGGTAGCTACGACCGAACGCGGGCTTCTCCTCCTTGGCAACCTGGCCGGTGGAGACATCCAGGCCCGCAGCACCGTGTTCAACAAATGCCGCGGCTATGGACACGGAATCATCGGAAGTGTTGCCACCATCGATCCAGTCCGTGGCTGAGATGCGCACCGTCACCGGCTTGCTGGCAGGCCAAGCCGCACGAACGGCGTCGAACACTTCCAGCGGGAACCGCAGCCGGTTCTCCAAGCTGCCGCCGTACTCGTCGGTCCGCTTGTTGGACACCGGCGAAAGGAAGGAGGACAGCAGGTAGCCGTGGGCCGCGTGGATTTCCAGGAGGTCGAACCCTGCCTGCTCGGCGCGGACGGTTGAGGCCACGAACTCCGCCTTAATGGCGTCCATGCCGGCACGATCCAGCTCAACGGGGGTCTGGTTCTCCGGACTGTACGGCAGTGCAGAGGGCCCCACCGCGGTCCAGTTGCCGGACTCGAGCGGCTGGTCAATGCCCTCCCACATGAGCTTGGTGGAGCCCTTGCGTCCCGAGTGGCCCAGCTGCGCGCCGATCTTGGCGGTGGAACGATCATGAACGAAGTCCACAATTTCCTTCCAGCTATCACGCTGGCCATCCGTGTAGAGGCCACTGCAGCCGGGGGTGATGCGGCCGGCTTCGGAGACACAGATCATCTCGGTCATGACCAGGCCGGCGCCACCGAGTGCCTTGGAACCCAAGTGCACCTTGTGGAAGTCGCCCGGAATACCGTCCGTGGCCGAGTACATGTCCATCGGGGAGACGACAATACGGTTCTTCAGCTCCAGTTGGCCGATGCGGAAGGGCTGGAACATGGCCGGAGCCACCTCGCTGAGGCCCTGGGATTCGGCAAAGCCGCGGTCCACGGCGTCTGCGAATTCAGGATCGCGGAGGCGCAGGTTTTCCTGGGTGATGCGGCGGCTGCGGGTCAACAGGTTGAACGCG
Source organism: Arthrobacter sp. GW822-FHT05G07 (assembly GCF_058799755.1). Lineage (NCBI taxonomy): Bacteria > Bacillati > Actinomycetota > Actinomycetes > Micrococcales > Micrococcaceae > Arthrobacter > Arthrobacter sp. GW822-FHT05G07. Next base: position 344,367 of record NZ_JBXALT010000006.1, on the reverse strand, counting down.
AACTGGGTGGGGTCCTGGTCCTTGTACTGGCTGATGCGCTCAAACCACTCAAGGGAAGCCTGGGCTGCGCGCTGGGTGGAAGCGACCACGGGCCGACGCTCGGCCTCGTATGCGACCAGCGCGGACTCGACATCCGGGTGCTCGTGCAGGCAGGCGGCCAGCGCCAGCGAGTCCTCCATGGCCAGCTTGGTGCCGGAACCGATGGAGAAGTGGGCGGTGTGGGCGGCGTCGCCCAGCAGCACTACGTTGTTGTGGCGCCAGCTCTCGTTGCGGACCGTAGTGAAGTTGATCCACTTGGAGTTGTTGGTGAGGACCTCGTAGCCGTTCAGTTCCTCGGCGAAGATCTCGCGGATCTTGGCGATGGCCTTCTCGTCGGAGACGCCGGGAGGGAAGATTTCGTCGGCGGTTTCGTCGAAGCCGGCGGCGTGCCACACGTCCTGGTGCATTTCCACGATGAACGTGGAACCCTCATCCGAGTACGGGTAACCGTGGATTTGCATGACGCCCCACTCGGTTTCCTTCACGAAGAACTTGAAGGCCTCGAACACCTGGTCCGTACCGAGCCACATGAACTTGTTGGTCCGCGGGTCCAGGTTCGGCTTGAACGAGTCAGCGTACTTAGTACGGATCTGCGAGTTGATGCCGTCCGCGGCAAGCACCAGATCGTAGTTCGCTTCGAGTTCCTCAACAGCCGGAGCCAGGGTACTGAAACGCACGTCCACGTTCAGTTCGATGCAACGGCGCTGAAGCAGTTCCAGCAATTCCTTGCGGCTCATGGCAGCGAAGCCCTGGCCGCCCACCGTCATCATCTCGCCGCGGAAGTGGATGTCGATATCGGACCAGCGGGCGAAGCGTCGGCTCATGTAGTCAGCCACCACGGGATCAGCGTTGCCGATGCCGCCCAGGGTCTCATCGGAAAATACGACGCCGAAGCCAAAGGTGTCGCTGGCAGCGTTACGTTCCCAGAGGGTGATGTCATGCGACGGGTCCAGCTGCTTCATCAGTGCTGCGAAGTACAGCCCGCCGGGGCCGCCTCCAACGATTGCGATTTTCATGGGTGTTGCTCCTTCTCAGGCCTGGCTCTGGCCGGCGGGGGTAAGTTGTTCGGTGTTTTCCGGGGCACTCTCTAATGGGGCCGTCGCCGCATTTTCTGAAAGGAGTCCGTCGCGGAGCTTGAAGTGCTGGAGTTTGCCGCTGGGATTGCGGGGCAGTTCGTTGACGAAGCGGACGTCGCGCGGGTACTTGTACGGGGCGATGGTCTGCTTCACGAAGTCCTGGATTTCCTTGCGCTTTGCGGCGTCGCCGGTGATGCCTTCGCGCAGGACAATGAACGCGCAAACGATGCTTCCGCGCTCCTCATCCGGGATTCCGATGACCGCGTTTTCCACCACATCCGGGTGTTGATCGATGGCCGTTTCAACCTCGGGCGCACCGATGTTGTAGCCGGAGGAGACGATCATGTTGTCCGAGCGAGCCTGGTACGTGAAGTAACCGTCAGCGTCCATGGAGAACGTGTCGCCGGTGACGTTCCACCCCTTGACCACGTAGTTCGCCTGCCGGGGATCGTCCAGGTAGCGGCAACCGGTGGGGCCGATCACTGCCAGGCGGCCGATCTTGCCGGGGCCGAGTTCATGGCCGTCGTCGTCCAGGATGGTGGCCCTGAACCCCGGGACAGCGCGGCCCGTGGTTCCGGGGCGAATGTCATCACCGGCGGCGGAAATGAAGACGTGCAGCATCTCCGTGGCGCCGATCCCGTTGACCAATCGCAGGCCCGTGGCCTCCCGGACTGCTTCCCAGGTTTCCTTGGAGAGGTGCTCTCCGGCAGAGACGGCAAGGCGCAGGCCCCGCAGGAGGTCCCCGCGGTTTTCCTTGAGGATCGCCCGGTAGGCCGTTGGCGCGGTAAAGAGGATGGTGGCCCCGGCTTTTGAGGCATGCTCGGCCAACTCCACGGGGCCCGCCTTCTCGGTCAGGAGCGACGACGCACCGAACCGAAGCGGGAAGACCACCAAGCCACCGAGCCCGAAAGTGAAGGCCAGCGGCGGTGAACCGGCAAAGACGTCATCCGCGGTGGGCTGCAGGATGTAACGGGCGAACGTGTCCGCGTTGGCCAGGATGTCCCGGTGAAAGTGCATGGTCACCTTCGGCACACCCGTGGTGCCCGACGTCGGACCCAACAGGGCAACGTCGTCCGCGGAGGTGTCCACGGCAGTGAACACCCCGCTCTTGCGCCCGCAGCGGGAGCTGAGGTCGCCGTCGTCGTCCGCTCCATAGGAGAGCACGGTGACAGCATCCCCGGCCGCGACCGCGAGCTCGTCCACGAAGCGGTGGTCCGATATCGCGACCACCGGCTTGGTGAGACCGATGAGGGTGGAGACTTCGTTGGAGCGCAGCATGGGCATGGTGGTCACCACTACCGCTCCCGCTTTCAGCACGCCGAGCCAGGCAGCGACGATCCACGGGTTGTTGGGGCCACGGAGAAGTACGCGGTTGCCCGGAACAACTCCGAGGTCTTCGGTGAGGACCTGAGCCACCTGGTTGGAACGCTGCTGGAGCTGACCATAGGTCCAAACAGTGCCATCAGGGGTACGCAAGGCCGGGCGGTCTGCGCCGTACTGTTCGACAGCGTCGTCGATCAGCACCGCGGCAGCGTTGAGCCGCTCCGGGTAGTGGAGTTCGGGGAGGGTGAATTCAAGCGCAGGCCAAGTATCGGCGGGCGGCAGGTGGTCGCGGGTAAACGTGTCCACGTGGGCCGATGGCAACATGCTCATGGCCGGTCCTTTCAGTGGTGCGTCGTTGAAGCGGATGAAGGTTGGGGCAAAACTGTTCAGGCGCCGGCCCGGATCATGCCCTCTTGGGCGACCGTGGCAAGCAGCCTTCCTTGACGATCGAAGAAGCGGCCCATGGCGAGGCCCCTGTTGCTTTGACCGGAGATTGCGTCCTGGGCGTAGAGCACCCAGTCGTCGGCGCGACCGTCGCGGTGGAACCACATGGAGTGGTCCAGGCTGGCGGTGGCAAGTCCGGGGCTGGACCAGTTGAGTCCGTTCACCCGGAGGAGTGGCTCCAGAATCGTGTAATCGCAGACGTAGGCAAGTGCAGTGCGGTGGAGGTCGGCGTCGTCAGGCAGGGCGTCGAAGGCCTTGACCCAAATCGCTTGCTGCGACACCGAACCGCCCTCCAACTCGATATATACCGGCCCTGGAATATGGCGCATATCGAAGCTGCGCCCCGTGGACCAGTAGTCCGCTGCAGGACCATCGGTTCCGTCCAGCGCTTCAGCAGCGCTCCTCAGCGATTCAGGCTCGACGGCGGCAGGAGCCTCGGGTTGGAAATCCGGGCCGTTTTCGGGAACCTGGAAGGAACCCATCGCGGCATACACGGGCTTGCCGTTTTGGAAGCCCCGGACCGTGCGTGTGGAGTAACCCCGGCCGTCCCGGAGGCGCTCCACCTCGTACCGGACACTGGAACCGATATCCACGGGACGCATAAAGTAGCTGTGCATCGAGTGCAAAGTCCTGTCAGCATCAACGGACCGCATCATTGCGGCCGCAGCCTGTGCCACCATGTCTCCACCATAGGCTTTTGGCCACGGAACGTATTGGGTGGTTGCTTCATAGGCTTCGTCGAAGACCTCGGCCGTTGCGGGCGTGAGTTCAACGGCCTTGAGGAAGGTCTCGGACGTCAGGGTTCCAGTGATCATGGCTTAGGCCCGGCGGTAGTCGGCGAGGGTATCGTCGGCAACGTCTTCGAGGTTGACCACCAGGTTTTCCGGCGTGCGCGCGGTAAGCCATACGAGTTCTTCCGTGATGGACATGTTGGCTTCAACGTGGGGCATGAACGGCGGCACGAACACCCAGTCGCCGGCCTTCATGTCGATGAACTCCGAGTAGTTTTCGCCGAAGTAGATGCGGCCGTGGCCACGGAGCACGTAGCCGCCGGTCTCAGCCTCGCCGTGGTGGTGCGGAAGTGAGCGGTAGCCGGGGGTGTTGGACACTTGGCCGAACCAGATCTTGGTCGCCGGGGTGTGCTGGATGCTGACGCCGGAGACGCGGATGCAATCGCCGGACTGGGCAGTGTTGGTGTCCTCAGCTCCGGCGCGGGTGACAACCGGGACAACCTTGCCGTCAGCCTGCGCGTAGATGGAGTTATCGCCTTCGAGTTGGTACTCGGTGGTGGTCTGGCTCATGGGTTTTCTCCTTTTAACTGGTGGTTCTGGACGTTTGCTGTCAGGCGGGGACCGCGACGGGTGCGTGGATTCGGAATTGGTTCTCCAACCGGCCGATCCCGTCGATCTCGGTGGTGAGGACGTCGCCGTCCTTGAGGAAGCGCGGCGGGGTCATTCCCATGCCCACTCCCCCGGGCGTTCCGGTGAGGACGAGGTCGCCGGGGCGCAGGGTGGTGAATTGCGAAATGTAGGACAGCAGCTGCGCCGGGCCGAACACCAGGGTGCTGGTGTTCCCCTGCTGCACAAGCTCGCCGTTGACGTAGCCGCGGACGTCGAAATGTTCCCCGGCTTCATCTGCCGTGACCATGACCGGGCCTACGGGGGTTGTGCCGTCCCAGGCTTTGCCTTGGAACCACTGCAGGGTCCGGTTTTGCCAGTCGCGCATGGAAACGTCGTTGGCCACCGTGTAACCGGCGATTGCCTCACGGGCTAGGTCTTCGTCCGCGCGGAACAGTTCAGAACCCACGACGACGGCGAGCTCGGCTTCCCAGTCGACGCGGCCGCTGCCGTGGACTTCCACGGCGTCGTTCGCTCCGACCAGGGTGTCCGCGTACTTGGCGAAGAGCGTGGGGTATTCGGGAAGGTCTCGGCCCATCTCCTGGATATGGTCACCGTAGTTCAAACCGCAGCAGATGACTTTGCCTGCGCGGGGCAGGAGCGGCGCCAATTCAGCGGCCGCTGCGTCGATGACCGTCTGCTCCTTGGACGCCGCGGCTTCTTCCACCATGGACCGCCACGCCGGCTGGGCCAGCAGGGCCCCAACATCAGAGGCGGGCAACGCGAGGTATGAGTCGTTGCCCGTGGCGAGTGCCGCCGTCGTACGTCCGCCGGCCGTGCGCAAGGTGGCTAGTTTCATTGCGGGTTCCCTTCGAGATTTTGTGATGTGTCGACTTTTTTACGATCGTCACATATGCTCAACGTAGCACGGCGGAAATGATCTGCACAGAGGCTTTCCAAAAGTTTTTGCAGTTGCCACAACCGAGGAGGAACAGCATGAGCCACACAACGATCAACCCGGAATCGCTGCCCAAGCCATCGGGCTTCGCGCACGGCATCCTTGCCGGCAACACCGTTTTCCTGGGCGGGCAGACGGCCTTGGACAAGAACATGAACATCGTTCCCGGTGGCATCGTGGAACAGTTCACGCAGGCGTTTTCCAACGTGATCACCACTCTTCGTGAGGCTGGCGGAGAGCCCGAAGACCTGGTCAACGTGACCATCTACCTCACCGACGTAGACGACTACATGGCCAACGGCCGTGAAATCGGACGGATCTGGCGGGAAATGGCGGGCTCGCAGTACCCCGCAATGGCCGGCATCGGTGTCACTCGCCTGTGGCAGAAAGAGGCCCTGATCGAAATCCAGGGCATCGCGGTGATCCCGGAGCGCTAAACCTCTGGCCGTTTTGGGTGCGCGTGGTGAACCATGTCCCTATGGGAACCGTCACCGAATATCTTGAGGGCGTCAGCGAGGCCAACCGCAGAATTCTGGAGCGGATTGTGAGGATCGCCCGCGAACTTGCGCCGGACGCCGAAGAAGGCGTCAGCTACGGAATGCCCGCGCTGCTGGTTGATGGCAAGGGCTTCCTCAGCGTGCTGGAAACCAAGAAGCACCTGGCCCTGTATCCCTTCAGCGGGCAGATCCTGCCGGAAATGTCGGAGGAGCTTGGGGGTTACTCGTGGTCGCCGGGAACGCTGCGGTTTTCTGCGGACAATCCTGTGCCGGACTCGCTGGTGCGCCGAATACTGGAGACCCGGTTGGCAGCGATCCGGAAGTAGTCAGTGCTTCGCCGACACGTCCTGGGAGATGGCGTTGGCGGTGGCTACGACTTCCTGGCGCACATGATCCAGGTACTTTGCGGGGTCAGGTTGCGCCGCTACAGCTTGGGCCTGAAGCGACACGTTGATGGCCGCGACATTGTCGCCATTGTTGTGGTTCCACACGGGCGCCGCGATGGACATCAGCCCGATCTCCAGCTCTTGGTCGAGCAGGCACCAGCCCTGCGTACGGACACGTTCGACGGCGGCCCGCAAGTCGGGCACGCTGGCGACGGTTCGAGGCGTGAGCGGGGTGAGTTCCGCCGTCGTGAGGTAGGCCTCCAGTTTGGCCTGCGGCAGTCCAGCGAGCAGGACGCGACCCATGGACGTCGCGTATGCCGGGAAGCGGGTGCCAACTGTGATGCCGACGTTCATGATGCGGCGGGTAGCCACACGGGCAACGTAGAAGATGTCCGGACCGTCAAGGACTGCGGCGGACGTGGACTCTCCCAGCTTCAGGCTGAGCTGTTCCAAGTGGGGCTGGGCCAACTGAGGCAGGGAAAGCGCAGAGAGGTACGAGTATCCGAGCTGAAGCACTTTGGCCGTGAGCGCGAAGGTCTTGCCGTCGGTGCGGACGTAGCCGAGCTCAACCAAGGTGTGCAGGAACCTCCGGGCCGTGGCGCGCGTCAGGTCGGTGCGGGCAGCGACTTCACTGAGGGTCATCACGGGGTTGTTCGCGTCAAACGCCCGGATCACTGCGAGTCCCCGGGCCAGCGACTGGACGTACTGGTCGCTGGCCTGCGGAGTAACTGCGGAGTCGGTCATGGTTACCAATCCTAGAGTGCGTTGCGGGGCCTACTCCGCAGGGCTCACGCCCCGAAAACCCTGCCGAGCGGGCCTCACAACGCGCAGGGCCGGAACTTGCGGGGCCTACTCTGCCTTTTTCAGGGGCAACGGCACGAGCTCCTGGATTTCCTCGAACGTGCAGCCGAACGTCTCCCGGACGGTGACGCCGTCGGGTCCTGTCAGGAACACAGCCTTGTCCGTGTACACGCGGGTGACGCAGCCGACGCCGGTCAGCGGGTAGGTGCACTGCTCCACGAGCTTGGACACGCCCTCGCGGGTCAACAAAGTCATCATCACGAAGACGTCCTTGGCGCCGGTGGCCAGGTCCATCGCACCACCGACGGCGGGAATCGCATCCGGGGCGCCGGTATGCCAGTTGGCGAGGTCACCGGTGGCGGAGACCTGGAAGGCGCCGAGCACGCAGATGTCCAGGTGCCCGCCGCGCATGATCGCGAATGAGTCTGCGTGGTGGAAGTACGAGGCGCCGGGCAGTTCGGTGACGGGGATCTTGCCGGCGTTGATGAGGTCGCCGTCGATCTCGTCTCCCTCCGCGGCCGGGCCCATGCCGAGCATCCCGTTCTCCGTGTGGAGGGTGATGTTCTGTTCCTCGGTGAGGTAGTTGGACACGAGCGTCGGCTGGCCGATGCCCAGGTTCACGAATGAGCCGGGAACGATGTCGCGGGCCACCAACTGGGCGAGCTCGTCGCGGCCCAGCGGCTTCTCGGACGTCTGGATGCTTGTCTGGGTGCTCATGCTCAGGCCACCTTTTCTTTTGTTCCGGCAGAATCGACGCGGACCACACTGTTGACGTAAATCCCCGGGGTCACCACGTTCTCCGGGTCCAGGGAACCGGTGGGCACGATCTCCGAGACCTGCACGATAGTGTGCTTGGCCGCCGTAGCCATGATGGGCCCGAAGTTCCGGGCGGTCTTGCGGTACACGAGGTTGCCCTTGCCGTCGGCCTTGAGTGCCTTGATGAGCGCGACGTCGGCGTGGATCGGCGTTTCGAACACCTGCCACTTTCCATCCAGCAAACGGGTTTCCTTGCCCTCCGCCAGCGTGGTGCCGTAGCCGGTGGGCGTGAAGAACCCGCCAATTCCGGCGCCGGCTGCGCGGATGCGCTCGGCCAGGTTGCCCTGCGGGACCAGTTCCAGCTCGATCTTGCCGGCGTGGAACTTGGCATCGAAGTGCCAGGAGTCGGACTGCCGCGGGAAGGAACAGATCATCTTCCGGACCCGGCCTTCCTTGATCAGCAGCGCGAGGCCCTGATCGCCCTGGCCGGCGTTGTTGTTGACCACGGTCAGGTCCTTGGCGCCGCAATCCATCAGGGCATCGATGAGTTCGAACGGCTGCCCGGCGTTGCCGAAGCCGCCGATCATCACCGTGGACCCGTCCTTGATGCTGGCGACTGCCTCGCCCACAGTGTCAATAAAATTCAGCATGATCCTTAATCCTCCTATGCCGATGCGCCGGCAGTAACGTTTTCGAGCACCACGGCCAGGCCTTGGCCCACGCCGATGCAGATCGCTGCGACGCCCCAGCGCTGCCCGGAAACCTGCAAGGAACGGGCCAGCGTGCCAAGGATGCGAGTACCGGAGGCACCGAGCGGGTGGCCCATGGCGATCGCACCACCGTGGCGGTTCACGATTGCGGGATCAATCCCCCACGCGTCAACGCACGCCAGCGACTGCGCGGCGAACGCCTCGTTAAGTTCGACGGCGCCAACCTGGTCCCAGCCGATGCCCGCCTTCGCAAGGGCCTTGTTAGCCGCTTCCACCGGCGCGAATCCGAAGAACTGGGGATCGTTGCCATGCGCACCACGGCCGGCGATGCGGGCCAGGGGCTCCATGCCCAGCATCCCTGCAGCCGCTTCCGAACCGATCCACGCAGCCGAAGCACCATCAGACAAAGGCGAGGCATTCCCGGCGGTGACCGTACCGCCGTCGGGCCCTGAGGACTCAGGCCGGAAAACGGTCTTCAGACCGGCCAGCTTCTCCGCCGATGATCCGGCACGGATGCCCTCATCACGGACCAGATCGGTGCCCGGAACCTGTGACACCAAAGAATCGTAGAAGCCTTCGTTCCACGCAGCGTCGGCCAGATTGTGGGAATCTGCCGCAAAAGCATCCTGCCGCTCACGGGTGATCCCGTACTTCTCGCGGAGGCGTTCGGTGGCTTCGCCCAGGGAAATGGTCCAGTCCTTGTTCATGGCCGGGTTCACCAAACGCCAACCCAGCGTGGTGGACGCCAGGGTCATATCCCCGGCCGGGTAGGGCTTGGAGGTCTTCGGCAGCACCCACGGCGCACGGCTCATGGATTCCGCGCCACCCACCAGCATCAACTCAGCGTCGCCGGCGTTGATCTGCCGCGAAGCGATGATGGCAGCATCCAGGGAAGAGCCGCAGAGCCGGTTGACCGTGGTGCCCGGAATGGAGACGGGCAGGCCGGCCAGGAGGGTGGCCATACGGGCGACGTTGCGGTTTTCCTCGCCGGCGCCGTTGGCGTTGCCGAACACCACCTCGTCGATCCGCTCCACGTCCAACCCCGGCGCCCGGCGAACGGACTCGCGGACCACGTGTGCGGCAAGGTCATCGGGACGGACAGCGGCAAGGCCGGAGCCGAACTTGCCAAAGGGCGTGCGTACGGCGTCGTACACGAAAGCCTGGTTCATGGGTTTCTCTTTCGTTCTTCCCACCTGAAGTGCGACTCAGTTGGGTTCGGATGCGTCGATCTCAGCGAATACTGTCTGTGCCGTCTTGAAGGCCGAGTTGGCCGACGGCACACTGCAATAAATGGCGGTCTGCAGCAGGATTTCCTTGATTTCGTCCCTGCTCAGGCCGTTGTTGAGGGCCGCCCGGACGTGCATGGCAAGCTCCTCCCAGTGACCGTGCGCCACCAGCGCCGTGAGGGTGACAGCGGATCGCATGTGCCGGCTCAGGCCGGGCCGCGTCCAGATGCCACCCCAGGCGATCCTGGTGATCATGTCCTGGTAGTCCTCGGTAAAGGAATCCTTGTTCGCGTTGGCACGGTCCACGTGCGCGTCGCCCAGCACTTCGCGGCGAACCACCATGCCGGCGTCGTAAATGTCTTGCGCGGTGGCGTCCGCCTGCACGGCACCGTTGCGTTCGGCATCGCCGGAAACAGTACTCATTGTCCGTTCTCCTTCATGAAGTTGCTCATCAGTTCAGCCACCACTGCCGGTGCCTCTGCCGGGGCAAGGTGACCGACGCCGTCGAGCGCTACAGCCTCAGCGGTACCGCCGCCGGCCGTGATACCCGAAACAACAGATTCAGCCACAGACGGCGGCGCTACGGAATCCTCGACGCCGGCGATCACCTGGGTGGGGACGGTGATGCTGCCGAGCTGCTCGCGGACATCGAACGCGGCGAGGGCTTCGCAGCAGAACGAGTAGCCGAAGCGGTCGGCGTCGCGCAGGGCGTGCAGGAGGCGGCTGCTGATGTCCGGCTGGCGCTCCATGAAACCGGGACCGAACCACCGCTCAGCGGAGCCCTGGATCATCACCGGGGTGCCCAGCTTGCGTACGGTTTCGGCACGCTCGAGCCAGCCTTCGGGTGTGCCGAGCTTGGCGCCGCTGCACTGGACGGACAGGCTGCGGAGCCGGTCGCCGTGCTTGATGCCGAGCTGCAGGCCCGTGGCTCCGCCCAGCGAAACACCGGCGTAGTGGAAGTTGGCGCCCGGGGTTACCGAATCGACAAGATCGACGACGGCGTCCGCAAGTTCCGCGACATCGAACCCTTCAGTGACTGTCGGCGAGATGCCGTGGCCGGGGAGGTCCCAGCCGATGACGTCGTACTCGTCGCCCAGGAGCGCGGCGGTCTCCGTCCAGAGGATCGTGGAGGTGCCCAGTGACGGACCTACCACCAGGAGCGGTTTGGCTCCGAGTTCGCGCTGCGGGGAGAGCAGCACGGCCTTGACAGTTGGCTTAGCCACGAGTGGCTCCTTTCGGGGAGAATCCTGCATAGTCCGGGTACGCGGCAAAGATCCTACGGCTGATCTGTGCGGCTTCGCCGAGGTAGCTTGCGGGATTCAGGAGTGCTTCGAGTTCGGCATCGGACAGCTTGTCCGCGGGGACGGTTTCGCGCAGCAGCTTGGTGTAAATGCGGGACTGCTCGGCGGCGGGTGCTTTCAGGGTTTCGTCGACGACGGCCTGCAGCTTCTGCTTTCCGTCCTCGCCCAGCAGAGGAGCGACGGCGGCAGCCACACCTTCGCTGAGCAGCAGCGGCCCTGTTAGTTCGAGGTTCCGGCGCATGGCATCCGGGAAGACGCGAAGACCTTCCGTGAGTTCGCGGAGGTGTCCGGCTGCGCCCAGGGCCAACGCGAGCAGCTGACGCAAAGCAGGCCATTCGCTGTGCCAGGCGCCGTCGGGTCGCTCATCGTTGAAGGTGGCCGCAGCCAGGTGCAGTTGCGACGCGAGGCCGGGAGCCTGCAACGCCGCACTGCGGATGAGCACGGACAGGACTGGGTTCTGCTTCTGCGGCATGGCGGAAGAAACACCGCGCCCGGCCGCCAAAGGTTCGCCGAGTTCCGCAACTTCAGGTCGGCTCAGGAAGAGCAGGTCCGCCGCGATCTTGCCGAAGGAATCGATGAGTGCAGCGAGGCCGTCCCCCAACGCCGTAATGGCCAGGCGGTTGGTGTGCCAGGGAGCGGCAGCCGGGGCGAGGCCAAGTGCGGCAGCCAACGAGTCGGCCAGCGTGAAAGGCGTGGAAGCTGAACCGGCAGTCAGCTTGGTCCCGGAGGCCGACGTGCCGCCGGCTCCGCCGAACTGGACCGGCAGCTCCAAGGACTCCAAGCGTGAAGCCGCAGCCGCAGCACCCTGGAACCACTGAGCAGACCTGAGTCCGAACGTGTACGGAAGTGCGTGCTGCGTCAGGCTCCTGCCCACGCACAGCGTTTCCGCATGCTGTTCCGCCAAGGCGGCGAGCGCCGTCGTCGTGCCTTTGACGTCCAGCAGCAGCGCCGAAACGGTGCGGCTGGCGAGCAGCATGAGCGCGGAGTCGAGGATGTCCTGGCTGGTCAGCGAGGTGTGGACGGCTTTGCCGGCGCCGATCCCGGCCGAGTCCACGGACTTGACCCGGGCACGGAGGTCACCGAGCAGCGGGATCACCGGGTTTCCGCCACCTTGGGCCCGTTCCGCCACCGAAGCGGCGTCGTAGGAGTCCATATGGGCGGCTTCGGCCACCACAGCGGCAGACCCGGCAGGGACGAGCCCCGCGTCCTCGAGGACGGCAGCCCAGGAGGCTTCGACGTCGAGAATTGCCGCGATCACGGCACGGTCGCCCGTCAGCGCAGCCACAGCGGGCGACGCCGAGACGGGGCTAAGGAGGCCGAAGTCGCCGTCGGTCATGCCGGTGTGTCCGCGTTGACGCTGGTTTCCAGCGAGCCGTCCTGCTGGAAGTCCAGGAACACGGTCTCGTCGCCACCCTGCAGGCGGATATCCCAAGTGAGGCCGCCGTCGGGATCGCGGCGTGCGATCAGCGTCTTGCGGCGCTCCGGATCCAAGGAGCTCAGCAGGGGATCGTTAGCCAATGCTTCTTCGTTTTCCGGCAGGTACACGCGGGTGAAGAGGCGGTTCATGAGGCCTCGGGCGAAGACCGCAACGGAGATGAACGCCGCAGCGCCGGGCTTGGTGGGGCCGGGGTTGACCGTGGTAAAGGTGTATACGCCGGAGTTGCCAACAGAGCCGCGACCCCAGCCGGTAAACGTGTAGCCGTCGCGAACCAGCGAACCGGTGCGCTGCACGATGTTGCCCTCGGAATCCGGCTGCCAGATCTCCAGGATGGCGTCCGGGATGGTGCTGCCGGATCCGTCGTAGACCGTGCCTTGCAGGCGGATGCTGCCGGGGCTGCCCGGAGCCAGGAGCTCGTTGTCCTTGTTGAAAGGGAGTGCGTAGCCGTAGAACGGGCCTACGGTCTGGCCCGGTGTGGGTGTCAGCTTGCTCATGTGCCTACTCCTCGTCCCCGGCGTCGCCGTATGCTTCGTTTTCCGTCCAGGTCCGCTTGGAACCGGTCAGGATGATGTCCCATTTGTAGCCAAGCGCCCACTCGGGGCTGGTGAGCTCATGGTCGTACTCCGCCACGAGACGGTCGCGGGCATCTTGGTCCACGATCGACTGGTAGATGGGGTCCAGCGGGAACAGCTGGTCGCCCGGAAAGTACATCTGGGTGACGATGCGCTGCGTAAACTCCGAGCCGAACATGGAGAAGTGGATGTGCGCCGGACGCCAGGCGTTCAGGTGGTTCTTCCACGGATACGCACCGGGCTTGATGGTGGTGAAGCTGTACGAGCCGTCATCACCGGTGATGCAGCGGCCGACGCCGGTGAAGTTGGGATCCAGAGGCGCGGGGTGCTGATCGCGCTTGTGGATGTAGCGACCGGCGGCGTTGGCCTGCCAGATCTCCACAAGCTGACCGGCCACCGGGCGGCCGTCACCGTCAAGGACACGGCCGGCGACGATGATGCGCTCCCCTTGGGGCTCGCCGTTGTGCTGGATGGTCAGGTCCGACTCCAGCGCGTGAACGTCCTGGTGACCGAAAGCGGGCGAGTAGAGTTCGATGGTCTCCGGGTCCGCGTGGTGCAGGTTCTTGGTGGGGTGACGCAGGATGCTGCTGCGGTACGGTGCGTAGTCCAGGCGCGGCATGGTCTCCGGGCCCCGGCCGTTCTTCAGTGCCTCGGCGTAGCGGTCACTGATGCCCTTCATCTCAGCACTGAGATCGGCTTGGGTTTCCACCTTCTTGGGGGAAACGTGCGCGGCATGCGCCTCTGCGGGCGGCACGAGTTCCTCGGATTCGAGCGCTTGTGCTGACTGTTCTTGCGGCACGGCCGGCTCCTTTCGGTTGATGGTTCTCTTTGGTTTCGGGTCTAAACCCGGTGAAGCGAGTCGTATTGGACAGCGTGGCGCACAGGAGCGTTGGGCGCCCCGTAGCCGTCGTAGTTGCCGCGGCGCTCCACCATTTCGAAGAACACACTGCCCACGGTGGCGGTGTAGAAGTGGAGGAATTCGCCGTTGGCGTCCCGGTCATACAGGAGGTTGAGCTCCATGAGAGTGGCCAGGAAGTCGGGTTCAAGATCGAACCGTGCGTCCAGGTCCTCGTAGTAGTTGGCGGGAATCTGCAGGAACTCGAGGCCACGATCGCGGGCGGACCGGGCCGTAGCCACGAGGTCGTCCACCGCGAAGGCGATGTGTTCCTGGTACGTTTTGCGTGCCGTTTCCTGGGATTGCTGGGCGGGTGCCAGGTTCAGGACCAGCCTGACCGCGCCGTTGCTGGTCTCCATGACCTGCGAGCGGACAAGCCCGCTGGGACTCGGGACCTCGGCGAACGGCTGCGGTTCCAGGGCCAGCGCGCTGGTGTAGAAGAGCACAGCTTCGTCGAAGTGCTGCCAGGGCTGGGCCAGGTTCACGTGGTCGATCACGGCGTTTCGCTGCGCTGCGGAGTGCTCCAGCCCTTCGCCGAATTCATGCGTCCACGCAGCGGTGCCATCGGGGCTGCCCTGGCACAGGAAAATCTCGGTGGAGTCCGGGGCGGAGATGCCTTGGAAGACTTCCTCGTCGGCTTGGACCTTGCGAGCAACCACTGGCGCCTTGAGTTGCTGGGCCCGAGCGGAGGCAATCACCGGAGAGTCGACGTCGAACCCCAAAGCGGCGATAGCCGGTTCCGAGTGCGAGGCTGCTTGCTCGTTGATGATCACGCGGGCCTGGCCCATGGTCCAGAGCTGGACGTCCTTGGTGCGGTGGCGGCCTTCGAACTCGAAGCCGAGCTGGCCCAGGAGCTTCTCCAGCTGCGCGGTGTCGTCCGCTTTGACCTCGGCGAAGTTGAAGCCGGCGGGCTCGTTCACCTTGGGCAGCGTGGCCAGTTCCATGGGATAACGACGGCGGGACGCACTGCCGTTGCCCCCGGCGGTCTCAGTTCCTGTTTCCGCAGCGGTGCTGGCGAGCCACTTGGCGCTCTGCTCCTCCAACCAGATCAGGGAGCGCATGGCATCCACGGCGGTCCGTTCGGTGTCCGACTGGCGGAAGACGTCGTTGAAGACCTCAAGGGAGACCGGGCCCGTGTATCCGGCACGGACAACGTGTCCCATGAACTTGGCGAGCTCGAACTGTCCCTCACCCGGGAAAACCCGGTAGTGGCGGCTCCAGGACAGCACGTCCATGGAGAGCTTCGGGGCGTCGGCAACCTGGACGAAGAAGATTTTCTCAGCGTTGATTTGCTCGATCGGCGCGGTGTCCCAGTCGCGGGAAAGGATGTGGAACGAGTCCAGGCAGGTGCCGAGGTTGGGGTGGTCCACCATCTCCACCAGGCGGTACGCATGCTCGTAGTCGTTGACGTACTTGCCCCAAGCCAAGGCCTCGTAGGCAACCTTGACGCCGTGATCCCCGGCCAGTTCTGCAAGTTCTGCCAGCTGGGAGGCGCGGAGTTCGTCGTCGTCGATGGTTGCGGTGGCCACGTTGGAGCAGACCAGGATGGTGTCCATGCCCAGACGTTCCATGAGGTTGAACTTGGCCTCGGCCCGGCGGAGGTTAGCCTTGAGCAGCTCCGGGGTCACGCCGTCGAAATCGCGGAACGGCTGGTAGAGATCAAGGCCCAGGCCAAGGTCGGCAGCCATTTTCCGGACTTCTTCCGGGCTGTGCGGTGAAGTGACGAGGTCCTGTTCAAAGATCTCGATGCCATCGAAACCCGCGATGGCGCAGGCCTGCATCTTCTCCTTCAGCGTGCCGGACAGGCAGACTGTGGCGATTCCGGTGCGCATCAGTGGCCTGCCTTCGTCAGCTCGGGGGTCAGCGAAGCCGCGGCGTCCTCCACTGCGATGAGTTCCAGGAAGTGTGCCCGCATCCGCTCGCGGTCGGCCTCGCGGCCTGTGATGAGGTGGAAAGCGTCAGCCGCCTGACCGACTGCCATCCGGCCGCCGTCGAGGACGTCGCAGCCCTTTGCCCGCGCTTCGCGGACGAGTTGCGTCTCAATCGGGCGGTAGACAATGTCAGCCACCCACTGGCGTGGCTCCAGAAGTTCGATGTCGAGGGGCAGTCCCGGGTGGGCGGCCATGCCGATCGGGGTGCAGTGCACCAGACCGTCGGCAAGGGGCATGATGTCGCCGAGTTCTGCGGGGGCGTGCGCGGTGACTGTGGCCTGCGGGAAGAGGCCGCCAAGTTCAGCGGCCCGTTCCGCAGCCCGTGCCGGGTCCATGTCCACGAGGTTCAACGTGCTGACGCCGGCTTTGAGGAGGGCATAGGCGACGGCGGAACCTGCACCGCCCGCACCGAGCTGGACAACGCGGTCCAGCTTGGCATTCGGGAGACCGTCGGCGAGCGCGGAGCCGAAGCCCGAGAAATCCGTGTTGTGGCCGGTAAACCGACCGTCCTGAATCAGGACCGTATTGACGGCACCCAGGCGACGGGCGTCGTCGGAAATTTCGTCAAGGTGTTCAAGCACCAGCTGCTTGCAAGGATGCGTGATGTTCAGGCCGTTGAAGCCCATGCGGTGGGCCGCTGTGAGGAGGTCTCCGACGGCGGTGGCCGGCAATGCGAGTTCCAGCAGGTCGAGGGGGCGGTACAGCAAGCGAAGGCCCTGCACATCGGCTTCGCGTTCGTGCATGGGCGGCGTGAGCGAGGGCATGACCCCTTCGCCTATGAGGCCCACCAGAACGGACTCGGCTCGGTTGCTCATCCTAAAGCTCCTTTGACTTCAGCACCCGGGGCGTTTGGCGCTTTTCTGGGGCGCCGCCTGACCGGGTGTTATTTAGATTACTACAAGTGTTCATATTCCGCACGCTTGTTCTTATCGCGAACATCAAGGCGATCCACACCCAACTAGCTGGCATTTATGGTTGTTCTGAGCGCTGAAAACAACCACTCATGCCAGTCAGTTGAGTTAGCGCTGGGGCAGGCGGGCCGCGAGCTCAGCCGCGGCTTCCTGCAGGGTGGGGACGTGCGCGATGAGTTCCTCCATGGTGAGGCGGAAGACCGGCACTGCGACGGCGAGTGAGGCGAAGGCGTGACCCTGGGAGTTGAGGACCGGGACGGCAACAGCGCGCATGCCGATCTCGTTTTCTTCATCCATCACGGCGTATCCCTGGCGGCGCACCTGTTCGATTTCGGCCCGGAACTTGTCCCGGTCGGTGATCGAGTGCTCGGTCAACGGATCCAGAGGAAGCTCTTCCAGGAGTCGCTTCCGCTCGACCTCTTCTTCGAACGCGACGAGTGCCTTGCCCACGGAAGTGGTGTGCAAGGCGCCCAAGTGCCCGGGGTCGCTGGTGACGCGGAAGGTCTTGGGGCCATCCACCTTGTTCACGGTGAGGTGGTGGTTGCCGTCGCGGACGGACAGGATGGTGGCCTCATGGGTGCGCTCGGTGACTCGCTGGAGGACCGGCAGCGCTGTCGCGGCAAAACCGTGGTGGTTGGAAACGCGCTGACCCAGCTGGAAGACACGCAATCCCAGATGATAACGGCGCCCATCGGGCTCGTAGTCCACGAACCCGTCACGGGTGAGCGAACCCAGCAGGCGATAGGTGGTGCTGAACGGAAGGCTGGCACTCCTGGCCAGATCGGCCGCACTTGCGCCACGCGGCTCATTGCCCAGAAGTACCAGCAGGCTCAGGGCCTTGCCGACCATGTCGGTCTTTGTGTCCTCTTTCACACTCATACCTCGATGCTCTCACATAGTGAGAGCTATTTCTAGATGGTGGGGACTTCTCTTGACAAGTGACCCCACTCACAGCCACTATTGCTGTATTGCACAAGTAGCTCTCACCATGTGGTTACTTTCGGGATGATCCGGCCGCACCTCGCTCTGGTCTTCCCACCGAAGCAAGATCCGCGACATCGTCGTCACAGAAGGAACCCCTCATGAGTCAAACAATGCCGTCAGCGACGCCAGGCACTGAAACCACCGCAGGAACTCCCAAGAAAGCCGCGCTTGCCAGCTTCCTTGGCAGCGCCGTTGAGTACTACGACTTCTTCATCTTCGGCTCGGCCGCAGCCCTGATCTTCCCGCATGTGTTCTTCCCGTCTGCCGATGCCAACGCAGCCATCATGTCGTTCGCGACCTTCGGCTTCGCTTACGTTGCCCGCCCCGTGGGCGCTGTGATCCTGGGCCACTTCGGTGACCGCATTGGCCGACAAAAAGTCCTCATGTTCACGCTGGTCCTCATGGGTGCCGCCACGTTCGTGATCGGCTGCCTCCCGGACTTCAAGACCATCGGCTGGTGGGCACCCGTCCTGCTGGTATTCGCCCGTCTCTGCCAGGGACTTTCTGCCGCTGGTGAGCAGGCCGGCGCCTCCTCAATGACGTTGGAGCACGCCCCGGACAACCGCCGCTCCTTCTTCACTTCCTGGACCCTTACCGGCACCCAGGGCGGCCAGATCCTGGCTGCGTTGGTGTTCATCCCGGTGGTGGCACTGCCCGACGACATCAAGTACGGCATCGGTTGGCGCATCCCGTTCTGGCTCAGCGCAGTGGTGGTATTGGTTGCCTTCTTCATACGCCGCACCCTCCACGAGCCGCCTGCCTTCGCGGAGGCCAAGAAGAACAATGAAATCTCCAAGCTCCCCGTTGCCGATCTCCTGAGGCTGCACTGGCGCGATGTTCTCCGCGTAGTCTGCTGTGCCTTCATCGCCGCCGTGAGCACGGTCTTTGGAACGTTGGCCATCAAGTACGCCCAAGATGTTGCAGGCGTCAACAGCACCATCACGCTGTGGCTGGTGGTGGCGGCCAACGTCGTAGCCCTGGGAACCCAGCCGCTGTTCGGCATGCTCTCGGACAAGATCGGCCGCAAGCCCGTCTTCATCTACGGAGCTTTGTCCAGCGCCATCATGACGCCGGTGTTCCTGCTGACCCTCGAAGGCGGCAACGTGCCGCTGATGTTCCTGGTCTCCGTGGTGTTCTTCTCGTTCGGATACGCCGCAGCAAACGCAGTGTGGCCCTCCTTCTACGGCGAAATGTTCAGCACCAAGGTCCGCTTCTCCGGCCTGGCCATCGGCACGCAGTTGGGCTTCCTCATGGCAGGTTTCGCCCCGGCAATCGTCACTGCCCTGGGTGGCACCAAGCCCGGCGGATGGGTCCAGATCTCCATCTTCACCGCGGTGATCTGCGTGATCGCAGCTGTCTCGGCCATGACCGCCCGCGAATCGGCCAAGACCCCCACCACCCAACTCGGCCTGCACAAGTAGCCGCAGCGTTCCTGCCCACTTAGTGGGCGCCAGCAACAGGAAAGCCCGGAATGTCCCCTGACATTCCGGGCTTTCCGATGTCCGAACCATGGCGCGGAGGGAGGTAAGCGGGAAGGAGCGCAATCCCCGGAAGCTACCGCGGGTCCAGCACCACCGTTTGGAACGCCCCCTGACCAGTGCCGGTGTAAAGGAACAGGGTCCCGTCGCCGGCCACGCCAACTACGGAAGGATTGCCCGTCCCAGTAAAACCATTGCCCAGGGCGGCGAAGGTAGTGAACATGTTCCATCCAGCCCCCAAAGCCACCCGCGCCAGGAAGCCGCCGCTGCCGTTGCCCGGGTAGAGCCAGAGTGAGCCATCGCTTCCGCGGGCCAGGATGTCCTCCCGGCCATCACCGTTGAAGTCACCGCCCTGCATCACTGAATTGAAGATGTTCCAACCGGTGCCGATCTGCCGCCACGGCTGGAATCCACCCGCGCCGTTGCCCGGGTAAAGCCACAAGCTTCCATCGGCAGCACGCGCCACAAGATCGGCTTTGCCGTCACCGGAGAAATCACCCGGCGCGAGCAGCTGCGTGAACCCTTGCCACCCCGTGCCGATCTGCTTGCGGGCCAAGAACTGGCCGCGGCCATCCGTTGGATACAGCCACAACACTCCATCGGAACTGCGCGCCACAAGGTCCGGGTGACTATCGCCGTCGAAATCTCCCGCACTGAGTACCGAAGTGAACGTGCCCCAACCCGATCCCAGCTGGACTCGCGGCAGGAAACCACCTGAACCATTGCCGGGGTAAAGCCACAACACGCCGTCGGTGCCGCGCGCCAGAATGTCCGCGACAGCATCGCCGTCGAAATCCCCTGCCTCCCACACCTGGCTGAACTGGTTCCACCCGGCGCCAATAGCCAGGCGTTCGGCAAACCCAGAACCGTCGCCCGGGTAGAGGCGCATGGTTCCCGACGACGTCGCCGTCACGACATCCGACTTCGCGTCACCTGTGAAGTCTTGCCCGCTCACGATGTCGCCCACGGCGTTCCAACCAGTTCCGACGGCGACACGCGGCACGAAGCCACCCCAGCCATTGCCGGGGTACAGGTAGAGAGTGCCGTCGCTTGCCCGTGCGAGCAGTCCGGCTCCGGCGCCGGCGAAAGAGCCGTCGGAAGTGATGCTGGTGAAACCATTCCAGCCCGAGCCGATCTGCGACCATGTACGGAAACCGCCTTGGCCGTCACTCGGGTAGAGCCACAGGCTGCCGTCCGGTTTGGTGGCCATGAGGTCGGGCCGTGCATCGCCGTCAAAATCCCCCACCCCAATGAGGTTGGAGAAGCCTTGCCAGCCGGATCCGATCTGCCGCTTGGCGAGGAAACCCCCGTTTCCGTCGCCCGGATACAGCCACAGGACGCCATCGCTGGTGCGTGCCAGGATGTCGCTGCGGCCGTCACCATTGAAGTCCGCCATGCCGGTAATGGCGTCAAAAATGTTCCACCCCGAGCCGATCTTGCGGGGGTTATCAAGTCTGTGGCCGGGCAGGCCCGCGTAGAGCATCAGTGAGCCGTCAGCCTCGCGGGAGAAGACATCGGCGAGCCTGTCGCCATCGAAGTCGCCCACCGAAAAGCGGATCTTCATTGTGAGCTTGGGATCGGCAAAAATAGTGACCGACGCTTGCGTTGCGGACACCGAATTGATGGTCACCTGCGTGCCGGTATAAGTAGTGAAAGTGCTGCCGGCCTGCCATGCGTGGTTGGTGGCGTACCAAGGTTCCGGGAATGGCTTGGTGGACGGCATGAGGATCAGGGACGAAGCGATGGTGGCTCCGCCGCGCTGGACGATCTTGACGCCCCTGTTTCCTGCTGGCTTGCCGGAGTCGTCGAGGTAGCTGTCGTAACCGGCAGCCTGCCGCAGCTCCAGGTAGTAGACCTCTTTGCTGATGGGATCCGTGAACTTAATGGCACGCTGGGCTTCGGTTCCGCCCCAAGGTTTCAGTGTGTAGGTCTTGGCGCCCGTGGCAACGCCAACATCACGGATCTCATCTCCCCGGCCGAGCCCGGCATAGTCCCAGAGCGAGCTGCTCACCACGGGCGATTCGAATTGGGCAGCACCCATGATGTCCGTGGTGTCGCCGTACTCCCGGATGTAGCACGAGGGATCCGTGAACCGGCCGTTGCCGTCAACCCCGACGTCGGACGCTCCGCTGCCGCACTGCAACGCGTCCGCGTGCATCAGGCCAATGACGTGGCCGAACTCGTGACTCATCACGTTGTTAGTGAACCCGCTGATCTGCGGCAGGAGGACGCGGCCACTGTAGCTTCCGCTGCTGTAGCCGGCTCCCAGGGCGTTACCGGACAGCGTGGACGTGGGAATGAAAATCACCAGTGCTGTGTACGGGCTGGCCGTCCAATTCAGCTCGCTGGTGATAGTGGACATGATGGTGCTGTAGCTATCCGTGGACTTGGCCTTGGACTGGTGGCCGGCAACCTTGGTATTCACCGTCATGGACAGTTTGTTGGCCGTCATCGCTTTCCAGTAGTTGCTGGACGCAGCCACAGCCTGCTCGGCACCGGCCATGGACACCGTGTTGCTGTTGTCCGCCAACTTGGCCGTGACCAGCCGTACCCGGATGTCGCCGCTGGGCCCGGCCGCTGCCGCGCCGGCGTCGGGAGCGGTATTGAACGGCGTGGCACGCTCGGGCGGATTCTCGAACGTATGCTCCGAGTGCGGCGTCCCCTCCACGAACTGGACGTTCGGGTTGTCCGGTCCGGGCAACGGCACAGCCGTTGCGGGGGTCTGTACGAAAAACAGGCCGGTAGCAAACACCACCAAGCCTGTAGACAACGCAATTGTTCGCCGTAGCGCACCCATTCGATCTCCCCGGGGACGGAGCCTGCGGTTGCTGTGAGACTCAACAACCGGGATCAGGCTACAGCCGGGTAGGTGCCAAGCCCGGCAGGCGTGGCGGGCCATGTGGAAACCCAACCATCCCGGAATGCTAACGGGACCCTAACCGGGCCGAAATACCGTGGCAACATTGCCGCGCCACACTGGAATAGCCGGCAAGTGCAGGCACCAGCTCCAGCCAGGAGGACACCATGCTGAAGGAAGCCACCACTCACACAACACGAATACGCGCTATCAGCCAGCTCCACCGCGGGGACGAAATCGAAGCCCGGCTGTCCGTAGGGCCCGCTTACGATGACGTAGTGATCCGCCGCGGGCGCGTCCAGGAAACGGCGCCGGGAATTGGCGTGGTGTGGATCATGGACCACGCCACCGGAATGCGGAAAGCCATCAATACCGATGAATGCAGTGTTTGGCGCGTCGCCTGATCCGGCTCGACCCCAAACTCCACTCAGCCGCCGGCCACGGATTGGATGATCAAGACCTCCTGGCCTGCCGCAACTTCCGTTTCAAGACCTTTCACACGCCGGATCTCGTCACCGTTCACGTAAATATTCACGTAGCGGCGGAGCGCCCCGGTTTCATCACGCAAGCGCCTGGCCAGCACCGGATAATCTCCGGTCACCGAGTCCAGCAGCTGTCCAACGGTCACAGCCCCGTCGGCGGACGCAGTCAGATAGGACTGTCCGCCGACGAGCGGCTGCAGGACGCCGGGCAACAGGACCGTAAAGTCAGCCACGACCCACCTACCCGGGCACCGGGGCGCTGGCTTTTGTTTCGTTGTCGGCCGGGACACCAACCACGACGGCGGCACGCACGCAGAGCACGTCCGGCAAGTGCGATGCCACTTCAGTAAAAGTCTCGCCCTCGTCAGCGCTGGCATACACAGCGCCTCCGCGGGTTCCGAAGTACACGCCGGTGGGTTCGGCGGTGTCCACGGCAGCGGCGTCCCTGAGCACGGCGTTGTATTCGTGGTCCGGGAGGCCCGTGTGCAGTTCCTTCCACGTTCCGCCGGCATCGTCTGTGCGGTGGACGCTGAGCTTGCTGTCCGGCGGGATGCGTTCACCGTCCGCCTTCAACGGGATCACCCATGCTGTGCCTTCCCGGCGCGGATGAGTCAGCATGACGAACCCAAAGTCTGCCGGCAACCCCTCCGCGATTGAGTCCCAGTTCTCGCCGCCGTCGTCCGTGCGGTACACGCCGTGGTGGTTCTGCGCGTACAAACGGTTCTCGACGGCGGCATCCGCTGCGATCTTGTGAACGCACTGGCCGAACTCGGGATTCGGATCGGGCATGAAGTAGGCCGAAATTCCCTTGTTGCGGGGCTCCCAGGAGGTGCCGCCGTCGAGCGATCTGTAAACACCGCCCGTGCTCATGGCGATGTGGACCTTCTCGCCTGACGGATCAACCACGATGGAGTGTGCCGCCGCTCCGCCGTAGCCGGCGCCCCACTCGCCGCGGTGGGGGTGGTCCCAGAGCCCGCGGTTCAGTTCAAAGTGCTCGCCGCCGTCGGTTGATTTCCATACTGAGATGGGCTCGCAACCGGCCCAGACAACGCCGGGGCGTGAGTCGGAGTCCGGGTATATCTGCCAGATGCGCTCCAGGGCAGCATCAGTGCCGTCCGGGAATTTGATGGCGCCCTGCTCGGGTTCGGTCCATGTTGCGCCGAGGTCGTCGGAGTGGGCAACGGTGGGACCCCAATGCTCGGATCGCACGCCCACCATGATCCGTGTTTTGCCGTCTCGTGTGTCTATTCCGATGCTGGGAATCTCACTCATCAGGAAGTGCGGGCCGGAGAGGGACCATTCTTTCCGGTCCGGGCTGCTTGCGAGCCAGAGGCCTTTCTTTGTCCCGATCGCGATGAGGTAACTCTCTGCGGTAGCCATGATCCCCATCGAACCATCAGGGCGTGTAGGTGGCAACGGTTTTTTGAGCTATGTGGATAGACCGGTGCCCGGGTTTCGGCGACCGAGCCGGCCCCGCTTCCACACGAATGGACTCCGGGCAAGAATCACCCTTACGGGTACAGTGCACTGAAATCCCCAATCGTGACGCGAAAATCAAAAAAACTTTTCGCGGGTTGGTGTGACAGTTGGCTACTGACTGAAGAAAACGTGCTTGACTGTGGTTTTGCGGTCATACGGCCGCAGCAACTTATTGGGGGATAAAATGTTTTGCGAGGTCAAAGAGGCATGAGAGCACCAAAAACGAGTTCCACGGTGGCCGGCCGGTAGCAGGACCGAGCCATGATTGCAGTCTCTTTGCAAGAAGTAGCCATAGTCCTGGACCCGTTCTCCGTGAGGATGGTCCTCGGGGTAGTCACCCTGACCCTGATAGTCCTCTCCTGGGTCTCCTCCCGGCGTCTCCGGTCTCCGAGCACCGATTGGTGGCGGGCAGCCTTGTGTCTCTTCTTTGCCGGAAATTCCGCCTTCCTGCTGAACGGAAGCTCCTTCCTGGCGTGGGCCAATCCGCCGGGCAAGGCATTGGTTGTGGCCGGAGCTTTCAGCGTCTGGGCAGGAGCGCGAACTCTTCGCGGCCGTAAAGTCAGAGCCTGGCAGTTGGCACCGGCACCACTGATCACCTGCCTTGTGTCGGTGATGGACGATGCTGAATCCAGCCTGTGGTCCGGAGGCTTGGTCTACCTGGGTATGACGGCGGCGGCCCTTGGTATGGCTGCGGCTGAACTGTGGTTCGCGAAGTCCGCCCAGTTCCGGGTGACGAAGTTCCTGGCCCTGGCCGCCGCACTGACCTCCCTCTACTATCTGGGCAGGGCGATCACGTTTGTGCTGGAAGGCCCGGACGGGAGTTCATTCCGGACATACTTTGGGTACGCGCCAGCGGCGCTCATGCACATAGTCCTCCTGGTGTCGCTGACCTACACCCTGAACGCGCTCAGCAATTGCCAGCTGATCACAAAACTCAAGGAGCGCGCCGAGCGGGACCATCTGACAGGGCTGCTGAACCGGGGCGCCTTCCTGGGTCTGGCTGCAAAGGAACTGGCTGGCCCGGCTTCCCGGCAAGGCGGAGCCTTGATCCTGGCCGACCTCGACTATTTCAAAGCCATCAATGATGAACACGGGCATGCGGCCGGGGACGCTGCCTTGTGTGCTTTCGCCGAGGCCTGCACCGCTTCGGTGAGATCAACCGACCTTGTTGGACGGTACGGCGGTGAAGAATTCATCCTGTTCCTGCCGGGGGCGACTCAGCAGCGGGCCGAAGCCATCGCCTCAGAGATCAGCCGCCGCCTGTCCTCCATGGCAGGTCCGGATGGCTTGCCCTTTCCGACGGTCAGTTACGGTGTCACGTCCACTGGTACCGGGACTCCGGACCTGGCCTTCATGATCAACGTGGCAGACGCCGCGCTGTACACCGCAAAGGGGCAGGGAAGAAACAGGGTTGTGGGCGCAGATTCAGTGGACCCGCTGCCCACGTTCCTTGGACGTCCGTAGTCACGAGTCGAGGGGTAGGGCGTTCAGTGTCTGCGGGCCCCTGGTATCGCGTTGTGTGACGTTATGCCTAGGCTGTGGGTGGCAAATGAGCCCGGTTCCACCCGTGAATGACGGACAACGATGACGGAGAACAACAATGACTGAAGCAAACACCATCGCCCGTGCACAACAGCTGAAAGCCCTGCACGAGGCACCGGAAATCCTGAGTGTTGTGAATGTGTGGGACGCCATCAGCGCCCGCACGGTTGCAGCGCTTCCTGAAACGAAGGCCATTGCCACTGCAGGGCATTCCATTGCTGCAGCCTTTGGTTACGCCGACGGGACCATGCCTTTGGACGTCGCTCTTGATGGGGTAAAGCGAATTGTCGACGCCGTCGATCAGCCGGTCACTGCGGACCTGGACGATGGCTACGACAACCCGGGTGAGACCATCCGCCGGGCGATCGGGATCGGGGTAGTCGGTGCAAATGTTGAAGACCGTTTGCGGCCCTTCGACGAGGCCGTTGCCCGCGTTCAGTCGATCATTGCGGCCGCCGCGGACGAAGGCATCGCGTTCCAGCTGAACGCGCGCACGGACGCTATCGCCCGGGGCGGGGACCGGCCGATCAAAGACAGCATCGAAGACGCCATCGCGAGGGGACGCGCCTTCCTTGATGCCGGCGCTTCGCTGGTCTTCGTGCCAGGTGCCATGGCCCGTGAGGTCATCGAACCGCTGGTTGAAGGCCTCGGACATGGGAAGCTCTCCGTCATCGGTGCTCCCGGAGCCCTCCCGGCAGCCGAGCTTCAGGAACTTGGTGTTGCCCGCGTGTCCTATGGTCCGTTCACCCAGAGGGTGGCTCTTCGCGCACTTCGGGAACTGGCCACCGACCTCTATGGCTCGGGCGTAGTGCCGGTGGACACTCCCGCGCTGAACTAGCTGAACCTGTCCCCGCCTGACCAGTCCCCAACTGACCAGCCCCGGCCTGACCAGTCCTGTCTGGGAAGGCGGGACTGCTCAGGACCCTGAGCGGGTGTCGAACGCGGCCGCAGATTCCCGGAGCAGGCGGGCCACTGTGTCCACGGGCAGGCTCGCTGCCCTTCTCCGGTCGAACCTTCGTAACGCGATGTGCCGGGTCCCCAACCCGGGAACATCAAGGATGTCCACTTGGTCATGGACCACACCCGTCAGGGCCAGGGTGGGCACGATCGCGACCCCCTCACCGGCAGCCACCAGTGCCAGCGCGGTGAGCGTGTCGTGGTACTGGTGAACAGTCTCAATCCGGGCGCCCGTCGAGTGGCGGAGGCGCCCAAGCACGGCAGTGTTGGCTGCTGACGGCTCGACTCCCAGCCACGGCAACGGCAAGCGGCTCAGGTCGATGTTGTCCGTGCCGAGCAAGGTTCCTGCGGGGACCACGAGCTTCCACGGTTCATCCAGCAAGGGTTCCTGGATCATTCCGGTCGCCATCGGGTGCTGCTCTGCCGCCGTCGAATCCTGTTCGATCACCACAGCGTCGAGCTGGCGTTGCCGGAGCAGCCGCATCAGCGCAGGAAAGCTGTCCTCAACAATCTGAATCTGCAGCTGTGGGTATTGGCTCCGCCAATCGGGGAGGCGCGGGATCACCACTGTGCGCATGAAACTGGTGAAGCCGCCCACCCGCACCACTCCCGCGATATTGACTTCGCTTTGCATCCGGGCCCGGGCTACGTTGAGTGCCCGTTCTATCTCTTCCCCTGCCTCTGCCATGGCCAGGCCTGCGGGTGTGAGCACTGAACCTTTTGGGGTACGCAGGAGTAACGCCTGCCCTGCTTCGCTCTCGAGTTTGCTGAGTTGCTGCGACACTGCGGAGGGCGTAATCCGCAATTCATCTGCTGCCGCGAGAACGCCTCCGGTCCGTGCAACCGCGAGAAGCACCAGCAGCCGGCGCGGGTCCATATCCATGTTAAGCGCTCCTAAACATGGGCTTCAGAATAATGCAATTGAACTAAATGACTTCCTCGCTCAATATTGACTCAAAAGCACGATTCTGTCTCGCAACACCGACTATCGAATCAAGCCCCCAACCCGGTCCTGACGCCACCCGTCGGCTTTATCCGGGTGCCAAAAAACGTGAAAGGACTCCCATGGAACTGCTGTTCGAAATTGCCGGTTGGGCCGGTGCAGTGGCGATGCTCGGCGGCTACATGGCAGTGTCCATGGGCTGGTTGCAGGCGGGCAGTACCTTCCAGACAGTCAATCTGTTTGGTTCGTGCGCCTTCATCATTAATGGCACGCTCCACGGAGCCTGGCCATCCGTAGTAACGAACGTAGCGTGGTTCCTGATCTCAGCCGTGGCACTTCTGCGGATGAGGGCAAAGCAGAGGCCTGTGCAGGTGGTGGCTCAGGCTCACGAGAGCCCCTCACTTGGTCCGGACACTGCCGCCCAGGTCATCGTCACGGCCACTCGACCAGCCACCAGCTGCGCATAGCGGCGAACCCGGGAACAGCCACGCCGCTGGCGCCGGCCCCGGCTGGCTGACGGGCCCCGTCAGTCCACGAACTCCGACTGTGTCTCGATGAAGTCCCAGTCCGCAACGGTCAGGACGCCACTGACCTTGTCCGGATGGGGCCCGCCGGCTTCGGCAATATGCTGCAGTACCTGCAGCGGCAGCTCTTCGGCGCGCAGGTTTTCCCGCAGCCATTCCTTGCTGTCCAAGTGCAGATCGAGCCACCACATGTAGATTTCCATCGCGGACCGCCTTCCTTCGGATGAGCCGTGGACCCGGATTAACCGTAGGCCCGGTCAGGAACGTCTACAAGGGTCCGCCCATGGCTGGGCCTAAGTAGCTGTTCAAGCGCACGCCGCAGCGCAACAATAAGGGTATGGCAGCGGAAGGTTTCAGCGGACGTATTCCCCTTGTTGTCGGAGTGCTGCCGGACCAGCATGTGGAGGTCCTGCAAACTGCCAGGACCCTCGCCGAACAACTCGGCGTTCCGCTGGTTTGCGCGTACGTGGATGAGGCCAGCTACCTTGTGGAGTGGGACCCCTCGCGCGAGACGCACCGGATGTCGCTGCATCCCAAAAAGGATGACGAGGACGTCGCTGCCGTCCGCGGTGATCTGGGTAAGGCAATCGCGGAGGCCATGGACGGCGGGACAGCCGATTGGACTCTGCGCTTGCTAGCGGGTGATCCCGCCAGGGCCTTGGGCCGCTTGGCGGCGGATATCGATGCCTCAATGATTATCGTCGGGACCCCGGAGCCCGGGCTGGGGCACCGAATTTCCGAAGCCTTGAACGGCTCGGTGGCGGCCTGGCTAAGTCATCACCAGCGGCGTCCGGTGCTGATTGTGCCCCAAAAGAAGAGGCAGAACGCCGCCCATAAAAACTAAAGCGAAAGTACTTATTCGAGGTGGTGGCAAAGGCGTCTCTCGGCACGTAGAGTAATTACTGCAGGAAGGCGAAAGCCCCTGCTCAAAGGCTGCTCCGGAGTGCGTATCCCCCAATAACGCACTCCGGAGCTCTTTGTTTTAAGCGGGCTCACCCGCGTGCCGCCACCACCTTCTTTGACGCGAAAACGGCCCCGACACGCCTGGTTGCAGGCGTGTCGGGGCCGTTGTGATTTCAATGTGGGTGGTGACGGTACAGGCTCACGCTACAAGCACGACGTCGCCACCCGGATTGGGTGCCAAGAGGTCACCTGACGAACGTGTACAGCAGCGCCGCCATACCGAAGCCCACAATGGAAAGCACTGTTTCCAGCACGGTCCAGGTCTTCAGGGTGTCCTTGACTGACATGTTGAAGTACTTGGAGATGATCCAGAATCCGCCGTCGTTCACGTGGCTGGCGATGATGGAGCCCGAGGAGATAGCCACCACGATCAGCGCGAGCTGCGGTTGCGAGTAGCCGGAGGCGAGGCTGGGGGCCAGGATGCCGCCGGTGGTCACGATTGCAACGGTGGCCGAGCCCTGGGCGATGCGCATGCCGGCGCTGATCACGAAGGCGGACAGGATGATGGGAAGCCCGGCTTGGGACAGTGAATCGGCCACGGCCTTGCCGACACCGGTGGCTGAGAGGACTGCGCCGAAGAAGGCGCCGGCACCCACAACCAGCAGGATCATGCCCACGGGACGCAACGAGGATCCAGTGATTTCGCTGAGTTCGGCGGAGGTCATGCCGCGGCGGATTCCCAGGAGCCACATGGCCAGGAGCACGGCGACGGTCAGCGCGATGGCCGGGTTGCCGAAGAACTGGAGCACATCACGGAAGGTGCCTGCGGGAGCAAAGATGTTTCCGAAGGTACCGCCGAGGATGAGGATCATGGGCAAACCGATGGCCAGAAGCACCAGTCCGATGGACGGTTCGTGGCCCTTGGCTTCCTCGGCTTCGGGAACAATGCGATCCTCCGGAACGGAAACCATGACTCGCTTGCCGATCCAGGTGCCCCACAAAATACCGGATGCGAACCATGCAGGAATACCGCAGATGAGGCCCATGAGGATGATCCAGCCGAGATCCACGCCGAACAGTCCGGCCGCAGCAACGGGGCCGGGGTGCGGAGGAAGGAAGGCGTGCGTCACGGAGAGTCCAGCGAGCAACGGCAGGGCGTAAAGGGCCAGCGACTTGCCGCCACGGATTGCGGCGACGTACACCAGCGGGGCAAGGACAAAGATGCCGATGTCGAAGAACACGGGGATACCCAGCACGAAGCCGGTGATACCCATGGCGAGCGGGGTGCCCTTTTCGCCGAAGATCTTCACGAGGCGGCCCAAAAGCACTTCCGCACCACCGGACCGTTCCAAGATGGCGCCGAGGACGGTACCGAGGCCAATGATTACCGTGATGTGGCCGAGGATGCCGGCGAAGCCCTTCTCAATGAGGGCGTCGCTGCTCTTGGTGGCCGAGCCGACAAGGGCCTCCACGGAGATCCCACCCACCAGGGCCACGATCACACCGGTTCCCACCAGGGCGATGAACGGTTCGAGCTTGACCTTGATGATCAGGAACAGCAGAAGGGCAATGCCGGCGCCTGCCAGGAGGAGCAGGCCGGCGGTGTCGTGCCGCAGCCATTCGAGGAATTCAGTCATGACGAGTCTTTCTGGGTAAGTCCTACTTGAGGGTGCCGGTGAAGGCTGCGGCACGTGCCGCGATGTCTGCCCAGTCACCTGCAGCAACTGCCGCGGGCGGGACTACGCTGGTGCCGCAGCAGACTGCGGCAGCACCGGCGTCGAGGTAGCTCTTGGCGTTGGAGGCGTCGATGCCTCCTGAAGGCAGCAATCGGATGCCCGGGTACGGGCCCTGCAGGTCCTTCAGATACGCCGGGCCGAGCTGGCGGGCGGGGAAAATCTTGACGGCGGCCGAGCCCAGGTCCAGGGCCTGTGCCACCTCGGTGGGGGTCATGGCGCCGAGGCTGAACGGGATCCCCGCAGCCACGGCGACGGCGGCGACCTCCGGCCTGAGGCCGGGCGTCACCAGGAACTGCGCACCGGCGTCGATCGCTGCGCGGGCTTGATCAGCGGTCATCACGGTGCCGATTCCGACGGCGGCGCCGTGCTCCGCTGCGGTCTCCGCCGCGCGCTTGACGTGCGTGAGCACATCCGGTGTGGTGAAGGTCAGTTCGACGCTGCGGATGCCGCCGTCGGCCAGCGCCCGGCAGAGATCGGCGGCGTCGGTGATGGACGGTGCGCGGACCACGGCCAGGGTGCGGTCGGCTTCAAGCTGCTGGAGGAATTGTTCAGGGGTCATTGTTGTCCTTCTCTGGTGAGGCCGTCGCTGCTGCGACGAAGGGCACGGCCCGCGCGGGCGCCGGTGGGCTTGCCGCCGTCGATCGCTGCCGTGCCGTTGACGAAGACGTACTGGAGGCCGCTGGCGGCTTGGCGGGGGTTCTCAAAAGTGGCTTCGTCGCGGACGGTTTCCGGATCGAAGAGCACGACGTCGGCCGCGTAGCCTTCGCGGACCAGTCCCCTGTTGTGGAGCTTGAGTCGTGCGGCGGGCCGGCCGGTGAGGTGGTGGACCATTTCCTCGAGGCTCAAGAGTCCGAGGTCCCGGGAGTAGTGGCCGAGGTAGCGCGGGAAGGTTCCCCAAGCGCGGGGGTGTGGCTTGGCGCCGACCAAGAGTCCGTCGCTGCCGCCGGTGTGGGTGCGGTGTTTCATGATGGCCTGCACGTTTTCCTCGTGACCCACGTGCTGCAGGATTCCGGTGCCGAGGCGGTCTTCCGTGAGGATCTGCGCGAAAACGTCGAAAGGCTCTTGCTTGGTCTCGGAAGCGATGTCCCGAACGGTCTTGCCCACGTAGCCTGAGAGCGCGGGATTCTGGACGCCGCTGATCTCCAGGGTGTCCCATTCGGCCACCACTCCGTGGCAGCCGTCGGAGCCGTAGATCTCCACGGCTTCTTGGATGCGTGCGCGGGTTTCCGGATCTGCCAAGCGGGCCAGCGTGGCCTCGGTTCCGCCCGACGACGCCCAGCTGGGGAGGATCGCGGACAGTGTGGTGGCGCCCGGGAGGTACGGGTACGTGTCCAGGGTGATGTCCACACCCTGGTCAAGGGCTTGGTCGATCAGCTCCAGGAGCTCCCCCGCCCGGCCCTTGTTTTCCGCGAAATTCATGGTGGCGTGGGACAAGTGCAGGGCACATCCAGTCTCGCGGCTCAGCCCGATCATCTCGGCGTAGGCACCCAGCGCACCCTTGCCGTAGGAGCGGTGGTGCGGCGCATAGAAGCCACCCAGTTCACCCACCGTCCGGCAGAGCCCGGCGAGTTCCTCGGTCTGCGCGTACATGCCCGGCGTGTAGGTGAGGCCCGAGGACATTCCCACGGCCCCTTCCTCCATCGCCGTGCGGATGATGTCCTGCATCTGCTGCTGTTGCTCCGGCGTGGGGTCACCTTCGGCGAAGCCCATCACCATGGCGCGGACGGTTCCTTGGGGAACAAGGTAGGCGGCGTTGGTGGCGATTCGGCCACCGTCCTGTTCCGTGTCCAGTCGGTCGAGGTACTCGCCAACTGTCCGCCAGTTCCAGTCGAACTCGGCAGGATTGTCGTTCCAGCCGGCGATTTTCTCGCGGACACCCGCCAGCGTGGCATCATCAACCGGCGCATAGGACAGTCCGTCCTGACCCAACAATTCCGTGGTGACGCCTTGGCTGAGCTTGGCGTAGTGATCCCTGTTGACCAGCAGTTGCAGGTCCGAGTGCGCGTGCATGTCGATGAACCCGGGGCTCAGGACCAGACCGGTGGCATCGATGACGCGCTCCGCGCCGGTTTCCACTGCGGTGAGGGACCCGGCGTCGAGGGTTCCGGCGTCGACGACGGCGGCAATCACCGCGCCGTCCAGCAGGACGTCCGCGCGGCGGCGGGCCGCTCCCGTTCCGTCCACCAGGGTGGCATTGTTGATGAGGGTCTTCATGGCATGGGTCCTAGAAGAAGGTATGGATGAGGTCGACGACGGTTTGGTCGCCGGCACTTTCGGCGGACGCGCTGTCCGCGAGCACCGGGATGACGGTCCACTTGTCGAACGCTGTGCACGGATGGGACAGGCCCAGCCGGACGACGTCGCCGGGGTTTACCGTGGTGGTGTTGGCGTCGTAGCTCATGAAGCTGTGTTGGTCGTTGACCGAGGTGATCTGGGCACCAAGCAGCGGTTGCATAGCTTCACCAAGGACCGGGCCGATGAACTGCGGCTCGGGCAGGCCTTCGTCGAACGGGAGGTCGCGCTTGCCGGCGTCGAGGATGGCCAGGCCCGGTTCAGTCTGCGAAACAACGCGTGCCCAGCCGTGCATCCCCGCTGTGAACGGTTGGTTGCCTTCGCGGGAAAACGGCGAGATTCCGCGGTAGAAGCCGTCGTCGTGGATGATGTAGGCGCCGCTGCGGATCATGAGGTCCACATTGGGACCGTCCTCCGGGTCTGCCCTGATGTACGGCGACAGAACCGTCACAACGTCGTCAAAGTAGGCGCTTCCCCCGGCTGTGAGGAACACGGAATCCGTGCCATACAGGCCTTCGGCGAGAAGCTGCTCGTGGAGCAGTCCTATCCGGGCGAGGTAGCCGCGAACGGCGGCCAGGCCGGCGTCGTCCGCTGTGTGCGCGAGCGAGCCTTCGTAACCGCTGACGCCCACCAGGCGAAGGTTCGGTGAGGCGGAGATTGCCCGGGCTATCTCCACGGCAGCCTCCACGGATCGGGCACCGGTCCGGCCGCCGTGGGCGCCGAGCTCCACCAGGACGTCCAGCACGGCATCGCTGCCGGCAAGCGTCCGGTTGATGACGTCCACGGTTCCCGGCGAGTCGATCCACGACAGGATGGTGGTGTCCGCGGGCTGACTTGCGACCCACTGGATCGCGTGCGGATCCGTGAGGCTGTTGGCGAGCTGCAGGTTCCGCACGCCGAATTCGCGGGCTACGCGGAGCTGGGCGAAGTTGGCCAGGGTGATGCCCCAAGCGCCCCGGTTGAGCTGCTCGGTCCACAGCTGGGGCGACATGGTGGTCTTGCCGTGCGGGGCGAGCAGCACACCGTGTTCGGCGCACCAATGGGCCAGGCGGTCGGCGTTGGCCCGCAGTGCGCCGGCGTCGAGCGTGAGCAGCGGCGTTTGAAGGTCGGCCAGCGTGTGCTTGGCGGCGAGGAAGTCCGCATGGGTGGTTCCGTTCGCGGATGCGGGCACTGCTTTGTGGCGCCAGTCCAGACGGCGTTCAGCCAGGCCTGACACGGCGGATGCCGAGATGG
Organism: Arthrobacter sp. GW822-FHT05G07; assembly: GCF_058799755.1. Lineage (NCBI taxonomy): Bacteria > Bacillati > Actinomycetota > Actinomycetes > Micrococcales > Micrococcaceae > Arthrobacter > Arthrobacter sp. GW822-FHT05G07. The sequence continues at coordinate 310,356 of NZ_JBXALT010000006.1, read as the reverse complement.
CTTCGGAAGTGTTCACGCGTTTGGTTCCCTTCGCGGTGCTGCGTTCTTGAAGCTGCGTTGTGGGGTTGTTGGGTGAGTTCTGCTTGCGTTGCGTATTTTGCAACGCTGGTTGCAAACCTGCTGGTGATATGTCTAACATGGTGGCGGATCGAGAGTCAAGGCCGCTGCGAAGCGCACGAACTAGTGGGAGAACGATGCTTTCAGCCGTATGCGTGGGCGAAACCATGGCCATGCTTACCCCTGTCCACGCCGTCCCCCTGCACCTGGCAACCGAACTTCACTTCGGGGTCGGCGGCGCGGAATCCAACGTCGCCATGGGCTTGGCGGCCATGGGCCTGGACACGCACTGGGTCAGCCGGGTGGGCCACGACGGCTTCGGCACCCGCATCCTGCGCGAGCTTCAGGATCACGGCGTGGGCGTCTCCGGCGTGGAAGTGGACCAATCCCTCCCCACCGGCCTGTACGTCAAAGTCCCGGCCCAGGAGTCAGACCCCGACGGCGGCAGCTCGGTTCTGTACTACCGGCAAGGATCTGCGGCCTCGGCTATGGGACGGGACACACTGTCCAATCCAGCCGTTTCGTCGTTGCTTGAGAACGCTGCGCTGATCCATCTGAGTGGGATCACCGCTGCTCTCTCCCCCGAGTGTCTTTCGCTGTTGGAAGCAATCCTGACCTCTCCCCGCAACGGGCGGACCATCAGCTTCGACGTCAACTGGCGCGAAGCCCTCTGGGCAGGCCAGGACCGTTCCGTCCTGCAGCGCCTGGCGAACCTGGCCGACGTCGTGCTTGTTGGAAAAGACGAAGCCGAGCACGCCTTCGGCACCACCGACGAAGCCGAACTCCGCCACATGATGCCCGACCCGAAGGTACTGGTCATCAAGAACGAGGCCATCAGCGCCATCTCTTTGGACCGGAGCGGCACCCGGGAAGAGGTGCCCGCACTGTCCGTCGCCGTCGTCGAGCCTGTTGGTGCGGGTGACTCGTTCGCCGCCGGTTACCTCAGCGGCATGCTGTTCGGGCTCGGCCAAAAGGAACGCCTCCGCCGCGGCCACGTTGCTGCTGCATGCACCCTCACCGTCCACGGCGACCGCGGTCCGCTGCCCGACGCCGCCGAACTCGCAGCCATCCTCGATTCTTCGGATGACGCGTGGGCTGCTATCCATGTTGAAGACGGACAATTCAACACCAGAACCGGAGCGTGACACCGTGAGCCAGAGTCTCCTGCGAGCAATCGACCTGCTCGGCGAACTCGCCGCCAAACCAGCAACCCTGGACGAGCTCGCGTCCAAGGCCGCCGTGCACAAGACCACGGTGATGCGGCTCCTGCACGCCATGGAAGAAAAACGGTTTGTGGTGAGGGACGAAGACCAGCGGTTCATGCTCGGTTCCAAGCTTTTTGAACTGTCCTCGCTGGCCTTGGAACAGCGGGACATCCGCAAAGTGGCGCACCCGCACCTGGCCGAACTCAACGGCCGCACCGGGCACACCGTGCACCTCGCCGCCTTCGAAGGAAATGAAGTGGTGTACATCGACAAGTTCGAGTCGCACCACCCCGTGCGCATGTACTCGCGCATCGGCCTGACTGCATCACTGCACTCGGCCGCTGTGTCCAAAGTCCTCCTCTCCGACATGCCGCGCAGCCGGCAGGAAAAGATCGCCGCGGGGCTGGACTACGTAAAAGTTACCGAGAACACCCTGACCTCGCCGGAGGCCTTGCTGGCCGAACTCGAGCAGGTCAAGGAACAGGGCTGGGCCCACGACAACGCCGAGCACGAAGCGTTCGTGCACTGCATCGCGGCCCCCATCCGGGACGCCAGCGGCGCCGTTGTTGCCGCAGCCTCTTGTTCGGTACCGGTAGTGATGCTCAGCTATGAAGGCTTGCTTGAGCTGCTGCCCGACCTCAAAGCCAGCACCGAGGCCATCTCCAACGACCTCGGCTGGATCAGCCACGAAAGGAACTCAGCATGAGTGAAAAAACCGTAGTACTGACCGAAAACGCCCCCGCCCCGGCGCACGTATTCTCCCAGGGCATCAAAAAAGGCGGAATGTTCCAGGTCTCCGGCCAGGGACCCATGGATCCCGCCACCAACCAGTACATCGGCGAGGGCGACGTCAAAGTCCAGACCCGTCGCACGCTGGAGAACGTGAAGGCCATCCTCGAAGCCGGTGGATCCTCCGTTGAAGACGTCCTCATGTTCCGCGTCTACCTCACCACCCGCGACCACTTCGCTGCCATGAACGAGGTCTACGGCGAGTTCATCCGCGAGAACGTGCCCAGTGGTTTGCTGCCGAGCCGCACCACCGTGTTCGTGGACCTGCCGCACGAGGTCATGCTGGTGGAGATCGACGCCCTGGCCGTCACAGCGTAACCCTCTCTCACATCCCTAGGGCTTCCACCGGACGCTCTCTCACATCCCTAGGGCTTCCACCGGACGCTCTCTCACATCCCTAGGGTTTCCACTGGACGCTCTCTCACATTCGCTTAAGGCTCGACGGCGGCACTCATCTTGAGTGCCGCCGTCGAGCCTTAAACGGTGGCTGGGACGCGTTCGGTCACCACCCACATTGATTGTTTGGGCGGGCCAACACGCCGCGAAAGCCGGCGCGTCTCAGCTTCCTTGGGCTCAAAGTGGGTGGTGGCGGCACGCGCCTACTTTTGAAACCGGAGCTTCCACGGCGTGAGCGCGGACTCCAACTGTTCGCGGAGATTCATCTTTGAAGCGCCCTCGACGCGTTCTTCAAAGTGGATGGGTACTTCAGCGATCTTAAGGCCTTGCCGGGCCGCCCGGTAGTTCATCTCAACCTGGAATGAGTAGCCGTCACTGCGAACAGACCCGACATCAATCTGCGTCAGCGCCGAGGCCTTCCACGCCTTGAAACCCGCTGTTGCATCTTTAACCTTCAACCCCAGGATGGCGCCTACGTAAAAGTTGGCCCAAGCTGAGAGCGCCTTGCGATGCCACGGCCATTCCGCGGCCGTGGACCCACCGGCGACATAGCGCGAGCCGATCACCAGCGCAGCACCGGAATTACGAATCCGGTCAAGCATTGTAGGAATTGCCGACGTGGGGTGGGATAGATCTGCATCCATTTGGATGACAACGTCGGAGTCTTCCGTCAGAGCACGGGTCATTCCGGCCACATAGGCACGCCCCAGCCCATCCTTTTCTTTCCTATGCAGGACGGACACCGTTCCCGTGGATTCCGCTGCCAGTTGGTCAGCCACCGTTCCTGTGCCATCGGGGGAGTTGTCATCCACTACGAGGACATTTAGGTTCACGATCCCAAGTGCATCGAGCTGGGCAACGAGAACGGGCAAGTTTTCCCGCTCATTGTAAGTAGGCACAACAACGGTGATTTTCGGATATTCAGTAGTCAAAACGTAGGTCCCCAATTCGGATTTCGGATCTGGTCCGACCATGGTGCCGAAGCGCGCACGACGGGCCAAGCCAGTCTATTGATTCAACTCCGACACCCTAAACGGCCACACGACCGCCCTAGCCGAACAACCAGGCCGCACCCAGCAGCAACGGAACAGCCAAGATGCTGGTGAACACAGCCGTTGACTGGGCGATGCCTTGGCCCACGCCGTAGCGGACTGAGTAGAGGACCACGTTCTGGCCGGTGGGGAGGATCGCGCAGGCAGTGACCACAAAGGTGCTGAAGGGGTCCAACTGGAAGACGAAAGCGGCCAAAACCCACGCGAGCACGGGCTGGATGGCCGACTTGAGGATGACGGCGATGGTGGTGGGGACGCGGTCGTCGATGCCGGGACGGACCGACAATCCATGCAGGGACATTCCGAAGATGATCAACATCAGCGGGACAGCCAGTTGGGCAACCAACGCCAACGGATCCAGGACAAGGCTGGGCAATTGAATTCCCAGGGCGCTGACCAGCACGCCCAGGATCGCCGCAACAGTGACAGGGTTGCGGAACGGGATGGAGAGCGTGCGCCACACTGACACTTTCTTCCCCGCAGGGTCGGTGAGGTCCAAGATCGTCAGCGCAATGGGCGTCACGATAGCCAGCTGGAACAGCATGATCGGCGTGACGTAGGTGGCACTTCCCAGGATATAGAGCGACAACGGAACACCCAGGTTGGTGGAGTTCACGATGCCCACGGACAGCGCACCAATAGTTGTGCGCCGGACACCCCATCGAGCAATCGTGCCAGCCACCGTGAACACGAGCATGACAGCCACAGCCGTCACCACGGAGATCAGGCCAGTGGCGCTCAGGACGTCGTTGATGTGCCTGGATGCGATAGCCGAGAACATCAAGCAAGGCAGACCCACCATGAAGGTCAGAGTGGAGAGGACTTTGCTTCCCTCAGGCCCCAACGCCTTGGTTTTGCCGAGGATGTAGCCGATGAGCAGCACAATACTGACCACGAAGAAACCCTTGAGGACACCGTCCAAACCGTCTTACTCAATCCACTCTTCGGGGGGCCCGCCGACAGCGCAGGCTCTGGAAACAGATTTCAGACTATCCGGCAGGCGCGCGTTACCCGTTCTGCGTTACGTAAGGGCTAATCCAAGCCCAAAGAGGGTCAGGAAGACACGCGCCGACTGACCACCGACGCCGGGACAGCTGGAACGCGCTGCCGTTTGGCGTACACCCGGGCCCTTTGGCTGGACAACGCCAGGAGCACCAGGATGTCAGTGGCCAGGCCGGAGAGGCCGGCTTCAAGGGTGATATTCGCGCTGCCCGTAGAGTAGTCGATCGCCTGGACCAGGATGGACAGCGAACTCAGGCCCATCGCAATGACGCGGGCACCGTTGCTGCCAAGGAATATGCGCCAGGCCAGGAAAACTTCACCCAGCCCGAACACCAGGACGACTCCTGCTACCAAGGCGATTGCCGCCGTCGTGCTTTGCGGGTCTGATGAGTCGTCGTCGAAGGTGAGCCCGGATATTTCACCACCGGAGGTGAACAAGGTGATCGCCAAGGCCAGCGCCGCCACCGCCCTGGCCACCACCAGGGCGGCGCCCATCATGATGGGCGCCGGCCGTCTGTCCCTGCTATCGGTCCGGTTGGGTGGTTGATCCGAAGGAACGGGGACGCGGCGGGCGTCGACGATCGGCAAATCGCCGTCGGTGGAAATGGAGTCACCGCCGCCGTTGCGCGTGTGATAACCGGTGGAGAAGTCCTCGATGACCTGCACCATCACGGCTGGCTCAGCGGCCGAAACTGTAGAAACGATATGGTCTCGCTCCACATCGGTGTTCTGTTCAATCTTGTGCGTGATCTGGAGCGTAAACAGGGAGAAGCCGACGCTGCGATCGTACGTACCCGCGGCGAGCCAATCCACTTTGTGGCCTCCCGGCAGGAGCCAGCCTTCAGGGCAACGCCAGAAGCGGACGTGGTGGCGTTTGCCGGGGGTGTTGTTGACCTCTTGCTGGTAGGCGAAGTCCTGCTGCCGGTCGAAGAGATACAGGGGGCTGACGGGCGCCTCCGTGTAGCTCTGCCGGAAAATGGTGGAGCTGATGATGCGTCGGCTGCTGGCGAAGGTCACGTCGTCGGCCATGGTCCAGCCGGCGGCCCTCATGACCGCATGGATCTGCGGTTCCGCCCCTAGTAAGGCAACGTTGACGGGGTCACCGAGCAGGCCATCACTGGTCCGGGCGCGGCCAATGAAGTACCCAGGAACGTAAATGGTGGTCAGAATCCTGTGGAGTCGGGGCAACAGCAGGTATGCCAGGAATGCCCAGAACACCACCGAAAACCACAGCTGACCCCACCCCAGGTGGAAGCTCTCCCCCACCAGCAGAAAAGCCAGCCACACTGCAGCCGCGCCGCCAAGGATGAAAAATCCGTGGTCGAGCCGGCTGTCTGTAGCTTCTTTGTTCGGCACCTTGTACATATAGCTCCCCCCTTGCGCTCCTTAAGCTTCGGGCCTTGGGTGGCAGTTGTACATGGGTCCACTTAAGCCAGCAGGCTTGGCACCGGGAGTTGTTTGTTGTCTATGAGCCATTGCACGGATTCGCGCACCGCCTGCTCGGGTTCATATCCAGGTGCGTACCCGATCAGGGATGCGGCCTTGTGGATGCTCATGCAGTGGTTGCGGGAGAGGTGGGCCCAGCTGGAATCGGCAAATTCCGGGGTGGTGGTCCGGCGGAACTCCTCCCAGCTCACGGTTTCCATGCGGGGCTCCTGCCCGAACCAGGACGAGGCAATGCTCACGTAACCCCGAACCGTCAGGGCAGTGGGCGCAACAATGTTGAAGTCCTCCCCGGCTGCAGCGTCCCGTTTCAGGATGGCTTTCTCGAAGGCCTGCGCAACATCGTCGGCATGGACGTGGTGCATCAATTCGGTCCCGCTGCCGGGAACCTGAAGCGGCTGACCGGATGCAATCGTCTTCCACACTGCGGGATCCAAATTGCCGAGAGGTCCGATCGGTTGCCACCCGGGCCCCACAATGTGTCCAGGGTGAATGGATGTTGTGGCCAGGCCTCCGGCAGCAGTCTCTTCCTTGAGCATGTCCGCGATGTCACGTTTCCGGATCCCGTACTGGTCCAATGGTTCAGCGGCGGACTCCGCTCCCTCGGCAATGGGCAACTTCAAGCTGACCCCGTGCCGCCATATGGAGCCGCAGTGCAGCAGATGCTCCGTCTGGTTCCGCAGACTTTCAACCAGCGCGGTGGCCGATTCGAGCGTGAAGCAAATGAGGTCAACCACGACGTCGGCACCCAGTGCCGCTACCCTGTCACCGAAGCTGCCCTCGCGTTCCTCGTGGTCGCGGTCCGCGGTGACCTGCCGAACCTGCTGCCATTCGGGGACGTCAGCGTACGGCGGGCTGCTTCCGCGGCTGACGTTGATGACCTCGTGCCCGGCGCGCACAAGCCGGGGAACGAGGAAGGACCCGATGTGGCCACTGCCGCCGATGACAACGATCTTCATGAGTGCTCCGATCTTCATGAGTGCTCCGATCTTCACGAGTCACGGTACTGAATGTTCGGTACGTACCGGTAGGCCCCGACGCCCAACGTCAACCCCGCACATAATAACGAGACTTACTTGTTCCCGGGTTAGACAAACGGCCTGCTCCCCCGACTAGCATGAATAGTCCGGGTAAGCCCGGGTACGTGACCTCTTGAACGACCCCCTCGGACGGTCGGCGTTGACGCGGCGACCACGTAAAGGAGAAAACTGTGCGGGAGCCTGCAGTCAACGAGAGCGTGTCAGAAATCAGCGAAACTCCAGAGGAAAATCCGGAGGAGACGCCACAGGAAACGCCCGATGAAACCGCAAGCGAACCGGCGGAAATCACGTTTGATGAACAGTTCTACCCGGCCCGGCCCAAGGCTTTGCGGCCGATCGCCCGGAGGCGGCAGTTCTTCGCAGCCCGGCCCTCACTGGAATTCGATGGCCTGAACTCCACCTATGTGGACTGGCTCAGGAACCAATCCATGCTGGGTGACGCCAACACCATGGCCCGGCAATTGTCCGGGCAGGCCAGCATGTGGCAGAACTCTTACGCCAGGCCCAACCCGCGCTCAGCTGTGGAGCGCGCACCCGTCTGGTTCACCGCCTACCCGCTGTCCTTCATCACCAAGGACGGCCAGTCCTTCCTTTCAGCGTTGGGCGATCCTGCACTCTGGGATGCGTTCAGCCAGATTGGCATCCGCGGGCTCCACACCGGGCCGGTCAAGCTCGCCGGTGGCATCCGTGGCTGGTCGCAGACACCCAGTGTGGACGGCCACTTTGATCGGATCAGCATGGCGATCGACCCTGCCTTCGGCACCGAGGAAGAGTTCCGCCAGATGTGCGAGGTGGCCAATGAGCATGGCGGCACCGTCATTGATGACATCGTCCCGGGGCACACCGGCAAGGGAGCGGACTTCCGTCTTGCTGAAATGAACTTCCGGGACTACCCCGGCATTTATCACATGGTGGACATCCCCGAAGAGGACTGGCACCTGCTGCCTGATGTCCCGGAGGGCGAAGACTCGGTGAACATCAGCCCGGCGGCTGAAGAGGCCCTGCAAAAGGCCGGGTACATCATCGGACGCCTGCAACGGGTCATCTTCTACGAACCCGGCGTCAAGGAAACCAACTGGAGCGCCACCAAGCCCATCATTGACACCACGGGCAAAACCCGGCGTTGGGTTTATCTGCACTACTTCAAGGCCGGCCAGCCTTCCATCAACTGGCTGGACCCAACCTTCGCCGGCATGCGCCTGGTGGTGGGCGACGCCCTGCACTCATTGCTGGACCTCGGGACCGGAGCGCTCCGGTTGGATGCCAATGGCTTCCTGGGGGTCGAGAAGAGTGCTGAGGAAGAACCCGGCTGGTCCGAGGGCCACCCGTTGTCCGAGGCCGCCAACCAGCTGATTGGTTCCATGATCCGCAAGGTGGGCGGATTCTCCTTTCAAGAGCTCAACCTCACCATCGATGACATCAAGACCCAGTCCGAGTCCGGCCCGGACCTCTCCTACGACTTCATCACCAGGCCCGCCTACCACTACGCCCTGGTTATAGGAGACACAGAGTTCCTGCGCCTTACCTTGCGGCTTTCCATGGAGATCGGCGTGGATCAGGCGTCGTTGGTGCATGCCCTCCAGAATCACGATGAACTGACCTATGAGCTGCTCCACTTCGCTGCGGGCCACAGGGACGATGTCTTTGAACTTGCCGGCGAGGAACTCACGGGCGCAGAGGTGGCCGAGAAGGTCCAGAACACCATGCGGGAACGGCTCACAGGTGAGAACGGGCCCTATAACGCGGTCTTCACCACCAACGGCATTGCCTGCACCACGGTCAGTTTCATCATGGCGGCCCTGGGCATCAACGATCAGGATGCCATCACCGAGGAGCAGGAAGCCCAGGTGCTTGACGCCCACGTGCTGTTGTCCATGTACAACGCATTGCAGCCCGGCGTCTTCGCGCTTTCCGGTTGGGACCTCACGGGCATCACAGCACTGGATCGGGAGACGGTCCGGGAGCTCACGTCGCAGGGTGACACCCGTTGGATCAACCGTGGCGCACACGATCTCATGGGGACCAGCCCGGACGCGAAGTTCTCTTTGGCGGGAATGCCCCGTGCCCGGAGCCTCTACGGTCCGCTGCCCGATCAGCTGAAGGACCCAAACTCCTATGCCCGGCGCCTCCAGCAGATCCTCACGGTACGGGAAGAGTCGGGGATCGCCACCAGCACGCTTCTGGATGTGCCCGACGTTTCCCACCGCGGGCTGTTGGTGCTGGTGAACCAACTCGCCGACGGAGCACTGCAGGTCACTGTCCTGAACTTCTCGGACCAGGACATTGCCGGCAGCATCCAGTCCTCACACCTTGTCCCGGGCGCCACCGTCCATGATCTATTCTCCGGCGAGGACGTCAGCCAAGTGGATGACCTCCACAGCTTCTTCCTCGAGTTGCCCGCTTTCCAAGGCACGGCGCTTCTCTTGAAGGACCCGGTAGTGGAGGACGAGGTCACCGAATAGAAAGCACGACGTCGGCACTCACGGTGAGTGCCGACGTCGGGCTAATTCGCGGCTCGCAGGCGCAATGGCCAGACTGCAGACCTACGCGACGCGCACGAAGGACGCACCTGGAAGCCAGCTGAGGGAGTGGACTGCGGTGGTGTAACCATTCACACCGCCACTTACTACCTGGCCGTTGCCAGCGTAGATGCCTACGTGTCCGGCTGTGATGACCAGGTCACCGGGTGCTGGTGTGCTCACGACCGTTCCGTACTGGAAGAACTGCGTCGGGGCGAGGTCACCAACTCTCTTACCAGCCGAGCGCAGTGCTTTCTCCACCATCGCGGTGCAGTCCTGCTGCAGGCCCAGCTGAGAGTTGGCCGAGGCCAGCAGATTCGTGCCGACGGAACCGGCAGTCACGGGGGCGGAGTCCGAGGTCAGAGAGATTTCCTGGCTCGGAGCGGCTGCAGAGGTGGCTGATGTGGTGGCTGACTCTGCTGCAGCCGCGTATCCCGCTGCGGGGATCCGTAGCTGGTCACCGGGAAAGATGATCGACGAAACGGATAACCCGTTTGTAGAGAGGACATCGTTCAAGCTCACGCCGTACGCTGCAGCAATCATCCCGAGCGTGTCACCGGAAGCCACGGTGTGGATATTCTCGGCGGGCAGCGCCGCTGCCGCGCTGGTGTACGCCTGCCCTGTGATGGTTGTCTCCTGATTATCAGCACCATAAACACCTGCCTGGGCCGGTGCCCCGACCCCAGTGACAAGGCCCGAAACAGCGACCGCTACGAGTGCCGGACGTCCCAGCACCCGTGCTTGGGATATCGCCGTGACGGCCAATCCCTCCAGCACAATTGAGCGTCCAGGGGTAGCCCGATGGCGGGCATTAACCGAATTCTTCGACATGTCTCTAGCCTCTCCAGTGCCTGCGGGGGTGAGCGTGATACCAACTACCAAGGCCGTCAAAGAGGGCCGTGGGAATGTGGTTCCCCCGTCCCTGCCAGCTGAAAAGCGATTGGATTCCGGTCAGCGGCAGGGCTCGGCAATCTGACCAGAGCGCCCCGGTTGAAACCAAGGCACTCTTAGTAAGAGGACGATCGCGGCCTTTTATGACGCGGCTCCCGGTAACTCACACGATTAGGTGGGGAATGAGAGAAGCGCGGAGCCCGGCTTTGGCCCACAGGAGCTCCTGACCGCTGAGGTTCGTGTCTTTCGTGACAAATGTCACTCCGAAAGTCCGGCATATTTTGGGCTTGCACGGCACTTAATCCGTGCCTTCCATGCCGTCAGCCGTGCTCGACAGGAACGGCGAAATGTCCGTCCCTTGCCAGAAAGTCATAAATGCAGTCGCCGAACAACAACCCAATTCCCGATCACAACGGAGAACTGGGCAGCACCGAGGTCTTGACCGAGCTTGGGCTGCCCGCAAGGCCCATGACCAGCCTTCGTCGGCGCGGTATCTCAACCATTGAAGAGTTGATTACTTGGTCCGCCGAAGACCTTCGGTTTGAGGTGCAAGGACTCGGAAGGGGTGGGCTCAAGGAGATAGAGGCCGCACTGGCTCGCCTGGGTCTACAGCTGTCAGCAACCACACGGCGGTCAGAAGTGGCTGCGGCAGCGACCACTGGCAAGCTGGCGACCGCAAACGCGGCCAGGGCGGAAGGCCGAACAGCCATGGAAGCGGCCCGTCTAGTGGGGTGGAGTCGCGCCACTTTGTACAGGCACCACCAAGCCGCCTCACGTCGTAGCGTGGATATTTAGTAAGCGCCCGGCATAGTCAGTTAATGTCCGGCTGGCCAACGAATGTAACAAGGTTTCGAAGAAACGCGGAAAGCACGACGTCGGCACTTTAGGTGAGTGCCGACGTCGAGCTTTGGTGTTAGTCGCCTACGGCGTCGCGGCCGCGGCGGAGGATGAGCGGATCGGCGTCGTAGACAACCGAGGTGTCCTTGTCCTCATAGTCGAACTGGTTGAGGAAGTAGCGCATGGCATTGATGCGCGCGCGCTTCTTGTCGTTGGACTTGATGGTGATCCACGGCGCGTGGTCGGAGTCCGTGTGCAGGAACGTCCGTTCCTTGGCGTCCGTGTACTCGTCCCAGCGATCCAGCGACGCCAGGTCCATGGGCGAGAGCTTCCAGCGGCGGACGGGGTCGATCTGGCGGATGGCGAAGCGTGTGCGCTGCTCCTGCCGTGTCACGGAGAACCAGAACTTGGTGACGTGGATGCCGGCGTCCACCAGCATCTTTTCGAAGACCGGGGCCTGACCCATGAAGGTGTCATATTCGTCGTCAGTGCAGAACCCCATGACGCGTTCCACGTTGGCGCGGTTGTACCAGGAGCGGTCGAACATGACGATCTCACCTGCGGTGGGAAGGTGCTGGATGTAGCGCTGGAAGTACCACTGGCCTTGCTCGCGGTCAGAAGGCTTGGCGAGCGCAACGGTCCGGGCGGAGCGTGGATCCAGATGCTCAGTGAAACGCTTGATGGTGCCGCCTTTGCCGGCGGCGTCACGTCCCTCGAAAACGATGACGTGCTTGAGCCCAAGGTCCTGGCCCCAGTACTGGAACTTCAACAGTTCGATCTGCAGGCGGTACTTCTCGATCTCGTACTCATCGCGGGTCATCCGCTGCTGGTAGGGATAGTCCTCGTTCCACGTCTCCACCGCTGATCCACCGGGGTCGATGAGGTCCGGGTCTTCGCCCTGGCCGCCGCTGATGGTGTAACCCAATTCAACAAGGTGGTCGATGGTTTCCCGCAGGTTGTCCCTGACCCACCAATCGTCCAGTGATGTGCCTGTTGGGCTCGATGGGGTTGCCTCCGTCATGCGGTCCTCCTGGTCTGTGAGCCTGCCCGGTCTGCGGGTAGTGCGCGGCAGCCTAACAAGGCTTGGTGACGGGAACGTGAACGGGCCTAGGCGGGCGCTCCCAGGTCAATCCAATAGCGTCGAAAAAGCTGCCCATCCTCGTCCGTCCGCACATCCTCGAGCACCCCTCCACACCGCTCGATGGTCCTTGCGGACGCTGCGTTGCTGTCATCGCACGTCAGCAGAACGCGATCCGGCAGAATGCCATTCGGCTGTGCCCGGGCGGACAAGCGGGCACAGAGTTCCCGGAGAGCCCAAGTAGCCGCTCCCCTTCCACGGTCGGACGGTCGTACCCCGTAGCCGATATGGCCACCCGAGTTAAGGAGGGCCGGGGTCAGGTGGTGACGAAATGCGATGGAGCCTACATAGCGCGAGTGCTCAGTGATCCAGCGAAAAGTACACGGAACCATGCCGTCCTTCTCCGGGGTGTTTTCAGCGTCCAGCAGCCTGGCAACCCATTCCTCAAACCCCTCCGGGGTGGTGACGTCGTCAGCCATGAAGACGGCGGCACCGTCCTGATGGGCGCCTGCCCACTCTTGGTGGGACTCGAGGAACGAGTGGTAAAAGGACTTATCAGGGGCAACAAACGTGAACATGGACCGACCCTATCCCGGACGCGCTTTCCCGGGTTGTCATACCGGGCTGCTAGGGCCTACGGGTTTGCTCGCGGCAGCTTCCTGCCCCGCACAGCTGCGTGCGTCTTCTGGAGTGCAGCAATTGATGAGTCGTATGAATGCTGGGCGACTCCCACAAAGAGGCAGTCAACGATCATCATCTGCGCTATCCGGCTACCCATTGCCCCCGGCCGGAAAGGAGTCTCGCGGGCGGCCGTACTCAACACAATGTCGGCCGCCCTGCCCAATGGCGAGTCAACATGGTTGGTGATGGCGATGGTGACGGCTCCGGCCGCTTTGCCCGCCTTCAGGAAATCGATGGTGTCCAGGGTGGCTCCCGAGTGAGAGATGGCGATAGCAACGCCGTCGGCATCGAGGAGGGCCGCGGAAGCCAGGGCGGCATGCGGGTCCCCCCAACTGAACGAGGTTAGGCCTATCCGGTGCAATTTCTGCTGCATGTCCTGGCCCACCAACCCGCCCGCTCCCACGCCGAAGATGTCGGTCTTCCGGGAACTGGACACCGCGCTTACCGCCCGGGCCAGCTGTTCCACGTCCAGCACTTGGGCGGTATCGGCGATGGACATGGTTTCGTTGAAGGCAATTTTGGAGACGATGTCCTGCAGCGAGTCTGCAGTGTTGATGTCTTCATAGACCGCGGCAGGCACGCCATGGGCCACACTCTCCCGCGCAGTTTCGCGGGCTAAGTCCAGGCGCAGAGCGGAGTAGCCGCCGTAGCCCACCTTCTTGTAGAACCGGACCACAGAAGTAGTGGATGTTCCACACTCCTCAGCCAGGTCACCGATGGACATGGCTGCTGCCCTGGACGGGTCAGCCAGGACCAGCTCAGCCACGGCCCGTTCCGAGGGGCGCAGTGCCGGCAGGACAGAGCGAATCCGCACCAGAACTGTGCGGGACAACTGTGCATTGTCCGGCGCTTCCACCATGGTTTCCTTTCGATGGGTCGAACCCAGGCCGGGGCACTGCCCCGACCCAAGTCACCGCCCGAGTCTTGTCATTAAGTTACACAAGCGGCGCTGAGAAGGTAAGTCATTGACGCAATGCAGGCAAGCGAATACGGTCGATGTAAGGAAAATCACAAATTTTGTCATGTCACTCGCTCCCCTCGAAAGGCTTCTTCATGGCACTGGACCGTAGAAAACTGCTCCATGCATCCGGGCTGGCGGCAGCTGCCGCCGTCGTCGCGCCTTTTGCTCCCGGCGCAGCTGCCAGCACCAACCCCAGCGCGCAGAATCGGCCGGGGAAACCGGGCGCTCCAGTCAGTGGCGCCGACGTTGCCGCCGCGACAAACTGGAGCATTTTCGCGGGACGCAAGGTGGGAGTCATCACCAACCCCACCGGCGTGTTGGCGAACTTCCGCTCGATCGTGGATGACATGGCGGACAAAGGCGTGGACGTCGGAGCAGTCTTCGGTCCCGAGCACGGTTTCCGAGGGACCGCGCAGGACGGCGCCAGCGAAGGAACCTCCGTGGACCCGCGGACCGGCATCACGGTTTACGACTCCTACGGCGCCAACGTTGCCGATTATGTGGGCTTCTTCGAAGCGTCGGGGGTGGACACCATCTGCTTCGACATCCAGGACGTCGGGGCACGCTTCTACACCTACATCTGGACCATGTGGGGTGCCATGCAGGCGGCGTCGAAGACAGGAGCCACGTTTGTTGTCCTCGACCGTCCGAACCCCATCGGCGGCCAAGCCCGCGGACCGGTCCTGCAAAAGGGGTTCGAATCCGGCGTTGGCCAGTTGGGCATTGCGCTCCAGCATGGGATGACGGTGGGCGAGCTCGCCAAATACTTCAATGCGGTTCATCTTCCGGCCGCCGGACTCACACCCATCCAGGACCTTCACGTGGTGGAGGTCCAGGGATGGCGCCGCGACATGACCGGACCGGACAACCGGGCGGCCTGGATCCTGCCGAGCCCCAACATGCCAACACCGGAAACGGCCACCCTGTACCCCGGCACGGCCCTCTTCGAGGCCACCAACATGTCGGAAGGGCGCGGCACAACCCGGCCCTTCGAACTCATCGGCGCGCCCTACGTGGACTACCGCTGGGCCGAGGCACTGAACAGCAAGGGCTTGGCAGGCGTCACGTTCCGGGAGGCATACTTCCAGCCGACTCTTTCCAAGAACCAAGGCATCATCTGTGGTGGCGTGCAGGTTCACATCACCGATCCCACCCGCGTCGAAGCCCTGGAAGTGGGCACCCACATGTTGGTCGAAGCCAAGCGCCTATACCCCGGCTTCGGTTGGCGCGGCGACGGCGGCCGCTGGATGGGCCTGCTAAGCGGCTCGGCCAGGTTTGCTGAACAGCTCGACGCCGGTGCTGACGCCAAGACCATCATGGACAGCTGGCGCTCCGAACTGGACCAGTTCGTGCGCGAGACCCGCGCGTATCTCCTCTACAACGGCAAGCGCTAGTCGCGCAGACCTCAACCACAACAAGGACGATGGGATTGGGATTCACATGCAAAGACAACGAACATCACTCATGACGGCGGCCGCCACGGCGCTGCTCATGACGGGCGCGGGGGTCATCACCGCGGCGGGCACGGCAGTCGCAGCCCCACCCACCACCGCGGGAACTACGACGACGGTCTCCGCCTCGCCTGACATCGAGGCGATGATTGCCGGCATGACGCTGGACGAAAAGATCGGCCAGATGACGTGGACTCACGTTTACGGTTCATCGGCGGACGACGCCTCCATGGCAGCAAAGAATCAAGAACGGTACGGCGTCAATACACCCGCCGAGGTGGTGGAAAAGTACAACCTTGGCGGCGTTCTCTACTTTGCATGGTCCGGCAACACCAACAACCCGCAGCAGGTTGCGGGCCTTTCCAACGGCTTGCAGCAAACGGCCTTGCGAGAGGACGGGAACGGCATTCCACTGGCAGTCACCATCGACCAGGAAGGCGGTTTGGTTGCCCGCATTGGGCCGCCCGCCACAGTCCTCCCGGGCAACATGGCCCTCGGCGCCACCGCGGATGCGAATCTTGCCAAAGCACAAGGTGAAATCCTTGGCTCCGAAATGCGCGCCATGGGTATCAACGTTGATTTCGCGCCGGTCCTTGACCTGAACTCCAACCCTGACAACCCGGTCATCGGAATCCGATCCATGGGCGAGGACCCGGCCCTGGTCAGTGCCCTCGGTGTTGCCCAGATCGAAGGCATTCAAGCGCACAACGTAGGCGCGGCCGCCAAGCACTTCCCCGGCCACGGCGACACCTCAGTGGATTCCCACTACGGACTGCCCACCGTCACCTACGATCGCGCAACACTCAATGAGCACCTGAAACCCTTCAAAGCTGCCATTGACGGCGGGGTGGACATGGTCATGACGGCCCACATCATTGTTGAGGCCATCGACGCGGAAATGCCCGGCACCCTGTCCCACAAGGTACTCACCGGTTTGCTTCGCGATGAGATGGGCTTCAAGGGGTTGGTGACAACTGATGCCTTGGATATGGCCGCAATGGCCGCCGAGTGGCCCCAGGAAGAAATCGCCGTCAAAGCGATCCAGGCCGGATCTGACATCCTCCTCAACTCCCCGGACGTGGACGCGTCGTTCGCCGGGGTTCGCGCCGCCGTCGAATCCGGCGAGATCACCGAGACCCGCCTGGATGAGTCCGTCCGACGGATCATTGAATGGAAGGTCAAGCGTGGGGTCTTCGAGCAGCCTATGGCAGACCCCGCCGCGGTGGACACCCTGGTGGGAAGCGCAGAGAACCTGGCCACGGCAAAGCTGATCTCCGACC
Source organism: Arthrobacter sp. GW822-FHT05G07 (assembly GCF_058799755.1). Lineage (NCBI taxonomy): Bacteria > Bacillati > Actinomycetota > Actinomycetes > Micrococcales > Micrococcaceae > Arthrobacter > Arthrobacter sp. GW822-FHT05G07. The sequence goes on along the minus strand of NZ_JBXALT010000006.1, from coordinate 293,674 downwards.
GCGCCGTCACCTTGGTACGCAATGAGAACGGAGTCTTGCCGCTCGCTTCGGGCAGCTCGGTGCTCATGGTGGGTGCCGGTTCAGCGTGGCCCGAGCTCGCGGGACCAATGCTCAAGGATCAGGGATTCACGGTCACCGAAGACTACGAGGATGGGGCCTCGCCCTCCGCGGCCTACCGCGCACGTGCGGTGGCTGCCGCCGGCAACGTCGATGCCGTGGTCTTCGCTTCCTACAACGCAACCAGCAATGCTGCGCAGCAACAGATGGTCGCGGAACTCGCCGCCACCGGCACACCGGTGATCGTTGTGGCAACCCGCAATCCCTACGACATCAACGTCTTCCCCGGCGCCGACGCCGTACTTAACAGTTATGGAGTCAAAGAGGTCAATTTCCACGGTGCTGTCCGTGCCATCTCAGGTGCGGTCAACCCCAGCGGCAAGCTGCCGGTCAACGTGCCGAAGGCCGACGCCAGCGGTGTCCTCCTGCCGTTGGGCTTCGGGCTGAGCTACGAAATTACGACGCCGGCCCCCGTCACCTTCACGGACCGCCCGGGTCATGGGCAGGACGGTTACACCATCCCCTCCGTCCCGGGTGTTGCGTACCTGATTGACGGCAAGGAAGTCGCCGCCGGAAGCTACAGGAAGCCTTCAGGCACTGTGACCGTCACAGCGGAACGGCTGCCCGGGTATGTCTTCACCGACGGTTCCGTCACCGAGTGGACGCACACCTTCACCACAGGGATCCCCAAATCCTAGGAGAAGCTAAACCACCGTTGAGTTCATCAGTGCGACCGTGATGAGCAGGGCAATCCCGAACATCGGCAGGCAAAGAATGATGTTGGTCAGGCGGTTGTCCCTCATCACGGCCACGAACTCCCGGAGGAAGGCGCTGGGCACAAAGTATCTGGCCGTGGGAGCACCCACAACCTCGGCATTGATCTTCTGGCGCCGGGATAGGAGCGCGGCGCGGAGCACGTGGTAATTGTTGGTGCACACAAGCAGCGGACCCTGAATGCCTTTGTCTGCCAGCAGGGCAACGGAATACGCGAGGTTCTCTCGGGTGGTGGTGGCCTGGTTCTCTTCCAAAACATCCTTGGCCGCCGCCCCCTTTGCCACCAGGTAGTCCTTCATCGCGGTGGACTCCGGCCGGGGTTCGTCCGGGCCTTGGCCCCCGGAAGGCACCAAGATGGGCTTGGCCGGGGTGCCGCCGTCGTAAATTTCCAAAGCCTTGTTCAAGCGGGCGGCGAGCAACGGCGGGACCTTGCCATCAATCAGCCCGGAACCGAGGACGATGACGGCCGCCGGGTTAGGGCTGAAACGCATCTTGGAATACACCACTGCGTAGCCCAAAAAAACCACGAATGCGCAGCCGAGGTAGGAACAGAGGAAGAAAGCGAGAGCGGCTATGCCCGCCAGCACCGGCTGCCCGCTCAGCACGAAAAGGAACGCGATGACGGGGGCCAGGAACACCGCGAGTCCCACCGCAAACGGCAAGAAACTGGTGATCCCAGGCCCTTCCCTGCGGACCATCGTGACGCCGTTGGCGATCAGGAAGCCCGCAAACACAAAGATGCTCACCACCGGTACCACCAAGACCACCAGGTTCAACCATTCGAACCACGGGTTCAGGTCGATGAGCAAGTCCAGCACGGCCTGCAGGAGGAACCACGCAGCCACAAGCAGGAGCACCCCGTTGCGGAGCCGGCGCCGGTCCGACTGGAACGAGGCAAGGAAGAGCCCCGCAAAGAGAAGTCCGAGGACCAGATTCAGCATGATCCAAGCCTATGCGCTGGGGCTATTGCCCTTGCCCGGGCGTCTCGTACGGCTCCGGGGTTAGACGGCCATCTGCGGCAACATTGGTCTGCTTCCCGGGGACGATGTCCGTGTTCTGGGCGCTGACCGCGAGCCATCGGCCGTCACTTTGACGCACGGCCGTGAAGCTGATGACTCCCCGTCTGGGCCCTGATCTCTCGCCGGTGGGCGTGATCTGGCCGGTCATGGACCACCTCGCGTGGACAACGGCCACCTCGGTGCCGAGCTCCCGGACTTTGACCTTTTCCAACACCATCTCCGTGTCCGGAAACATGTGCCGGAAACCATAGTCGTGGTTGAACCGGATCTGCCTGCGGTTGTTCCACCACATGCCCACGACGTTCACAAAGTCGGCGTCCTCCACGAACAGCTCCGCCAGCGCCGCGGGATCAGCCACATTCCACGCTCTGGCGAAACCGTCGGCTACGTCGCGGGGGCTCGGTTTCATCACGCCGATTCGCGGATAACCAGTTCGGTGGGGATGGTGACGGCGGCGGGGCGTTTGCCGCTGATGACGTCCAAGAGCAGCCGCACCATTTCCTCGCTGATGCGGTCGAACGGCTGCCGGACGGTGGTGAGCGGGGGCGCCGCCTCTTGCGAGGTACTGATGTCATCAAAGCCGACGACGGCGACATCACCCGGGATTGTCAGACCGGCTTCGCGCAAAACATCCATTGCGCCGAGTGCCATGAGGTCGTTCGCAGCGAAAACGGCATCGATGTTCTTGGTGCGACCGAGAAGTTCACGCATCGCTTTGGCCCCGCTGTCGCGGCTGTAGTCACCCTGGGCAATGAGCTCTTCATCGATATCCGCACCTTGATCGTCCCGGTACGCTTCGAGTCGCCGCGTACCGCCGGAGGTGTCCGCAGGGCCGGCGATGGTGGCAATCCGCTGCCGGCCGCCGTCGCGAAGGTACCGCAAAACGTCGCGAGCGCCCTCGTAATCGTCGGCAGCGACGTAACCCATTTTCTTCTCGAAGCCCAAGGGGGCGCCACAAGCGATCGCCGGGACACCCGCGGAAATGATGTCCGCGATGATGCCCTTCCTGCTGCCATGGGAGGAGATGAGGAGGACACCATCAACGTGGCCTGCTGTGAGGAAGTCGGTGGCTCGCCGTTGTTCATCATCGGTGCCGGCCATGATCAGGACCAGCGGGATGTCATGCACAGCCAGAGCGTCCGCTGCGCCGCGCATGAGGACAGCGAAGTTGGGGTCCTCGAAGAGACGTTCTTGGGTCTCAGTGAGCAGGAAAGCCACGGAATTGGCGCGGTTGGTGGCGAGATTCCTTGCGTGCGGGTTGACTCGGTAGCCCGTCTTCTTGATCGCGGCGTTGACAGCGGCCAGAGCCGACGGGCTGACCCAGTGGCCACCGTTGAGAACCCGGGAAACCGTACCTCGCGATACGCCGGCTTCTGCGGCCACATCGTCGATTTTGGGCCGTGGCCTGGGGGCGGATTGCGTCATGACCCAAAGCCTACCTACCGCTAGGCCTTCACGGCGCCAGCGGCAAGATCCACCTTCCAATAGCGCTGCAGGAGAAGGAACATGATCACCAACGGCACGATTGACAGCAGCGCGCCGGCGAGCACCAGCGTGTACAGGGCGGGTGCTGAAGCGCCTTGGTTCAACAGACCGTTAAGTCCCACAGTGACCGGGAACAATTGGTCGTCGCCGAGCATGATGTACGGCAGCATGAAGTTGTTCCAAATGGCCACGAACTGGAACAGGAAAATGGTCACCAGGCCAGGCAACATCATGGGTGCAGCAATGCGGTTGAAGATATACATTTCCCTGGCCCCCTCGGTTCGGGCGGCCTCAATGACATCACCGGGAACGGAGGCCGCGGCGTAGATCCGCGCCAAGTAAATGCCGTACGGGCTGATGATCTGCGGCAAGAGCACCGACCAGTAGGTGTTGGTGAGGCCGGCTTGGGCCAGCATCAGGTATTGCGGGATGGCGAGGATGACGCCGGGAACCAGCACCCCCATGAGCAGGACCTTGAAGACACCGGACTTGCCCGGGAAATCAAACTTCGCCAAGACGTAGCCGGAAAGCGCAGAGACCCACGTGGACACGACGGCTCCGACGCCCGCGTACAGGGCCGTGTTGAGCATCCAGCGCCAGAACAGGCCATCGCGATATTCGGTGAGCTCCACGATGTTGTCCCAGAGGTGAGTGCTGGGAGCCAAGGTAAACGTGGAGAACAGCTCAGTGCCGTCCTTGCTCGCGGCAGCCACTACCCAGATCACGGGGAACAGGCAGTACAGCGCACCAAGGATCAGGATTCCGGTGGAAAGGTAACTGGGCTTTTCCTTGACGTACTCCGCCTTGGTTGCCTTGGGATTGGTTCTGTTGGATTTTCGGGAAGTGGCGAGGGCAGTCACGGTCAGTTCTCCTGTCCGAAGGCCCGCTTCTGCACGATGCGCAGGAACAGGAACGAAATGATGAAGGTTGCCAGGGCAATCACGATGCTGGTGGCAGCCGCGGAAAAGACATCGTTGCGCGTGAAGGCATCGCGATACACCAGCATCAGCGGGGACCAGCTCGTGGAAAGGCTGTTGGCCAGAGGGCGCAGCGTGGTGGGTTCAGCGAAGACCTGCAGCGTGGCGATCATCGAGAACAGGGCGGTCATCACCAGCGATGGCGCGATGATGGGGATCTTGATGCGCAGGGCCGTCTGGATTTCAGAGCAGCCGTCCAGCTTGGCGGCCTCGTAGATTTCGCTGGGAACGGCCTTCAGCGAGGTGTACATAACGATCATGTTGAAGCCGACGCCACCCCAGAGGGCGATATTGCAGATGGCGAACGTCACCAGGTTGGGATCCAGCAGCGAAGGCAGTTCCATTCCGAACTGCCTGGCCAGGAAGTGGAACGGGCTGACGCCGGGGAGGTAAAGGAAGCCCCACAAGAGCGAGCTGATCACAGCCGGTACTGCATACGGCAGGAAGATGGCCGTGCGGGAGAAACTACCGGCACGTGTGCGCCGGGAGTCCAGCAGGAGTGCAAACAGCAGGGCAAAGCCGAGCATCAGGGGGATGAGGATGAGCCCGTAAGTGAGGACCCGCAGGACGCTGCCAAGGAATTCCGGGTCCGTCAGGGAGCTGACGTAGTTGTCCAAACCGGCGAAGGCCGTGCTCTGTGAGCCTTTGCCGAGGCCCAGTCCGCTGACCTTCTTCTTCTGGAAGCTGAGCACCAAGGTGTAGATGATGGGCGCTGCCATGAAGACGAGGAAAAGGATGATGCCCGGCGCGAGCATTGCGTAGGGGATGAGCACCCGGGATTTGAAGTTCTTCGACTTCCTCGGGGTTCCGGCTGCAGTATCGGCCGCCGGACCGGGCCTGGTTACGGTCATTGCCACGGGTGCACTTCCTTGTGGTGGATCGACGTGTGGTGATTCTGGTTCGAACTGTGGTGATTCGATGTGGGACAGCGTGCGCGGGAGGGTGCCAGGCGTCTCGCCGGCGGACACCCTCCCACGCTGAATCGGCTACTCTGAACCGCTGCTTGGAACTGCTGCTTGGCGCGGTTACTTGACCGTGAAGCCGGTCTTCTTCAGGTCATCTACGGTGACCTGCTGCATGTTGCTGACTGCATCCAGGAAGGCACTCTTCTGCTTGGACTGTGCAGCCTTGGCGAACTGATCGTTGTAGGCGTTGTAGGCCACGTTGACGTTAGGACCGTAGGTGAAGGAGCCCACGTTCTGCGCCGCCTCACCAACAACATCGTAGAAATCGGGCTGGTTGGAGAAGAATGCGGGAGCCTTGGTCAGGGCAGACTTCGCGCCTTCGTTGTCTGCCGGGTAGATGCCGGCCACCTCAACCAGGGCCTTTACGGCTTCGGGATCGGTGTTCAGCCACGTGGCGAATTTGGCCGCGGCGTCGAGGTTCTTGGACTGCGAGGTCACAGCAGTGGAAGATCCACCCCAGTTGCCGGTGGACGGCTTGGATGCGTCCCACTGCGGCATGGGCGCCACTTTCCACGTGCCGGCTGTGGATCCGGCGTTGCCCTCCAGAACGCCCGGGCCCCAGGCCGCGCTGAGCCAGCCAACCTGCTTGCCGGTGTTGAGTGCCGTGTTCCACTCCGGGGTGTACATGGGCTTGTTGTCGATGACACCCTCTTCCACGAGGCCGCCCCAGTATTCAGCCACCTTTTCTGTGGGCTCTTCGGCGATCTTCACGTTCCAGGCGTCGCCATCGACACCCCACCAGGAGGCTCCGGCCTGCTGGGCCATGCCGGTAAACCATCCGGCGTCGTTGGAAGAGAACGTTCCCAGGTAGGCCTCGGGGTCAGCTGCATGAACGGTCTTTGCTGCCGCCGCGTACTCGTCCCAGGTTTTAGGAACAGCGATGCCCAGCTTCTCGAAGATGTCCGCGCGGTAGTAGAACACCATGGGGCCGGTATCCTGCGGCACGGAGTACAGGGCATCGCCGCCCAGCGTCACATCGTTCCAGACGCCATCGGGGAAGTGGCTCTTGGTGTCGTTTGCCACGGTGCCGGAAAGATCGGCGAGCGCATCGGCTGCTACCAGGGTGGGGATCTTCTGGTATTCGGCCTGGATCAGGTCCGGGGCGCCGCTGCCGGCCTTGATTGCGGTGAGCAGCTTGGTGACGGCCGGGTCTCCGCCGTCCTGCTTGTTCACGGTGACGTGGATGTTGGGGTTTTTCTCATTCCAGAGTTCCACCACCTTGTCCAGGTTGGGGGCCCAAGCCCAGTAGGTCAGTTCCACTTTCTGGTTGGGATCGCTGGTGGCCGCGCTTTGGCTGCCTGCCGTGGAACCTCCTGAACAACCTGCGGCGAGCATTGTGGCCGCTGCGAGCATGGCTACGGCGCCTGCACGAAATGACTTGCGCATTTCGTCCTCCTTGTCGAAAAGCTGAATTGTGCTGTCTGGGATTCACCGCTCATCCGAACTGGGGTCGCATGACTGTGAGCGGTTCCAGTTAGACACAGCCGTGTGATCCATGTCAACACCAAATAGCATCTAGTCAGGGCGACTAGGGCTGTGATAATACTGGGAGCGCACACAGTTCTAAGGAGATCATTCGATGACAGACGTCCTGCAGGCCCCCGCCACCCAACGCGCACCCGCGCCTTGGGTACAGCGACCGGCCGGCCTTTGCTACGGCGGGGATTACAACCCCGAGCAATGGCCCCGCGAGGTCTGGGTGGAAGACATCGCGCTGATGAAAGACGCCGGGATCAACTTGGTCAGCATCGGCATCTTCTCCTGGGTGTTGCTCGAACCACGCGAAGGTGAATACCACTTCGAATGGCTTGATGACTTGATGGACCTGCTGGCCGATGCCGGCATCAGCGTGGACCTCGGAACACCTACGGCGGCACCGCCCGCATGGTTCTGGAAGAAGTACCCCCAGTCGCGTCCCGTGACCCGCGAGGGCGTCACCTTGGGCAACGGATCGCGTGGCATGGCCAGCCCCAGCTCGCCGGAATACCGCCGGGCGGCCACCAACATCACCGAACAGCTCGCACGCCGCTACGCTTCCCACCCCGCGCTGGTTCTTTGGCACGTCCACAATGAATTCGGCGCACCGGTCAGTGAGTCCTACGACGCGCAGTCCGTGCTGGCGTTCCGCGATTGGCTCCGCCACCGTTATGGCACCTTGGACGCCCTGAACCAGGCCTGGGGCACCCTTTTCTGGGGGCAGAAGTACGGCGAGTGGGATGAGATCGACGCACCCAGGCTTTCAGCCAGCGTCAGCAACCAGGCACAGCGGCTCGACTTCCGCCGGTTCACCTCGGACGCCATGCTGCAGTGCTTCATTGCCGAGCGCGATGTCATCAAAAAGTACACGCCCCACCTTCCGGTGACCACCAACTTCATGGCCACCAACTGCCTTTCAGCTGACTACTGGGCCTGGGCCAAGGAAGTGGACATCGTTGCGAACGACCACTACCTGGTTGCGCAGCGCACGGACAACCACGTTCTTCTCTCCATGGATGCCGACCTCACGCGATCCCTGGCGGGCAACCGGCCCTGGATGCTGATGGAACACTCCACCGGGGCCGTGAACTGGCAGGGACGGAACATCGCCAAACGGCCGGGCGAATTAGCCCGCAACAGCCTGTCCCACCTGGCCCGCGGGGCGGACGCCATCATGTTCTTCCAGTTCCGCGCATCCCGCTATGGCGCGGAAAAGTTTCACTCCGCCATGCTCCCGCACGCCGGCACCGGTACCCGGATCTGGCGCGAGGTCATGGACTTGGGCGAAGACCTCGGGAAACTCTCCCCTGTGAAGGGCTCCGTCGTGAAGTCTCGCGTGGCCATCCTCTGGGACGTGGAATCATTCTGGGCGCAAGATCTTGAATGGCGGCCCAGCAGCGATCTTGACCACCGCGAACGGATCGAATCCTTCTACTCCGTCCTGTGGAACCGCGGGATCAGTGTGGACTTCGCCCACCCCGAAGCCGACCTCTCCGGTTACGACCTGGTCCTCGCCCCGGCCCTCTACCTGGTGGGTGACAAGGCAGCCGCAAACATCAGCCGCTACGTCCACGACGGCGGACATCTGATGGTGTCCTATTTCTCCGGCATCGTCGATGCCAACGACACCGTCCCAGCAGGCGCCTCCCCCGGTGGCCTCCGCGACGTCCTCGGTTTGGAGATCCACGAATTCCTGCCCTTGCGTGAGAACGAAACCGTCACCATGGGCAACGGCGCCACCGGAACCGTTTGGTCGGAGGAAATTCACCCCGACACCGCCAACGTGCTGAGCCGCTATGTTGACGGCCCTGCGGCCGCCGGCCCGGCCATTACGCGGAACGAATTCGGCGACGGCACCGCTTGGTACATTTCCACAAAGCTCGACGGCGGCCACCTCGCCGACGTCGTACTGGACGCCGTGAGGGCGGCAGGAATTGAGCCTGGCGTCCAACCACCGGCGGGGCTGGAGGTTGCTTCACGCGATTCAGAGGATGGCATTTTCACCTTCCTGATCAACCACACGGATGCCGACGCTGAATACCCGGCGAGTGGACGCAACCTGATCTCCGGCGAGGACGTCAGCGGAACAGCACACATTCCCGCCGGCACCATCTGCGTGGTCCACACCCCAGCGGAACAGCGCTGACCCTGCTGGAACCAGACGGCCGGCCCGGACCGATTACGGTTCGGGCCGGCATTCCACCCCCGCGGATTGCCACCCGCCGTCGAGCTGCCACCCGCCGTCGTGCTGGTCCTCCCTCTGAGGGGCCCGTGGTAGATTCGATAGGCGCAAAAACGCAAACAAGGGGTTGATCATGAGCGATGCACGGACATCCCGGCCGCGGCATTTCCAAGCTGTCGCTGCGTCGCTGCTGCTGGTCACCGTAGCTGGCGGCCTATCAGCGTGCCGCGAGGAAAAGCGACCCGCGCCCCCTTACCCGGCGGTTGAATGGCAAGGAACTCCGCCCAGTGCGCCCATAGAAGCCGACCCCTGGGTCATTGCAGCCCGCAAATCCCTCGAGGCCCAGGCTGTGGCACAAAACATTACGGACTTCACCTTGCCCGAACTGGTGGAGACCACTGCCCTGGACCTCCGCGTTCGCCTTTCCAGGCATCCCGTGAATGACGTCACACAGAAACGACGCCCGGACATCCGCCCGGGACCCGATCCTTTCCTCCCTATGGAGGTCAAGCCAGGTCCGGCTGCAGGCACTGCCGAGGTTCGCGGTTGCGTGGTGCGTTGGGCGTCCGAAACAGGCGACGTGCCGGATGAGATGAGTGCCTCCGGCGTGATGTTCCGGATGGAACACCTCGAGGCAGGGCAACTGCGGATCAGCAGCGTGGTTACTCTTCCCGATCTGGACTGCAGTACCGCTACACCACCCATTGCATTGTTCGTGCCTGCTCCCGAGCCGTCCGATGTCACTGACGTCCAGGATGTTGTACGGGCAAAGCCAGCCGAAATCGACCCTGAGTACGTCGACCCTGAGTAAATAGGCCCTGAGTACTGCCTTAATGAGGACTTGGTGAGGTCCACCAGTCGGTCAGGTCAGGGTCAAGCCATTCCGCGAAGCGGTCTTTCGGAATGATGACCGGCGACCGGTTGTGGACGCGGCCTAACGCGTCCTGGGCGGTTGTGGTCAGGACCGTGCAGGTCCGCAGCCACCGTTCGGGGCCGTACTCGGGCAGCGCGGGGGCGGGCCAGAAATCGTGCAGGCCGGCGAAGCCCAGCAGCGGTACTTTCTCTGAGAACAGATAGTTCGGGATCCTTTTGCCGTCTTTGCTGAATTCGGGTTCATTCATTGAAAGCCCTGGACCGGGCCTCTCCCATGGATATGCCGTAGTGCTTCTTGAACGCGATTGATGCGGAATTGTAGGTGGAGAATCCTGTTTGCAGGGCGGCGTCTGCAAGGGAGATTGATCTGCTCCGGCGTATGAGCCTGGAGAGCTCATTCAGACGCCTCAAACGGAGGGCCCGACCAGGGGGCAGCCCATTGGCCGCGAAGACCCGATGAAGGGTTCTTTCACTCACGCCGAGCTCCTTAGCCAACGTCTCTGTTGTGAAGGCCGGATCCCGGTAACGTCGCGCTATATGTTCAAGTGCGTGCGTGAAGAGTTCGGAGACCTCGGAGCTGGCCTGCATGCGCCTAAGAAGCAATCCGGCGGTATGCCGAGCCACCTCGAGCCCATCTGCGAGATCGCGCGTTGAAGACGATCGGGCCAGCGAAATCAAAACATTCACTACTGCGACGAGCATCTTCACAGGAGCATTAGGTGGGAGAACCTGCGATCGGGATGCCTGACCGTGAGCGCGGCTTCCCGTCAACGAAACGCGCACCACTCGTGACATCGCAAGCGTCGAGTACGAGAACCTGCCGCTGTGAATCAAAACGACGTCACCATCCGTAACGGTGATCACACGCCCCTGCAGCGCCAGCTTGATGCTGCCTGTCACAATCACAAGGAGCACAGGACCGTTCGGCGCATTCCCGGCAAGAGTATATGAGGTTCCCCTAATCTCATCGATCAAGATCCCAGCAGCAGTCAGATGGAATGTCCTAAATTCGGGAGCAGGCTCGCGAAAACTAACATTGCCACCCAGACGGCGTGAAAGCTCGCCTACTGACATCGTCCCCGTGCTGCCTAGCCCTAGCCGGACGGCGGCCTCCGCGCCCGCTTCTTCGACCATCGACCGCCCCCCGTGGCGGTGAGGTTCGAGTCGTTCATTTTCGGCGGCCCACCCCTCCACGATAGCGAGCATGATGAGGTAATCAGGGACCATTTTGGCGGCATTACAGAAGGCTCTGAGGTCGAGCATCGTTTCTCGGATTCCCACCCCGTGGTAAGCACGGGATCCTCCGAGTCGTGAAACGGCAGCGTGCAGATCGCCGCCCCTGATCTTTATATTGGTGAGCGCCTGGACTTCCGGAACGAGCCAATCAGAGGCGCGCATCCATCCGGTTCGCAGACTCACATGATTCCAGTACTTTTGGAGCTCCAGGGATCTTCCTTCGAGCCCTTTCGGGGAAATTTTGGGGACGTCTTCCATGAAAACGTAGTACAAACGGATTGGTATTCGTGTCGCAATCCTGGGCAGCTTTTGCGAAACTTTGCTCATTCGGGATAATAGGTCGCCTGCGACCGGGCCACAGGGAACCCTCCGCAAACGTGCATGGATTCCTGCAGGGTGCACACTTGCTGCCGTCGAGTAGTATCAGGCTGCCTCAAGGCCATCTAGCCGCAGTGGAACCGTCGAGTAGTTCTCATGCACGGATAAACCGCAATCCGGCCCGCTCCAGCGCTGCGAGGTTCCCTTCGCGGTTCCCGCCCCTGCGGAAAAATGGGGACCACAACACGTCGGAAGCAGGCCGGACAATCACTGAACATCACGGGTAGTAAATGACGAACTGGTTATTCTTCCAATTCACATCCTGGATATCCTCATTGTTGGAAAGATCGGTTTCTTCGTAGAACCCCGCGTTGGCACCCAGGTCAATTCGGGACCGGAATGAGGTGTAGTACCAGTATTTACCGTTCGGGTTCACCACAGAGTCTGAGACCGGTTGAGTGTAGACCCTGAACGTCACGGTAAATGACTCGCTCGGAAGGAAGGGCCGGAGAAGGGTGTAGTTTTCAACGATTCTGATGACATCTGACCCTCCTGTCGATGAAACGACTTCGGCCGTGCTTCCTGTATAGGTGTACTCGCTGGCGAGAAGCGAAGAAGCGACAACCTCGTATCCAGCCAGCGGCGTGTACTCTCTATTCGTTCTCGTTGAAACATTCTGGCCAATGTAAGTCACCGCAAAATGGGTACCGGCGGGCAATATCACCGCTGAGCTGTTGGTAAATGTTGCAGTAGCTGTGAGTGGTTGGGTGAACTCCGAGAAGGCCCGCACCTCCTCATTTGACTCTGTATCGAAAGTTGTGATTGGCGGAACCTCTTGGATATCCCCAATCGTTGTCGCGAGATCAATCTCAGGAAGCTGAGAAGCGCTTGCCGCTGGTGCGGCCACGGCTGCGACGACGACCGGAACACTCCAGGCGGACATTTTCGTGATAGTTCTGCGAGATACGCCAGAATTCATGTGGTCATTAATAGTCATTTTCTCTTTCATCACTTCTCAGGACAAACTCTCAGCTACCGCGTTCAACAATGGCTCATCGATCGGCGCAATCATCCTCAGATGGCGCTTTTTTAACTACGAAGTGTGAATCTGGCCCGCAGAGGTCCTAGAACTACCCAGACTTTGCCGTTCACCTAGGTAACATGTGAGTGATTTTTCGGACTTTGGATGCGAAAGAGTTTTTACGGCAGGGCAGCGACCTGGGTGCCGACCCCTGCAAGGGCTAGCGCTGGCCGCCAGGGGGATAACCCACTCCTCTGGATTCCCGGCATCTTCCTGGGCGCCACCAACGCGAGCGCATGCGATGAGGCCGCGAGGATCCGCGAGAGTGTGGCGGTTGGCTTTGACGTCCCGCGTCGAGCTGGCTGCGTTGGAGACGGTCGGGTAGGGGCCGTTGGGGATTTCGCCAACGAACTCTGGGTGCGTCGGCATCGATCCACACGTTGGCAGGTTCGCTAGGACCGCTCCCGCGCCGTCCGCTGGGCAAAATCGTTGAGGGCCGCCGCAACAGCGTCCGGGTGGCTCAGGGTGGCGTAGTGGCCCCCGGGGATTTCCACGGGCTCGATCCCAAGCCGCTGTTGTACCTGCCGCCTCATGAACGGCGCTGGAAAAAACTGGTCGTCACGGCACAGGATGGCCAGGGTGGGCACGTCCGGATGACGGCCAGGCCAGGGTCCTGACATCCAGGCGCCTTGCTGGTCCCGCTCCCGGTCAGTGGCCTGCTGTGCCAAATCTTCAGGGACCAGGTTGAAGTACGCCTCTTCGGGGATGGCCTCTCGATCATGCCCCGTGTTGGTCCACCAGTCGCCGAAGGTCTCGCCCGGCATCGGAATCATGGCCGAGAGGTACACCAGGCCGTCGGAGTGGAGTTCGTCGCAGACCAACGGCGCCGTGAAGCCACCCAGCGAATGCCCCACCACGATGGTGTGCTCGGCATCGCCAACCGCGTCCGTCACAGCGCGGGTATAGTCCTCAAGCCCGGCGTTCTTGTCTTCGATGGGCAGGTCGACGGCAACCACGCCATGCCCGGACGCTTCGAGCAGCGGGCTCACCAGATGCCAGTCCCATGCCGTGGAACCACCGCCGTGAATCAGTACGAAAACAGCCATCATTCCCCCGTTTCAGCTCAGGCCGTGTGTGCTGTCACCAGCGCATCCGGTGCACCTTGTACGGGCCCCGCGGCTGTCTCAACGGGGAGCCCGTTTCGGATCCAATACTCGATTCCGCCGATCATTTCCTTCACCGAATACCCCAGTTCCGCGAAGGCCAGCGCAGCGAACGTGCTGCCGTTGCACCCTGGGCCCCAGGAATAGACCACCACTCGGGAGCCGGCTGGGACAAGTTGCTCCGCGAGGGCCGGTATCTGTGCGGTCGGAATATGTACGGCGCCTGGAATATGTCCGTGGTCCCATGAGGATTGGCGGCGGGTATCCACCACAATCCAGGTGCCGGGCGCTGACTCTGCCACTTCCATGACGTCGATCTCGCACTCCAGCTTCGCGCGAAAGTATTCAGATGCAGTAATACTCATGCGAGTTTCGCCAACTTCGCAGACGCCCGCCGGGAGCCCAGCTTGGCGGAAATCCGGAGGCTTGTCTCTGCGGCCATCGGCCCGACTTCACGGACACGCTTGGCGGTCATCCGGGAGGACAAGGAAGAGACAGACAGCGCTGCCACCACGTGATCGTCATGCCCGAAGATCGGGGCGGCAACGCAGCGAACCTCCGGTTCATTCTCCCGGTCATCAATGGAATACCCGCGCCGCCGGATGGCTTCAAAATCAGCTCGGAGCAGTGTCGGGTCCGTGATGGTTTTGTCCGTGAGGGGTTCCAAGTTTCCTGCCAGGATCGGTCCCACCACTTCCTCCGGACTGAACGCGAGCATGGCCTTCCCAACTGCAGTGCAATAGGCCGGCATGGTGGCGCCCACCCGCGACGCCATGCGCACCGTGGCTTCGTCCTCCACTTTGTCCAGGTAGACAACGTCGTGCCCGGAAAGAACCACCAAATGGCAAGTGCTTTCCGTGGCACGCATGAGAGTCCGGAGTTCGCCGTTGGCCACGCTGCGTAGATCCACGCGATCCAGGTAGGACTGTCCCAGCCGCAAACAGCCATGGCCCAGGCGGAACTTGCCTGTCTCGTGGTCACGCTCCAGCAGGTTTTCTTCAAGCAGAGGCGCAGCCAAACGCAACAACGTGCTCTTGTTGAGACCGGAGAGCCGGGTGAGCTCCACGAGTGCAAGCCCATCACCATTGCCTGGTTCCTCGGCCACCACAGTCAGCAAAGCCAGTGCCTTGCGCAGCGATGCCGAGGAATTGCGGGCATCCTTGCCTTCAGTAGTCACTCAGTTCCTCACGAGCTGCTCGGCGTCGTAATCGCGTTTCCAACCCTCCACACCCGGCCGCTGCTGCCATGGCGCGGGACCGGACAAAGGCCGATACTCCACGCCCATGGCCTCGAGCCGCGCCAAGTGTGCACCTGTGAGTCGGGTCAGGAACTCATCGTAGTCCCGGCCCGCGGGGTTGGACCAGAACACTTCGGAGATGGCGCTGAGGCGCGGGAACGCTGCGAACTGCACGCGGCGCGGTGAATCCAAGTGCTCGCTCCAGATGTTGGCTTGGGCTCCTAGGAGCCTGCCCGGGAAGTCCGTGCCTTCAACTCCTGGCAACGGCTCAAACTCGTAGACAGCCTGCAAGGTGGTCACGAAACCAACGGGGACGGGTTCGTCGTCACCGTCGGCCTGGCGGTGGTCCAGGTAGAGCTTGTGCTCAGGGCACATCACAACGTCGTAGCCCTTGCGCAGGGCGTCAATCCCGCCTTCGTACCCGCGCCAGGACGCCACAAGCGCACCGTCCGGAAGGCCGCCGTCGCCGATCTCGTCCCACACGGACGTGGCGCGGCCGTGGTGCTTCAGATGCAACGCCAGCTGCCCGACGAACCAACTGTGCAAGCCGGAAACGTCGTCCAAGCCCAACTCTGCAGCCTTTGCCTGTGCTTGGGCACTCGCCTGCCATTGCGTGAGTGGCACTTCGTCGCCGCCCAGGCTTATCCACGGGGAGGGGAAGATCTCCACCACCTCGTCCAGGACATTCCGGTAGAACTCCAGCGAGGTTTCGGAGACTTCCAAGACGGTCTCATTGATGCCCCACCGCGTCCATACCTCCACAGGAGATGAACCATCAGCCGGGCCCGCACCGAGCTCCGGATACGCCGCGATGGCAGCTTGGCTGTGGCCCGGAACATCGATCTCCGGGATGACAGTGATATGCCGGTCCGCGGCGAACGCCACGATCTCCCGGAGATCGTCCTGCGTATAGAAACCACCGTGTGGGCGGCCGTCGAATACTCCTGCGCGCCAGGAACCAAGCGACGACTCCCGGCGCCACGCACCAGTTTCGGTCAGCTTGGGGTAGCGGTTAATTTGCATCCGCCAGCCCTGATCGTCCGTGAGGTGCAGGTGAAGAACGTTGAGTTTGTGCATGGCCATCACCTCGATGAACCGGAGCACGTTGTCCTTGGGCATGAAGTGCCGCGCGACATCCAGCATGGTCCCGCGGTAGCCGAATCGCGGCTTGTCCTCCACAGACACACGGGGAACCGACCATCCCTCAACAGCAACAACAGGAGCCTGCCTCAACGCCGCTGGTCCCAACAACTGCAATAGCGTCTGCGCGCCGTAGAAAGCGCCAGCGGCGCCACCCGCAGAAATCACGACGGCGTCACTCACCTCCAAGCGGTAGGCCTCGGCGTCCAGCGAAGGGTCCAGCAGGAGGCGGATGCCCGCCTCACGAGCAGGCGCGGGAGCCAGGTCCCAACCCGTAGCTCCGCCCAAAGCCCGGGTGAGCCAGCGGCGAGGACCGCGCAGTTCAGGGTCGGCACCCACGGAAGTGCCGGCGTCGAGCTCCAACTCGCCCGTGCCTGCGGAGAAGGACCACGGGGCTGGGATCAACTGGTGAAACGCGCTCATCCCTTCACCGCCCCGGCCAGTCCGGACACGAGCTTGCGCTGGACTGATACGAAGAAGATCAGCACTGGAATGGTCATGATGACCGAGCCGGCCATGATGGCTCCCCAATCGTTTTGGTCGGGCTTGAAGAACGTCAGCAAAGCCATGGGCAGCGTCTGATTCTCCTGGGCGGAAATGATGAAGGTCTTGGCGAACAGGAAGTCGTTCCACGTGGAAATGAACGAGAAAACGGAACATGCCACCACACCCGGCGCCACCAAAGGGAACAGGATGGAGCGGACAAAGCGGAAGCTGCTGGCGCCGTCCAAACGGGCAGCCTCCTCGACTTCCAGCGGAACAGCGGCCACGAAACCACGCAGCATCCAGATGGCGAACGGAATACTGAAGCCGACATGGACCAACACCAGCGAGCCCAGTTGGTTCAGGCCTACCAACGGGATGGCCTCACCGGCATTGCGCAGCAGGAAAAAGAGCGGAATGGTCAGGGCTTCCACAGGCACCATCTGCGAAACCAGGATGATGATCAGCAGCTTGGTGCGCATCTTGAAGTTGTAGCGGGTCAACGCCACAGCCGCGAGGAACGCCAAGATGGTGGAAAGCACCACAACCACCAGCGCCACGATCACGCTGTTCAGGAAATACTGGCCAAAATTGTTCACACCCAGGACGCGCCCGAACGAGTCCAGCGACGGTTCCAGTGTGTACGGCGCCGCATCACCGGCGTCGAGCGCTGTTTTGGGCTTCAGCGCGGACAGCACCATCCAGAACAGCGGAAAGGCAACGATCAGCGCGATGACAATCGCGGCGGCATCCGCCCCGAAGCGACGCTTGCCCTGCTTGCGCAGCTTCTGCGGAGCCTCGGCTTTAGTGGTTCGGCGCGGGACTGATGAAACGTCGACGGCGGTCATAGGGCTTCGCCTGTTCTCTTGAGGATCCGGAGGTACACCAGCGTGATGACCATGAGCAGCGCGGTCATGATCACACCGAGCGCGGAACCGAGGCCATAGAGGCTCGCGGCGAACGCCTGCTGGTAGCCGTAGACGTTGAGCACCAGGTTCTGGCCGGCGATCCCGCCACCGTTGGTCATGATGTAGATCTGCGAGAAGATCTTGAAGTTCCAAATAATGGATTGGATGGTCACCACGATCACGATAGGCCTGAGCATCGGGAGCATGATGCTGCGGGCAATGCGGGGCATGGAAGCGCCATCAATTCTGGCGGCTTCAATGACCTCCATGGGGATGGCCTGGATGCCTGCGTAGACCGTGACCAGCACGAACGGGAACGAGCACCACACCACTTCGCTGGCTACAAGTCCGAAGGCCGACCATTTGTCGTAGGTCCATGAGTAGCCCTCGAACTGCGTCAGCCCGATGGCCACCAGCGTCTTATTGACCAGGCCCAGGGTGGGCTCGAACAGGAACAACCACACCGCGCTGCCCGTGACGGCCGGGGTAGCCCATGCACCGAGCGACACCACGAACAGCATCGAACGGACCCACGGGCGCAGCCTGGTGGCCAGCACCGCCAACGAACTGCCCACCAGCAAGGTGAAGACCACGCAGGCAGTGGCGAAGACCACCGTGTTGCCTAGAACAGTCCAGAACTGCGGATCAGCGAAGAGCTTCTGGTAGTTCTCCAGACCCACAAAATTCAGGGGTGCCTTGCCGCTGACTTGCGCCTGGCGGTAGTCATACAGGGAGACGTTGATCAGCTGGAAGATCGGGTAGCCGAGCAGTGCGATCAGGACGATGAAGGCCGGGGCAAGATAGAGCCAGGGCTCCAGACCGCGCTTTCCGTTGGTGAAACGCCGGGACTTGCGGGTCGCCGTCGTCGGGCCTTTGCCTGGCGTACCGCCCTGCGGTGTCTCAGGCAGAACCGGGGTGAGCGCTGTCATGATGCGCCTTTGGTTGTTGGACTTTGTGATGGGCCGCAGCGCATTACTTGGACCCGAATGCCGTGTTCATTGCCGTTGCGGCCTCAGTGGTTGCGGCGTTGACGTCAGCCTTGCCCGTGACCACCTTCTGGTACATGCCGGTGAAGACACCCTGGGCATCGATGGTGGACCAGCTCTCAGTTACCGGGACAAACTTGGTTCCGGCGGCCAGGGTGTTGATGAACGGTTCAACCTGCTTGTTGTTCTCCGCCACGGACTTCTGGACATCGCTGAACGTGGGGAGGTTGCCCATGGAATCGAACATCTTCTGCTGATACTTCTTGCTGGCCAGGAGCTTCACGAAGTCAGCTGCCAAGGTGCGGCGTTCGCTGCTGTTGAAGACACCCAGATTGTTGCCGCCGGCGAAGGCCGGCGCGATGGAGCCTGCAGTCTTCCCTGGAACCGGAACCACTGCGAACTTGTCCTTAATGGCGCTGGCCGCAACGGCCTTGTAGTTGAAGTCGCCGCCAATGGTCATGGCCGACTTGCCTGCAATGAACTGCTGGACGCTGGCGTTGCCGCCGAACTCCGCGCAGGTCTGGGCCGGGCAGATGTCGTCCTTGAGGAGGCGAGAGTAGGCTGCGACGCCTTCGCGGGACTCAGCGGAGTCCAGGCCGGCAACGAACGTATCGCCTTCCTTCGTAGCGATCTCGCCGCCGTTGGCCCACAGATACGGCATGGCAGAGAACTGCGCCGCGCCGCCGACGGAGATGCCCAGCAGCTCCGGGTTTGCTGCGCGAACGGCGCGGGCAACGGTTTCTATCTCATCCAAGGTCTTGGGTACCTCAAGACCGAGCTGCTGCAGGAGGTCAGTGCGGTAGTAGAGGGCACGAACGCCGACGAACCATGGCACACCGTAGTTCTTGCCATCGATCTCGGTGGTGTCCAGGATCTTCTGGTCCAGGTCCTTCGCCTCATCCCAGGACGTGATGTCCTCGGTGACGTCGGCCAAGCCGCCGGACGCAACGTAGCTGGCGAGGTCGGTGTTGCCGAACTCGGCCACGTCCGGGGCGCTGGAAGGATCGTTGAACGCGGCCTTGAAGCGTTCGGCGCGGCTGTCTACTGGAATGTACTGGACGTCGATCTTGGCACCACTGTGTGCCGCTTCGAATTCAGTAACGGCTTCCTTGACCACTGCGGACTTGGGATCCTGGTTGACCTCGGAGAAGAGCCAAACGCGGACAGTGCCCGTCTGCTCGTCCGAGCTGGAGGCTGCATTGTTTGACGTGGGCGGAGCGCAAGCGGTCAATGCGAGCGCTGCGATGGCTATTGCCGCGGCGGAGCGTGCGAGTTTCAAGTGTCCTCCATGGAGAAATGTTGGGTTCCGCGGGATTTCCCCCTCCGCGGCTATGAGACCAAACACTATGAACGCGCAGGTGTGGGCGGAAGCACATTTACCAAAAGGTTTGCATTGCAAAACAAGAATCCAATTTTAAGGTGTTTTGGTCTATACCTAGATCGCGTTTTGGTCTAGTCCTTTGGCTTCCTGCGACTCGACGGGTGCGCAGCCGAGGTTCGGGCTATATACCCCCAGGGGGTACTTGACGCGATACCCCCTATGGGTATAGCTTCGAGTTATGAGCACGCCAGACCTGAGCATGAGCCATCCGGATGCACCCATCATCGAGGTGGATCTGGAGCACGCCGCACCCCACGGGTACACCAGCAACAAGGACGCGTACCTCAAACGCTTGAAGCGGATTGAGGGGCAGGTCCGAGGTATTGCGCGCATGGTGGAGGACGACAAATACTGCATCGACATCCTCACCCAAGTAGCAGCCGCAACCAAGGCACTCCATGCGGTCAGCCTGGGACTCGTTGAAGAGCACATCGGCCACTGTGTGGTGGGTGCAGCCTCCGAGCCCAATCCCGAAGCCCGCGCCGAACAGATCGACGCCAAAGTGAAGGAGGCCACCGATGCCATCGGGCGCCTGCTGCGGTAACTCCGCCACCAACCACCACACCATTCAACTCATCACCAAGGAGCACGCCATGAGCCAGACCATCCAGACCAACGTCAACGTTTCGGGTATGACCTGCGGCCACTGTGTCTCCAGCGTCAGCGAAGAAATCGAATCGCTCAGCGGCGTCGAAAACGTGGCAGTGGATCTCAACCCCGGTGGCCTGTCCACTGTGACCATCACCTCAACCAAGGAGCTCTCGCCGTCGGAAATTGGCGAGGCCGTGGCAGAAGCCGGCTACCTGGTGGTAGCCAACGAAGCTTAGGAGTCCTCTTGAGTAGCCAGGAGACTTTCAACCAACCCGCACACAGGGTCATCGAGCTGGACATCGAGGGCATGACCTGCGCCTCGTGTGTCAATCGAGTGGAACGAAAACTGGGAAAACTCGAGGGTGTAGAGGCCAGCGTCAACCTGCCCCTCGAATCAGCCCACGTCACAGTCCCAGCATCAGTGACGGATCAGCAGATCGTGGACACCGTCAACGCCACCGGCTACAAAGCCACCGTCCGCCAAGCCCCGGCGGCCCACGGACACACCTCCACCAAACAAACCCACGAACGTGGCGCCGCTGTAACGATGCCACGCGGCGAAGCCGGCGGCGTGCGGCAGCATGCGTCTAAGGGAGGCACGACCGAGCATGCAGAGCACGGCGCCGACTTCGCCGCCCAAGCCAACCACGGCGAGCACGGCGAGCACGCTACACACGAAGACCACATGGCCCACGGCCCAGCAGCCTCTACACTGCGCCCCCGCCTGATCGTCGCGGCCCTCCTGACCATCCCCGTGTTCGCAATCTCCATGATCCCCGCGTTGCAGTTCGCCAACTGGGGATGGGTTGTAGGTGCGCTTGCCCTACCAGTGGTGAGCTGGGCGGCCTGGCCCTTCCACCGGGCAGCGGCCATCAACGCACGGCACTTCGCTTCCACCATGGACACGCTCGTTTCCATTGGCGTCATCGCCGCCTACCTCTATTCGGCGTGGCAACTCTTTGTGGATCCCCGGATGACCGAACACCCCGGCATGGAAAACATGTCCGGTGGTGGCCTCTACTTTGAGGTCGCTGCGGTGGTCACAACGTTCCTGCTTCTGGGTCGCTACCTTGAAGCCAACGCCAAGGCCAAAGCGGGCAATGCCCTCAAGGCACTGCTGAATCTGGGCGCCAAGGATGCAACCATCCTGGTGGATGGCGTCGAGCAGAAGATTCCCGCGGATCAGCTCCTCGTGGACGACGTCATCGTTGTCCGCCCGGGCGAAAAGATCGCTACCGACGGCGTGGTCACGGACGGTGCATCCGCCGTCGACGCCTCACTTGTCACGGGCGAATCGGTGCCGGTGGAGGTTGGACCGGGCAGCTTGGTGACGGGCGCTACCATCAACACTTCCGGCCGGCTGCTGGTCCGGGCCACCCGCGTGGGCTCCGACACTACGCTCGCCCAGATGGGGCGTCTGGTCAGTCAGGCGCAGACGGGCAAGGCGCCCATTGCGCGGCTCGCTGACAGGATCAGCTCTGTCTTCGTCCCGATTGTCCTGGTTATCGCCTTGGCCACGTTCCTTCTGTGGCTGTTCTTCTCGGGCGACCTCAACGCAGCCTTCACCGCCGCCGTCGCCGTCCTGGTCATCGCTTGCCCCTGCGCCCTGGGCCTGGCAACTCCCGTCGGGCTACTGACGGGGACGGGCCGCGGAGCTCAGCTGGGCATCCTCATCAAGGGCCCTCAGGTTCTTGAGGACACTCGCCACGTGGACACCATCCTGCTGGACAAGACGGGCACCGTGACCAGTGGCAAGCTCGCTGTGGACCACACAACGGGCCTCAACGGCTACTCGCCGGCCACCGTCTTGACGTTGGCCGGAGCGGTTGAGTCGGCATCAGAGCATCCGATCGCGCACGCAATTGCGGCCGCGGCGAAGGACGCCATGCGCGACGCCGGCACTCTCCCTGGTGTTGACGGCTTCAGTTCCGCTCCCGGCGGCGGCGTCAGGGGGTCCGTTGCAGTTGACGGGGTCTCCAAGATGGTGGTCGTCGGACGCTCGGGCTGGCTGGAGGAGAACGGCATCCCGCTCGATTCAAGCCAACGGGAAGCCCTCACGGCCGAAGAAAACGGCGGCGCCACTGCTATCTGGGTTGCGGTGGACGGCAAGGCCGCCGGAATCGTGAGCCTGAGCGACACCATCAAACCTGGCTCGGCAGCTGCGATACAGAAGCTTAAGGGAATGGGAATTCGGCCCATCCTGCTGACCGGCGACAATGCTGCAGTTGCCGCCCAGGTGGCTGCCGCCGTCGGGATCTCACCGGACGACGTGTTCGCCGGCGTACTGCCGGAGGGGAAAGTTGAGGCGGTCAGGAAGCTGCAGGCATCCGGTGCGACGGTTGCCATGGCCGGTGACGGCGTGAACGACGCCGCGGCCTTGGCACAGTCGGACCTTGGAATCGCGATGGGATCCGGCACGGATGTGGCGATAGAAGCCTCGGATTTGACGGTGATGGGCAGTGACCTGGGTCAGCTGGTGCAGGCGATTGAGCTGTCCCGCAAGACCCTGTCCACCATCAAGACCAACCTGTTCTGGGCGTTCTTCTACAACGCAATCGGCATCCCGGTGGCAGCACTCGGGTTCCTGAACCCGATGATCGCCGGCGCAGCAATGGCAGCCAGCTCGGTGCTGGTAGTAGCGAACTCGCTGAGGCTGCGCTCGTTCGGTAAGTAGACCCAACTGACTGGCAGTAGTGGTTGTTCTGACCCTTTAGAACAACCACTACTGCCAGCTACATTTGCGGCCGGGGCTCTAAGCAGTCCCGAACCGAACCGCAGCCCGGGCCTTGGCTTTGGCGGCTTCCTCGTCACGATTCTTAGCCGGGCCGTGGCTCACCAAGGAGTCCAGGAGATGCTGCGTAATATGGGCGATCTCGTGGACAGCCTCCGCGAAAGCTTCCTCATTGGCTTTGGAGGGCTTGGTGGATCCGCTGATTTTGCGCACGTATTGCAGGGCAGCGGCCTCCACTTCGGCGCTCGTAGCGTGCGGTTCGAAGTTATGCAGGGTCCTGATATTGCGGCACATAACCCCATGCTAACTATGGGCAGTGCTCCATGGGGAGGGGTGCCCATCGACGGTTTTTGGATTCCCGGGATAGGTTTTAGCTATTGGATCTTCCGGATGAGCCGGAGGCCGCTGGGGATGCCGAAGAGCTCGGGTCCGAAATAATGAAGGAGAATCTCATGGCTATTTGGGGTGCAGATGTTGATCAGCTTCGTCAGCTCGGTAACAAGCTGAAGGCCGGTGCTGAGAACATCGAGCAGCAGCGTTCACAGCTCAAGGGCGCACTTGACGGCACCGACTGGAAGGGCCCGGACGCTGACAAGTTCCGCGGCGAGTGGGACAGCCAGCACGCTTCCAACCTGAAGAAGGTTGCCGACGCACTTCGCGAAGCCGGCGATCGCGCTCAGAAGAACGCTGAGCAGCAGCAGCAGGCCTCCAACTAAGACAGTTGGAAGAACCCCGGACGCAGCAGCGTCCGGGGTTCTCGCTGTTAAGGGCGCCGAAACCCGGCCTTGTTCGTCCATGTTGCCGTTGTACGGCGAGGAGCTCGAACAACTCCGGGAATCCCGCGGCCCGGTTGCCCGGAAGCATTGTTTGTGGCGCTTAGTTGTGGGGCGCCTTCGCGGCCCGCCCGGTGGGGACGGGCTCGACGTCGTTCGGGTGATCCAGAACCCGGGTAACTTCCTGAGATGCCCGGTCTGCCTTTCGATCTCCGCGCAGCTCATCGACGCGTACCAGGACCACGCCGCCCACAATGAGCAGGCCGCCCAGCAGCTGAATTGGCCCGGGGAGTTCACCCAAAAGCAGCCAGGCCCAGATCACGGCGAAGAGCACTTCGGTCAGGGATACGAACGACGCCACCTTCGAACCCAGGCTGCGGGCAGCCATGATTCCGGAAACGTACGCCAGCACTGTGGCCAGGATGATAAGCCCGACGGCGGAGACCCACCAGGGAGTGGTCCACGGCCCAAGCGTCGTGTCGGCGGTGCTGAAACTCATGGGAAGCAGTCCCAACAGGCCCACGAGCCATATGACCAGCGCTCCCACAAACAGACCCCCGGAGGCGAGCACCAGTGGAGGCAGAGAGTCGTTCTCCTTCGCGGTAATGAAGAAGTAGATCACCAGGCAGACGGCGGCGGCCATACCCCAAAGAACTCCGATGAAGTCGACCTTCACGGCGCCGGTCAGGTCAAGCACCAGAACCAGGCCGCCCAGGGACAACAGGGCACCGGCAGCGGTGAGTGCGCGGGGTCGCCGTCGGCTGGCAATCCAGAGCCACAGCACAATCATCACGGGAGCCAGGTACTCCAGCAGTAGTGCTACGCCCACGGACAAGCGGGCCACAGCATTGAAGTAGAAAAGCTGGCAGCCGGCCACTCCGATGAGCCCGAACAGCAGGATGGTGAGCCAGTTGTCCTTGAGTTGGTGCCAGCGGCCGCGAAGAACCACGACGGCGGGAATCGCCAGGATCAGTGCGGCACCAGTGAGGCGCACGGCAACCGCGGCGCCGGGTGACCAACCGGTCTCCAGCATCGACTTGGCAAACGAGCCGGACGTGCCGAAAACGGCGGAAGAAAAGAGTGCGATGCCGAGTCCCGATGCCAGGAAACTCTTTGCATCAGCCTTCGTCGTTGGAGCTGACACAGCAGCCTCCTGTCAGGAGTAAAGTGGGCTTATGGTCATGACAGTACTCCCGAAACATGTAAGGAGTCAAAGTGCTTTTTGCGCCTGACACCGAGGTTGCCCTTCGTAGCGTCGTCAATCTCATCAACACTGCCGCCAACGGTGAGGAATTCCTGGCCACGGTGGAGGACCTCGACTCATTCCTGGACGCCGAAGAGTTCACTGGCTCACGGGTAAATACTCCTGCGGAACTGAACAGCATTAAGCGTCTGCGCAGCGAACTGGCTGCACTTTGGAGCGCCGACGAAGACACTGCGGCCAAGTCCGTCAACAAGCTGCTCACCGACGCCAAGGCGCTCCCCCAGCTCGTGAAACATGATCACTGGGATTGGCATCTCCACGCCACCACGCCGGAAGCGCCCCTGGCAGACCGGATGGGCACTGAAGCTGCCATGGCCATCATCGACGTCATCCGCAGCAAAGAGATGGAGCGCATGCGCGTATGCGCCGCGGACGACTGTGACGCCGTGGTTCTGGACCTCAGCCGCAACCGCTCAAAGCTCTACTGCGACACCGGCAACTGCGCCAACCGCGCCCACGTCGCGGCATATCGGGCAAGAAAGGCCGCCGAGGGCGAGTAATACCGGAGGGCTCCACCAAGCTCAGCACGTCACGCAGAAAATCCGACACCCCACAAAAAAGGCGCTCCCCCACTAAGGTGAGGAAGCGCCGGAAAGTCAGCGGCCGTCGTCGGGCGTTTCAGTCCCGTCATCCGGACCACCAGGACCGCCGTGGCCGGGACGCTTGGAGCTGAGGTTGACGCCGGAACCCTTGCCGAGGTGGTCGGCGTTCTCCTTGTGGCTCATGGACAGCATGGCGGCCACAACGAGGCTCACGATGAACGCGATGCCGGCGCCAGTGAAGGCGAGGTCGAAGCGCGGGGCACGTGCGCTTCCGCCGGACGCGAAAATGAGCACGGCAACAAAGGCCAGTACTGCAAAGAACGCGGAGAACATGAGGGGTCCCTTGACCGAGGTCCGCATCTTGCGCGGTTCTCCTGGTGTCTGGTCTGCCACGGTCATTCCTCCAATGATGGCGGTTCGTGTCCGCCGGTCAGTAAAAGTTCTACAACGAGTAGAACGTCCAACTCCTAGTTTACGGCCTCAGGCGAAGCGCCGGGCGCAGCAGCTTGGGCCGGGCCTCCGGCAGCGGTCCGTGCGTCGTGCCGCAGCGTCAGGCCGGACAGGATCCACAGCACACCGGAAATGATGGCCCCGCCACCGGCAACGCCCAACAGTGCATGCGCGCCCAGCGACGTGAAGAACGGCAGCATCACCGCAGTGCCCACAGCAATAACGCCCGAGATGAGCCAGTCACGCGCCAACGAGTCCCGCTTCCGGAGGCCATGGACGAACTCAAGGAGGCCCAGCACCAGCAATGCAAACATGGCCGAAAGGGCAACCCCGTCGTCAGACTGTGTGACCAACGCGCCGATGCCTCCGAGCGCAACAACCACCGGCACGGCAACGGGCAATGCGCGGGACATCCACACAGCCGCTGCAGTCGCCAGCAGGTACAGCCCCACAGCCCACGCCATGACGTGAACGGATGGCGAAGCCCAAAAGATGGTGACCGCACCGAACAACAGTGCAACCGTCGCGCGGATCAGCACGGGTTTCCAGAGTTCAGCCGCGGAGGCAGAAGGAGACTGGGCAGGAGTCGCTGGGAGAGTCACCCGTCCAGTTTAGTGCGAACCGAGCACCATCCACCGATCGGTCCTCGCGCGCAGCCCCAAAGTCACGCCGCGGGCCAGCATGTAGCCCAGCGCAAACGCCGCCCACAACCAAAGGAGCCCCGCCTCGCCGTCGGGCTTTGTTTGGTGGATGACCACCAGCAACGGCAAGTAGACCACCAAATTTACGACGCCGGCAATCGCCAGGTAGCGTGCATCGCCGGCGCCTATGAGAACTCCGTCCAGGACGAACACGTAGCCAGCCAGGGGCTGCCCCACGGCGAGGACCCAGAGGGCGACGGTGAGGGCTGACCGGACACCGGCGTCGGAGGTGAAGAGGTATCCGGCCCAGGGCGCCGCAATGGCCAGAAGCACGCCGGTGATCACACCGAACCCGAGTCCCCAGCGGATCATGGTGCGGGTCAGTTCACGCACGCGTTCTGCGTTCCTGGCGCCGAGTTCCTTGCCGATCAGGGCCTGCGCCGCAATGGCCAGCGCATCCAAGGCAAAGGCGAGGAAGGAGAAAATCGTCATGGCCAACTGGTGTGCCGCAAGGTTCACGGCGCCTTGGGCGGTCACCACGAGGACAGTTGCGAGGATTGCCAGGCGAAGGCTCAGCGTGCGGAGCATGAGCCACGAACCCACCTTGGTCATGGCCCGGACGCCGTGCCAGTCGGGCTTGAGGGACACTCCGTGGTGCCGCGCATTCCGGCCGACCATCACCAAGTAGACGGCGGCCATGGCCCATTGTGCAATGCTCGTGCCAATCGCGGAGCCAGCCACGGACATATTCAACCCGTACACGAAGAACACGTTGAGGGCGATGTTGACGGCGAAGCCCGCAGTTGCCACCACCAGCGGCGTCCGGGTGTCCTGCAACCCCCTCAGGACGCCCGTGCCAGCAAAGATAAGGAGCATCGCGGCCAAGCCAGGCATGGACCAGCGAAGGTAATCGACGGCGAATTGCTGCACGTCGCCAGTAGCTCCCATGAACCCCACCAACGGCTCGGCCGCAACGAAACCGGCCACGGCGAGCGCCAGCCCGAGCAGCAGTGCCAGCCAGACGCCGTCGCGCCCTGCTGCCAAAGCCTTCCCCAGCTTGCCGTCGCCGATCGCCCGGGCGACTGCCGGCGTCGTCGAGTATGCCAGGAAGACCATGAGCCCCACGGCGGTGTGCAGGATGGTGGATGCAAGGCCAACACCTGCCAGTTGGTCGACGCCCAGGTGCCCCACGATTGCGGAGTCAGCCAGCAAGAACAGCGGCTCGGCAATGAGCGCGCCGAAGGCAGGGACGGCCAGGCGCAGGATCTCGCGGGCGTTGGAGCGGGGTGTGGTGGTTGTGGTTTGAGGCACTAAACAAGCCTAGTCGGGCGCGGGCCGGGTACATTTGGGCGGTGTCTCACGAGCAACCCGTCACCGTTTCCGTAGCCCGCACCATTCTTCCCGGCTATACCCGGCAGGCCAATGCTTGGGCCCATGCAGGCCAGGAGCTCGCCCGCGAATGGCCTGGATATCTGGGATCCGGCTGGGTGCGCAATGGGGTGGACTCCGCTGAATGGCACATGCTTTACCGCTTCGCGGACGCCGATTCACTGCAGGAGTGGGAGGACTCCGAGGAGCGTCGCTGGTGGATCGATAGCGCCAGGGACATGATGGAGACCACGCGGGTGGAGCGGCACACGGGCATCGAAGGATGGTTTTCGCGGCCCGGGGACGTCTCGGTGGTTGTGCCCGAAACAGTGGTGCCGCCGCGCTGGAAGCAGGCCATCAGCATCTTCCTGCCCTTCTTCCCGCTCAGTCTGCTGGCAAATTTCCTACTGCACCCCCTGACCCAGGACTGGCCACTGGTGTTGTCGGTGCTGCTCAACATCGTCATCCTGACGCCTTTGATGACGTATATCTTCCTGCCGATCACCACCAGGCTCCTCCAGCCGTGGCTTCAAGCAAAGCCGCGCAAGCGGCCTCGGTAGCTGAGGCTTTGGTCATAAAAAGCCATGATTAGTTGACACTTCAACTTAATTTCGGAAGGGTTGTAGACATGAACAAGTCCAGCTTGACCACCACAGCCCTGACCATCCTGCGTGTTATCGCAGGATTTCTCTTCGCCGCGCACGGTTGGCAGAAGTTCAACGAATTCACCATCGCCGGCACGCAAGCCTCTTTCACGCAGATGGGAGTGCCCGGCGCTTCCGCTGTGGCCCCGATCGTCGCCACGCTCGAGCTTGTGGGTGGCATCGCCCTGATCATCGGCCTTCTGACCCGCGTCTTTGCTGCCCTTTTGGCCGTCAACATGCTCGGCGCGCTCTTCCTGGTGCACGCCCCAGCCGGCGTATTCGTCGGTAATGGCGGGTACGAGCTTGTGCTGCTCTTTGCAGGCGCCGCATTGGCTCTCGCACTGGCCGGCGCGGGCAGGATCTCCGCTGACGCCGCACTGTTCGGCCGTCAAAGCTCCAAGCTGCGCGTCCTCGCGTAACCCCCCCACCCCCGGACGCTCTCTCAGATAACACGCCCTTCAGCCCGATGCTCTTTCACTCTCTTCAGGAAAGTGAGAGAGCATCCGGCTTTAAGGGCCAGGATGTGAGAGAGCGATCCAGGTCACGGCGCCGTTCCAGCGGGCGCTGTCAGGCAGATGTTGGTGCCGGGGCCGTGCTTCTGCAGCTTTCGGTGGTACAAATAGCCTGATGATGACCCTCCTCACCGGCGTGGGCGCCAGCACTGGTACAGCCCGAGGCACTGCCCGGCTCATCCACGGCCCCGACGAATTCACGCGCTTCCAGTCCGGCGACGTACTGGTTTGCCGCACTACCGACCCCGCGTGGACGCCCCTCTTCGGCATGGCATCAGCGGTGGTCACGGAGACCGGAGGAATGTTGTCGCACGCTGCGATCGTCGCACGCGAGTTCGGGATCCCGGCCGTGCTGGGTATTCGTGATGCGCTGAACCTGCTCGCTGACGGGGAAACGTTGGCCGTTGATGGATCACTGGGAACCGTCACCCTGATGGATACCAAATGACGCTCCTCACTTTGCATGCCGTCCGCCTGCTTGGTTTCGCAGATACCCCAACGGTTGCGGCCCGCTTCTCGCAAGACCCCGGTTTGGTGGAGTCCCAACTCATCGACGCCGGTGTGAAAGGCTTGGTTTCGCACAGCACCTTCGCGGGGACCAGCGGTTGGTCCCTGTCGAGCCTCGGGAGGGCTGAGAACCAGAGATTACTGGCCGAAGAACTGGACCGCACCGGTGCGCGCATCGCAGTCTTGGCCGTTCATGAGGACTTCGCGGACATCAACACCGGAGTTGTGGCTGCCTGCAGCGCCATCCAGCTGCAGACATCGCCCAGTGAAGACGCCATGGATGTCCTGATAGGCGCCTTGGCGTCGTGGCGTCCCATCGATGCGCAGCTGACCGGTTTGCTGCCTCGCTTCGGCGGCTACTCCGAGCGCCTGCTGCTCGCGCTGAAGCACGCGGTCCAGGACACGGCATGGCTCACCGCCACCGATCGCGATTCCTTCCATCGGGCATGGTTCGAACTTCATGAGGACCTCATTGCGACCCTCGGCATCCAGCGCCAGTAGTCAGTCTTAGTCACGTAACAGAAACCTGCCGCCAGTAAACTGCCACCATGAGCGATGATGCCGCCAACTCAGTGACCCTCCGCTTCCTGGCGGCTCCCATGGACATCGGACACAGCGGGTCCGTCGACGCCGGGACAGTCCTTGAGTGGGTGGACAAAGCAGCGTATGCCGCGGCGGTTGGTTGGGCCAAGGCGTATTGCGTCACGGCGTACGTGGGAAACATCCACTTCACAGACCCCGTGAACAGCGGCGACATGGTGGAAGTGACCTCCACCATCGTCTACACCGGCCGGTCCTCCATGCACATCCACACAGTGGTCAGTTCCCGCGATCCCAAAGGCGGGCCGGAAACAATGCACAGCCAGTGCATGGTGATCTTCGTGGCCGTCGGACCCGACGGGAAGCCGATTCCTGTCCCCCAGTTTGAGCCGTCCACACCCGAGGAAATAGAGCAGCGCGACCATGCGCTGGCTCGCATCGAGGTCCGCGAGCAGATCGTCAACGCGATGAACGCCCAGGAATATACCGACGCCGGAACAGCCGAGCGCGTCGTCCTGCGGTTTATGGCGTCCCCCACTGATGTGAACTGGGGCGGCAAGGTCCACGGCGGCATCGTGATGAAGTGGATCGACGAAGCCGCATACGTATGCGCCTCCCGATACTGCGGCAAAGACACTGTGGCCGTGTTCTCCGGGGGTGTCCGCTTCTACCGGCCCCTGCTGATAGGCCACGTCGTGGAGGTAGAAGCGCGGCTCGTGTACACCGGTGCCAAGGGCATGCATATCGCGGTCCACGTGCGCTCCGGTGATCCTAAAACCCGCGAAATGAACCTGACCACGTATTGCCTCACGGTGATGGTGGCGCGCGACGAAACAGGGACGGCAGTCCCCATCCCGCCCTGGGTACCCGTGTCTGACGAGGACAGGAAGTTGCATGCCCATGCCCGCGAACTCCTGGAAATCCGCGGCCGGGCACCAGGAAACCGGCTGCCGGATCATCTGAAGAAGCTCGCCGAGAGTTAGTGCGGGCTCCTACGTCTACTTAAGTGCCTCAGCAGCTTCAACAAGCTGCTGAGGCATCGTCATTTTCCGCGCCGTCTTCCCGGCGTTCGCCGTGTCGTTCCGGCGTTGGTCGTGCTCCAAACGCGTGCCGGCTTCCACGGCAGGCCTTCCCGGGCTTCCCCGCGCCTCCCGTGACCGACAACGGCGACTCCAGCGACCCCACATTCGTTATCAGTCCGGATGTGCGGGCCCCTCACAGAAGGAATCTCGGCGATTCCACGACACGAATCCAGCCATCGCGACACTTGAGGGTTGAGTGATTACGGCAAAAGAGGCGGAGGTGTTTCGGGGCTCGGACGAACCAGGCAGATCGAACAGCACAAAGGCTTTTTGGCACCGCCAAGTGGTCGAACAGCCTTTTCCATAAGGGGTCAGCAGTTTGCATAAGCAGAAGATAAATATCGTCTTGGACTACGTCTCCAAGGGTCTGGGCGTGAGAATCGTCGGCGCACCCGGTAGCGGCCGAACCAGTCTCCTCAAGAGCGTCGTTGCGAAACTGGAAGAAGACGGGGCCACGGTCTACACCATGTTCGCTGCACCAGCTCTTGCGGCAGTGCCTTTTGCAGGCGTTCTCTCTCTGGGCTTGGATCTTCGTTCCAGGACAATCGGAATTCTCGGCATCGTGGACCTCCTTTCGGTCCAGATGGCCAGGTCCGGGGTGCATCTGATTGCCATCGACGATCTGGAGAACCTGGATCGGGAGTCATTGGCAGTGGTTGATGTCCTGCGGAGAAGGAACAATGTTCCGCTGATCACCACCATGAACGATCGGCCGTTCCAGTCCAGAACTTCCGGCTACTTGGGGAGCATTCCCGAAGCAACTGTCTCCCTGCCGCCACTCGAATACGAACAAACCAGCAAACTCATTCTGAACACCCTTGGTCACCCCGCCGAAGTGGACGTGGTAGCGCGTGTTCTGAGTAAGTCCGGCGGCAATCTACGGTTGGCAGTCCGGATCATCCAAACATCGGTCCTCAGTGAACGCTTGATTCTCAAGAACGGCCGATGGTGTCTGAACGGCACAAAGTTGATGAACGAACACCTTCACGGCACAGTGGAAGCCCTGCTTCAGGGGTTGCGGCCGGAAGAAGTCCGGGCACTCAACAAGATGTCACTTCTTGGACCCAGCCCGGTTGACCGCTTGGTGGCAGAAGTAGGCGAGGACGTCCTCGATAACCTTGAATACAACGGTTTGCTTTCGGTAATAGAAGGCCCGGACGAGACCCTCCTTGCGGCTGTCTTTCCACCAATAGTGGACGATTACCTTCGCGCCCACACGCTCAGCTCCAGGAGAATACTCCAGAGCGCAGTATCAGATCATGTCGCTGCAGAAGCGGGCGATCATCCTGCGCCAGCGCCCACAGATGACATGTTGTCTGCCTCGGTATCCGTGCTTCGCACGGAAATGGGCAGCAACCACGCGGCTGCCACCCGGTACTTCCAGCAGCGGCGCGACTCCTTTGAAGAAAACCGCTACCAAACATGGGTACGCGATCGCAGCCTGTCCAATGCTGTCGCGGTACTTAGTGTCTATTGGGGGGCGCCCGCCAACCCTCACCGAATCCAAGAGGTTCTCCGGCGAACTGACACCGAAAGTGGTGAATCAGAAGACCTCTTCTTCTTCACCATGTCCTTGGCTTGGTGGCAGTTCTCACACGAAAAAGACTTGGCCGGCGCTATTGCAACAATGCAGGCTCTATCCTCCAAAGAACCACGCCTACTGCACGAAGCCAAAGCGTTCGCAGCATTCCTGACCGCAAACCATAGCGGCATGCCCAGCGACCATCATGTTTTCGCCGATGCCACGGGCCTTGGGCTGCAGGGCGGCATCATCCCCACCATGATGGGGATGCTGGAGCTATACCGGCTCAACCCCCAAGGAGCATTAAGCGCACTTGACTCAGCAAACGAGGCCTGCAGTTTTCCTAACTTCGAGTCTTTCATTCGCGGAATGGCAATGCTCTCGAGTGGCCGTGAAGAGGAGGCGCTGGTCATGGCACTCGACTGCCGGGAAAAGGCCTTACAGGACTTCGATCAGTTTGCTTTCGTAAGTCAGAGTTACATAGCAGCCCTCGCCCTCCTTCACCATGGTTTGTTCGATGAAGCCGAATATCTCATGGGTCGCGCCTTTTCATTGGGTAAACCGGGATTTCTTGTGGATTCGTTGCACGTGGCCATGCTGCGTCTTTCATCCCTGCGAAACGCTGTTCCGGCAACCTCCCATGGAGTGGCAGCGGGGTCTCAGGGCCGCGACATTGGACCGTTCCCTGGTTTAGGAACCGGGTTGCACGACCTCGCTGCCAGCCGTCCCGCCAGCGCCAAAGCCTTTGACGAAAGAGCCAGCCGAATCATCGAGAAGTCGCTGGCGCGCGGTTTTACTTTCGAAGCGATGCATACGGGGCTTTTCGCTCTGGGGCTCCTCCCGGGCCCCCGTGTCCGGAGGCTTCTCCAGAAGATCCTGGAGGACCGCGGGATCACGGTCCACGATCAGCTCCTCACCATTGCCGGCGCAGCCATAGAGATGGACCTTCCCCGCCTACGGCATTTGCTTGACACCTATGTGCTGGATGGAGACACGTTCCAAGTCGCGATGGTTCTTCGCGGAGCGGAGCAGCGGTGCCAGCTCAGCGGCGAGCCTGCTGCTGCGAGCGAGATGAGAAGGGCAGCCAAGGAGTTCACCGCCCGCTTCCGCATGGTGGGGACATTGTTCAATTTCAGATCAGAGCCTCCCGGCTCTTCCTTGACCATGAGGGAGATAGAGGTTGCCCTCGTCGCCGGGCAGCAAAGCAACCATGACATCGCCGAGCACTTCGGCATCAGCATCCGGACTGTGGAGAGCCACATATCCAACGCACTGCGGAAAACCGATACAACCACTAGAAAACAACTTGCTGATCTCATTCGAGCTGCGCCGAAGCCCCTAACGTCAGGCGCCACGGAGCAAGCCACTTCGTAGGGCCGCTTACACCAGATACCGGAGTGCCGGGCCGATGTTTGCACACCGCCAGTCCTGAACAGTTGCTCCCCAAGACAGAAAGTCACAGAGTTGCCCCAAATACTAGTCCTCAGCCGGCATCGGCAATTCACTGCGCTTATCCAATGGGCTACAAAGTCGCTGCCCACCGTGACCCCAGGTCAGGTGGCCGTGGTGGACGGGACGTTGCCAGAGCTTGAAGAGAACGTAGTTGACCTGGTCCGTGATAGCTATAAAGTGCTTGTCTACGGCGGGGTTCTCCACAGCTCCCGCGTCCTGCGCCTGATGGATCTCGGCGTGCGAGGCTATGTACCTGAAACAGCCACCCTTCCCGTTCTGCTATCCGCGATCAGGAACATTGCCGCGGACAGAACACACTTGCCGTTCGATCCTGCTTCCGGTCGAGATTACGTCCCCCTCACCACTGCTGAGGAAGTAGCGGCCAATGCCTATTTCCTGGATGACGAGGAACTGCCTCGGATTGAAGTGGCGAGCCGCCTGGGCATTGCTGACTCGACTCTACGGAACCAGCTGGCGTCGGTCCGCCGCAAGCTCGGAATTCCCCCACAGGCCAGTCGTACAGCGGTGAGCCGACGGTACCGCGCTACCGTGAGGCACGCGGCACCGTCGAGGCAATCGGTGTAGCCGCCCTAAGCGGAAGGGCCGGAACTCAACTGAAGTTGCTCCCTGTGCGGCCCCTCGGTCACCTGAGTTGCAGAGTAGCGCCGGCCGATCGAGCCAAGGGACCATCCTGAGTCTTCCCACACGCGGGCCTCCAGTATGTTCCGCCCATCGATGATCTTCCGTGTTCCCGTTTGCGCTGCAAGACCTTCCGGCGTCAGGGTTTTGAACTCATCCCACTCGGTGAGAAGAAGAATAAGGTCTGCATTCTTTACGGCATCCCCCATGGATGTCACGTAGTGATGTTGTGGCGATCGTCTGGAGGCGTTAACGTTGCCAGCCGGGTCGTAGACCGTTACCTCGGCCCCTTCGTCAAACAGCTTGTTGGCGATGTCGAGCGCCGGTGAGTCACGGACGTCGTCACTGTTGGGCTTGAACGTAACACCAAGAATAGCGATCCTGCTTTGCGAAAGTGAACCAAGCATCACGCGGGCCAAGTCGACGGCGCGCTCTCGACGCCTCAGATTGATCTGGTCCATCTCGTCGAGGAATCGCATGCTGCGATCCAAGCCAAGCTCAGCCGCGCGTGCCTGGAGGGCCCGGATGTCCTTGGGCAGACACCCACCACCGAACCCGATGCCCGCATTCAGGAAGCGGCGTCCAATTCGCACATCGAGGCCGATGGCATCCGCCAGCGTGCGGATGTCTCCCCCAACGGCCTCCGTTACCTCTGAGAAGGCGTTGATGAACGAGATTTTTGTGGCAAGGAAGGCATTTGCGGCGACCTTGACCAGTTCCGCGGTCTCGAAGTCCGTAGTAATCAGGGGCACGCCATCTGCGAGTGCCGTCGCATAGACCTTTCGCAGGATTGCCTCGTCCTCAGGCGACTCCACACCAACAACCAGACGGTCGGGAGTCAAGGTGTCCACTACGGCGAACCCTTCCCTAAGGAACTCAGGGTTCCAAGCCAGGTTCACTGAGACGCAGGGCCGTTTGTTGTCACGAACAAGGGTTTTCAGACGCCTGGTGGTTCCCACCGGAACCGTCGACTTCCCGACAATGAGGGAATCCTTGGTGATGTTGCGGGCCAAAGAAATGGTGGCTGCATCTACAAACGACATATCGGCAGCACCTTCTCCGGCCCGCTGGGGAGTTCCCACGCCGATGAAGTGCACATCCCCCCAAGCTCCAACTTCTTGGTAAGAGGTGGTGAAGCGAAGGCGACCGCTCTTCACATGCTTTCGAAGGAGTTCGGGCAGGCCGGGCTCGTGGAACGGCAGCAGTCCTTCTGAGAGCGATGCAACCCTCACAGGGTCTATATCTAGTCCCAGCACCTCAAAGCCGAGTTCGGCCATGCAGGCGGCGTGGGTGGCACCTAAATAACCGGTGCCGATGACTGTAATACGCATGAGTCCTCGCTTTTCGGAGTGACAACGATGATCAGAACTGTGAAGGCCGCTAAGGACCGGACGTGTCCGTCTATTTGTGGATGCGGGCACGGATTTCTCGTACTTCCTTCAGGGTTTGGACGCTTTCGGTCAAACTCCGCCATAGTCGACGGAACCTGAACGAGGTTTGCTGCCAGTGGTTCGTGTCGCGAAGTTCCAGGTCATGCCAACTGATCGACTCCCTCGAGGGAACCAAGGCTTGCCACAGCGCTGCCGGCTTCCTGGACCATGGGATCTCGATGAGATGGAAGAGGCGGAGCGTGGCGGACCTTTGCGCCGTCGTCCGCAGAACCCAATCAAGGGGCGGCTCACCGAGATCAAGTGACCGCGTCTCCGGCAACATCGCAAACACCGGCCCCAATGGGCCTAACGCCCCCAGCTCGAACGCCCTGTCATAGTGCTCCCGCGGGGATGCCGTTATCTCCCGAAGGCAGAATGAGACATCTTCATGGAGGACACCCTTGGCCGGACTTCGCAATGCATGCAAGAGCGTGACGAGAAGGCCGTCGTTGCGCGAAAGAGTCCATGCGGTGCGGCCGCCGAGCTCGATGCTTTGCCTGGCTGACCATAGGCGTTCGAAGACCTCGGACTCATCCTCGTAAAATCCCGGAAACCTCCAGTGAACGTCGATGTCGGAGGGCCACCCAGGGTTGATAAGAGTCGTCGAGTGATCCGGGAACGCTTCCGAGACTTCACGGATTCTCGCCTCCCACCCCCGTAGCTCAAGTGCATCCAGCAGAGTGTTCAAGTCCGAGCGCTGGAGGAGGACGTCAAGGTCGAGCGATGGTCGTTCGGGACGGGCACCGACGAGGGTCGCCGCTGGACCTTTGATGAGCAGCACCCGGATGTTGCACTCCGCCGCGACATGGGAGATCAGCGCAGCAGATAGTGGGATCGATTCGTTGATCCTGAAAACTTCACCCGCGGATGTTGCCTGAACCGGCGAGCTCATGGCCGCCAGGAGAAAGTGAAGCGGCGCCACACGCTAGTCCCTGACGCCGTTCCGGTTGTCCTCGAACCAGGCGTACGTGGACTCGATCCCTTCCTTCAAGGAAATGCGGGCGGTCCATCCGAGAGACTCAAGCTTTCGCACATCCATGAGCTTGCGGGGTGTACCATCAGGTTTTGTCGCGTCCCACTCGATTGCACCCTTATAGCCGACGGTGGCGGCAACCAGACCAGCGAGCTCTTTGATGGTCATGTCCTCACCCACGCCAACGTTCACGTGTTCCGGGCCATCGTAGTTTTCCAACAGATGCAGGCAAGCATCTGCCAAGTCGTCCACGTGAAGGAATTCGCGGCGGGGTGCACCCGTTCCCCAGTTGGTTACCGAGGCTTCCTCCCGAATCCGGGCTTCATCAAAGCGGCGGATGAGGGCCGGCAAAACATGGGAGCCTTGTGCCGAGAAGTTATCGCCGGGGCCATACAGGTTGGTCGGCATAGCTGAAATCCAAGGTAAGCCGTACTGCTGGCGGACGGCTTGCACCTGCATGATTCCCGAGATTTTGGCAATTGCGTAGGCCTCGTTAGTCTCCTCCAACGGCCCTGTTAGAAGGTACTCCTCCTTGAGGGGCTGGGGTGCCAGCTTGGGGTAGATGCAGGATGAGCCCAAGAACAGCAGCCGTTCCACCCCATATCTATGGGCAGCATCCATGACATTCACTTGGATTTGAACATTGTCGCTAAGGAAATCCACCGGGTACGTCTTGTTCGCAAGGATGCCACCAACCTTGGCTGCGGCCAGCGCCACGTACCGAGGCCTCTCCCTTTCGAAGAAGGCGAACACAGCGGCGCGGTTCCTGAGATCCAGTTCCTTGGATGTTCGCCCCACCATCTTCGTAAAACCTTCCGCCGTGAGTTTCCGCCAAAGGGCGGAACCCACCAAACCGCCATGCCCTGCAACATAGAACGGGGAAGATCGATCAAGCCGTCCGGGGGTGAAGGCCGTCATCGAGCAAGAACCTTCCAAGTCTGCAGATCAACGGTGTCGATCCAAGGGTTCCCCCCATGCTGCAAGGCTTTGATATCAGCATCCACCATGAGGCGAGCCAGTTCCGGTGTCTTGACCGTCGGTTCCCAGTCCAGCTTTTCCTTGGCCTTCGAGTAATCACCGATGAGTGCTTCAACCTCCGTCGGCCGAAGGTAACGCTCGTCAAAACGGACGTAGTTTTCCCAATTCAAACCAACGTGTTCAAACGCGTTCTCAAGAAAATCCTTGACGGTGTAACCCTCGTTTGTTGCCAGAACATAATCATCAGGCTCATCCACCTGAAGCATGCGCCACATACCCTCGACGTACTCAGCCGCGTAACCCCAGTCGCGGACAGCCTGCAAGTTCCCCATGTACAACTCGGACTGTTTACCCGCCTTTATGGCCGCGACAGCACGCGTGATTTTGCGAGTCACGAACGTCTCGCCACGGCGGGGCGATTCGTGGTTGAACAGGATACCGTTGACGGCAAACATGCCGTAGGCCTCCCGATAGTTCTTGGTCATCCAGTAGCTGTAGACCTTGGCCGCCCCATACGGAGAACGGGGATAGAAGGGAGTTGCCTCATCCTGTGGCGGCGGGGTAGCGCCGAACATCTCGGACGAGGATGCTTGGTAGAAACGGGTCTCAATACCGGCCATGCGCACAGCTTCCAGAAGCCGGGTAGTGCCAATTCCAGTCGTGTTGCCGGTATGCTCCGGTTCGTCAAAAGAAACCCGGACGTGCGACTGGGCCCCCAGGTTATAGACTTCGTCCGGGCGGATTTCAGCCAACAAGGTCACCAGCCGGGCGCCGTCGGAAAGGTCCCCATAGTGGAGGAAAAGGCGCGCTTCGCTGTTATGCGGGTCCACATAGAGGTGATCGATGCGGGACGTATTAAAGGTCGAGGAACGACGGATCAGACCGTGAACCTCATAGCCTTTTGAGAGCAAAAGTTCGGCGAGGTACGAGCCGTCCTGCCCCGTGATTCCTGTGATTAGCGCTTTCTTGGCCAAAGTTTCTTCCTTCTTGTCGTACAGATAAATGTGGCAAATCTCGTATCAGCGCGAGTGCTTCCGTGACGCCAGACCGCCCAACCAGTCGAGGTAGCTCTCGACTGCCACCTCTTCGGTAAGAACTCGCTCGCTGTACTGCTGGCCGGCTACTCCGAAGTCCTTGGCAGAATCAGGGTCCTCGCGGAGACGCTCAATGGCGGCCACCAGGTCCCCTGGCGATCCGGAGTCTGCACGGATCCCGGCCCCTGCTGCAGACAATTCGTGTGCTGTCGCACTGTCTTCCTCCGTGGCGGCAATGATCGGAAGACCTGTCACGAAGTAACTTGTCAGCTTGCTCGGCACCGACATTTCTCTTACACCTGGACGCTCGTTGACGAGCAGAACATCGGCCGATCGGAGCGCCTCTGAGTAGTCTCGGTCCGGAAGCGGCTCCAGGAACTGCAGCCTGTCGATACCCGCCCCCTTGGATTCGAGGATGCGCCGCTGGTTGCCATTGCCCAGCAGGACGACACGAACATCGCTTCCGCTACGCCCTGCCAGGTGCGCGGTATCAATCAGGTTCTCCAGCCCCTGTTTGACCCCCATATTGCCCGCATGGAGCGCAACGAAATCAGTGGGGGCCCAGCCAAGCCGTTTGCGAGCCGCCGATCTGTCGAAAGAGTGGTGGTGTTGAACGTGGGTCCAATTTCGAATCACACGTACACGGTGTGCGGGCACCCCGAGGTCATTGACAACGTGGTCGCGGAAACGTTCGTGAATCACGCTTACTCCGTCCGCGGCACTTAGGATCGCGGATTCCATGCGCTTCATGACTGAAGCTAGCGGGGAACGTGCATGGCCCGTTTCCTCGATTCCTTTGCTGTACAGGTCCTGAACCCAGATTCCTACCGGGATGCGGAAAATACGTGCTCGCAGAATGGCGAACGCCGCCGAGAACAGGGCTGGACTAACAACGAGAACCACATCGGGTCGTTCCCAACGCTCAAGCATTGAGCGGACCCCGAAGGTGATCTCCATGATGAAACGACCGAGTCCGTTGGGCCGTCGTGGGACCGTCGAGCGTAGTCGTTTGACGGGCACGCCGCCAAGACTCTCCTCCATGGAAAAGCCCTTGTAGCCGTCCGCGATCTTCCATTCCGGATAGTGGGGGTATCCGGTCAGAACTTTGACAACGACCCCGCGGCCCGCCAGCCCTTGCGAGAGTTTGCTCGTGTACGGAGCGTTTCCGCTGGGTTCCGGGGCATAATTCAGGCCAACAATCAGTGCTTTCATGCGTCGTCACCGATCAGACGGAAGCTCACTGCCCGTGCGCACTTTTGGTTCGGCAAATAGTTAAACGTCACGGATCTATTCGTCACAGGGGGACCACTGGCCATCGGCCAAGCAGCAACGGCCCAAACAGGGTGACAACGTGTCCCAAGACGATGCCCGCAATCAGTGCGATCCGTCGTCCCTTTTCGTTGACCCTGAGATGTGGCTCAACCGGAATTTCTCGTCCAGTGTGATGAACCAAGCGTTGAGCCACCTGTTGGTGTTCCAAGGCTTGGGCATGGCCTGTACGTGATGGTGAACATGCCAGCGCCCTCGTCGTGGTCTCCATTTGTCCTCAGCATTCTGTCATTCGGGTACCAGTCGATTGTGGTTGGGGGCTTACACCCCCTAGGGCCGAAAGGCTGCGCTTCCTAAGTGGTGGGGGGTGGCAGAAGGACGGTCAGAATGGGACGGCTGTCATTGCGAGCCGAGGAACTCCGAGACCGCTTCTGCCCAGAGAGCGAAACCGGTCACCGCGCCTGATCGAAGCAGGTCAAAACGTTCGAAGGAAACTACCCGCTTTGCGCCGTCGTCGCCCGCCAATGGTCTCCAAAGGCATCCGACAAGCAGGCGACTCTGCTTTGTCGGCGGCTCCGCTGAGCCTCGTCCGAAATTCCCTCTTATTCCCGTTCCTCCGTGGAGGTTCACTCGGTATTACGTGTGACAGCCGAGGCCATCTGCGTATGGGGGCAGAGAAAAGACAAACCACTCAGGCAACTCATGGCCTATGGCAAACGGGGTCGGTCGAGGCAAGCTCGGCGGAGTCCAGGCCCAAGGCGCTGATCAGGGAGGGGGCTGCCGACCGTGCGCAGCAGTGCGTCAGCACCCGTCAGTTGAAGCGCCCCAAGGGCATCCTTTTCCTGATACGCAGGTGGTCCGAGCATCCATACGTAATACCGGGTGGACCTCCACGGAGGATCCGTAAAGCAACAGTCCTTCGGTCTGCCCTCTGTGAGAAGTGCTGAGCAGCTTCCCTGTTCGAAGGGAGTGCTCGTGGAGGCGCCGGATGCCGCCGCGAATTGTCATTCTTTGTTAGCACAGCGGCTGGTCTCACCACTGAGAAAGCGGGACCTTTCGGATCTAGGGGGTGTGAGCCCCAACCACAATCGAGAGGTATCCGAATGACAGAATGCTGAGGACAAATGAACACCACGATGCGGGCGCTGGCATGTTCAGCATCAATTGCGGGCCTCGTCTATGCCCTGGAACACCACCTAGGATGAGTCGGCTGGATCTTGCTGGGTTTACTGGCGCCGGCTACGACAAAGGACGAGGACTACTCTGGCAAGCCGCCTGGTTCACCGCTCAGAATCTGGTTTTCCGCGCCTGGTGGTGCCCATCATCACTGCGTGTGCGCATTCTCAGGGCCTTTGGTGCATCCGTCGGACAAGGCGTAAAGATCCGCCATGGAGTCAATATTCATTGGCCGTGGAAGCTAACCCTGGGTGACAACGTGTGGATCGGCGTCGATGCTTGGATCCTTAATCTTGAGCCGGTCACCATAGGTTCCGATTGCTGCATCTCGCAAGGCGTCCTTCTTTGCACGGGTAGCCACTCATTCGACTCCCCCACTTTCGAGTTCGATAACGCGCCAATTGTGATTGGTGACGGTAGTTGGATTGGTGCTCGCGCAACGGTGCTGCGGGGCGTGAACGTCGGCGATGCTTGCCTGGTGGGAGCTTCGGCTTTAGTGGTTAAGGACGTACCACCTGGGGCGCGTCTCCTGGCGTCCATAGGAACCAGCAGGCCTGCGCAGACGGCCAAGGCAGGCGGGGAGCCGCTTTGAGCACGCTGATCATCTGGATAGGACTCAGCCTGGTCGTCAGCGTCGTCTTTGTTCGCCGCATGCATGTGGTTTTGGCTGCCGTCATCGTGGTGAGAATCTTGGTTCCCGGTGTGGTTCAGAACGAAATCATGCCCGGGCTTCATCCGTCGACATACCTGTTTCTCTGCTTTGTCCTCGTTCAGCTGGCATTTGCTCCAAGCATCTTCGGTCGGGTGATCCGTTCTGCCGGCGTTTGGCCTCAAGCAATTCTTGGTGGGATCGCAGCAGTCATGATGACCGACGTCGGAAACCCGGGCAGCGCAGGATTGTTGGATACAACCATGTTCGTCCTTGGCATCGTGTGGGCGCCATATTACGTCTTTGTGTTTATGCGATATTCACTTCGCTCAATACCGGGAGCAGGAAGATTTTTCCTGGTGACATTTACGCTTCTGGCACTCGTGGAAGCAGCGCTATCGCAATTGCAAGTGGCTACGGGCCGGACCATCGTGTGGGAAAGCGATTTTTCGAAAATCACCTATTTGACCGGCAAGCTATCCGAGCTTGGTTCCGCCATTGGCACCTTTGGGCACGGCATCCAAGTTGGTGTCTTTTTTGCCGCCACCATACCCCTTCTTTCCCTGATCAGATCAATGCTCCTGCGCTTCACGCTGGCGGCAGTCCTCCTGGTGACTGTGCCG
The DNA here is from genome assembly GCF_058799755.1 of Arthrobacter sp. GW822-FHT05G07. Lineage (NCBI taxonomy): Bacteria > Bacillati > Actinomycetota > Actinomycetes > Micrococcales > Micrococcaceae > Arthrobacter > Arthrobacter sp. GW822-FHT05G07. The sequence continues at coordinate 250,603 of NZ_JBXALT010000006.1, read as the reverse complement.
CTTGCCTATGGCCGCATGGGCCTCATTCTCACCGTCATCGGGTTCGTCTTCCTTGTCATCAGTGGAGGCCGCAAGGTACTTCGAACCGTTCTTTTTGCCACGGTCGTATCCATAGCACTTTTGGCCAGTATCCAAGGAATAGCCGGTGAGAAACTCCTACAAAAGTTCGAAGACGACAACGGCTCCGCGGCTCTGAGAGTGGCCGCTTTCGACTGGTTTTGGGAACACACAGGAGAGTTCCTCGTCGGTGGCTATCCGGGAAGTCGGGACCTCAAGGGAGAAGGCACCTTGGGTTCCAGCCTGGAGAACGGCTACTTCATGATGGCTCTCATGTTTGGAATTCTTGTTGTAGCAGCGTTCTTCATCTTCATGGTTTACCTCCTTCTTAGCCAGATAGACATCAAGGAAAGGGAAAGCTGGCCGGGAGTTGCTTCTGCTGCCCTCATCACTATTGCAATAAATGGTTACAGCTCCATTGGCGGCAACTCCATCGACATCCACCTCTTCTGGTTTGTACTCGCCATGGCGAGCTATCGTTCCTCCCGCCGCAATCCTCGTGTGAAGGGCGATCCCTCCGGAGACTTATTAACTCGTCATATGGCCCCGGACGATTCACCTACCTTTCCTCCACGGCGGGTACTCACTAGATGAGCGCTCGGATGAGCCCTAAGACGGGCACGAACGTTGATCAAAAGCCAAGCCACGGCAGCAGAATCTTCTATGCAGTGGCGGGCACGGCGGTGACTCCTCTCATTTCATTGGCAACGGCTCCCATCCTGGCCCAAACACTCGGTGTTGAGGGACGCGGAACTCTTGCTGCCGGCATGGCTCCAATGCTCTTCGCCGTCGCCGTCGGAGCGCTGGGCATGCCGGAGGCACTGACGTTTTATGTTGCACGGCAGGCAAGAGGCGCCCGCAGGGCTGTACGGCGGGCGTTTGGCATCTTGACGTTGCTGGGTGCCGTCGCAGCGGCACTCGTAGCGCTGAGTGCCCCGATCCTCGCTGATGGCAATACCGAAGTCGAGCAGCTCATCATGCTGACGGCGATACTGACTATTCCCACGTTCTGGGCTTCCATTCCGAACAGCATCCTGGCCGGGACGCATGCTTGGAAGCGATCAGCCCTGATGGATTTCGCTCTCTCCGCATTGCGGCTGATTCTCTTGTCCGCCCTGGCCATGTCGGGTCTTTTGGTCCCCTTGACAGCAACAGTTGTGATGCTGGGGATTCCCTTGCTGAAGGGTCTCCTCACTGTGCCGTACCTCATCGAATACCGGCGAGGATACCGGAATGCCACGGCCAAGAGAGTCCGCCTTTTGAACTACGGCAGTCGGCTATGGGTCGGTTCATTGGCCGGAGTTGTCCTGTTGCGACTCGATCAGCTTTTGATGATTCCGCTTGCAGGTCCACTGCAGTTGGGACTTTATGCCGTTGCAGTCAGCTTGGGAGAGGTCCCCGCTGTGCTGGCCGGGGCGGTTCGCAACGTCGTATTTTCCTCGGACGCGGGAAGCTCCCAGGATCGCGAGCACACGGACCGTCTCCAACAGACGGCTCGTCTGACCTCAGCGGCGGCAGGCTTGGCGAGTATCGGCATCGGTGTCCTTCTGCCTTGGGCAATTCCGGTGCTTTTTGGCGCATCGTTTGGTGCCGCCGTCGCCGTCACTTGGGTAATCCTTGCGGGAGTCACCCTTGGTACCGCCGGTTCAGTAGCAGGCGCCGGATTGAGCGCTCGGGGGCGCCCGGGCCTCCGGAGCTGGGGAATGGTCATCGGGGCTATAGCCAACACGGCGGTCCTCTTGATGGCGGTACCCACGCTGGGTGCCATGGGAGCCGCCCTGTCCACTCTGGTGGGAAATGTTGTGGCCGGAACCATGAACGTCGTATGGCTGCGCGCACACTTCGGAATGGGAATTCGAGGCTTCTACGGGCTTAGATCCAGGGACATTCAGCTGGTCCTGAAGACGCTAGTAAGACAGACAGGAAAGAAGAAAGTACATGCCTTTTCCAACTAGTACGGGGCGCCATCTCGCCTTGGACAGTGCACTACCCAGAGTGCCTCGGCTGGTGTACAAAACAGCGCTGATCTCCCGCCTACGACTCCGGAATCGCTTCTCCCGGCGAGTAGTGACGGGAAGCGCGGGGGTTGCCGTGAGTATGACCTCCTATGGGCGCCGATTGGGAATCGTCGCCCATGCCCTGGAATCCATCGCGGCCGGCTCAGTGCTGCCGTCCCGAATGATCCTTTGGGTGGACGAGCCGGACTTCGACGTATCCGCGTATCCCATGCTCAAGCGTCTGGAACGCCGCGGACTGGAAATCCTGCGTTGCGAGGACCTGGGGCCGCACAAGAAGTACTTCCCGTATTGCCGCGATTTCGCTGACCATGGCCTGTCGCTCGCTCTTGCCGACGATGACCTTATGTACCCACGGCGCTGGCTGGAAATCCTCCTCCGCGAGTCAGGACACGCCCATGAAATTCCTGCCTACCGCGCTCACCGCATAAAGACCGACGCCGGGCGGATAACTATCGCAAACTACAACTCGTGGACACCGGCTCCCCCAGGTTCGGCCAGCCATGCCAACTTCCTCACAGGAGGAGCCGGGGTGCTTCTGCCTCCCCGGCTGCAATCGGCGATCCGGGACGCGGGGACTTCGTTTCGAGAAGTCGCACCGCGAGCGGACGACATCTGGCTGAATGCTTTGGCCATTCGCAACGGTTTCCGACGCCGGGTGGTTGACGCTGCCGGGCAACACCTCACGGTATACCCCCGATCACAGGAGCAGGCCCTGCACAACGAGAACGTGAGCGAAGGCAAGAACGACACCCAAATGGCTGCGGTCTTCGGTCCAGATGACATCGCTGCGGTCGCCGCCGACATCACCACCACGCCATGATGGGAGCCACGCGAAGCACGTCCTCCGGTCCCATGAAAACCGTCCTAGTACACCCCTTCGGGAACGAGAATGTCCGCCAAACCCTGACCGCGCTCAGCGAACACCGCCTATTGTCGGCTTTTATCACCGCGATCGGCTGGACAGAGCCTGAGGCGTTGTCCTGGCTCCCGCCCGCAAGGTCACTGGTTGAGCGGCGGCTGTTTCCCATGATCGAAAAACACCACCTGCATGTCACACCCACGAGTGAACTGATCCGCAATCTTCTCCTGCGTGCGCAGCCGGCAGCTTTAAGACGACTTGGCTCAGCATCGGGTCCGTTCTCCGCCCACTGGGTTGCCCAGCAGGTCGAGACCAAGGCGATCCACACCCTCCGCGGCCTCAATCAACCGGATGCCGTCTACGGATACTCAACCTTCGCCTCACGAGTGTTCAGTGCAGCGCGGGAACGCAACCTGGAAACCATCTTGGAAGTACCGCACGTTCATTGGGCCACAACCCGGCACTGGGCCGAGCAACTGGAAGGCTTGGCACCCGGATGGGCAATCACGGCGCGCCAGGACCTAACCCGTAGCAAGGTCCATGGCATGGAAGACCTTGAGCTTGCCTTGGCAACCCGGTTGATCTCACCATCGGCGCAGGTCACGGAGAGCCTACGTGCGGCTGGCGTAAAGGGCCACATCAAGGAGATTCCCTACGGTTGTCCTCAGGTTAGCCCCGGGCAGGCCCCTTTAAAATGGGATGGCAACGGGCCGCTCAAGGTCTTGTTCGTGGGCCGCATTGTTGGCATGAAGGGGATCGCGGACGTGGTGTCCGCGGCCAAGGCCCTCTCTTCCGCCGTGCACGTTACTGCCATTGGCCAACTGCCTGGCGAGACTTTCCCTGCCCTTGAGGACATGCTCGGAACGGTGGATTATCGCGGGACCATGCCGAGGAGTGAAATTCTCGTGGAAATGCGAAAGCACCACGTGCTGTTGCTACCAAGCATTGTTGAAGGACGTTCCCTCGCGGCTTTGGAAGGACTGAGCCAGGGCCTACCCGCGGTGGTCACGGCCGGAAGCGGCGTTGACGACCTTGTGGCCCAAGGTGCCGGAGCTGTAGTGGATCGGTTTGCGCCAGACCAGATCGCCGCCGAACTCCAACGGTTCGTGGATGATCCTGGACTGGTTCAAGAGCGGAGCGCCAAAGCGTTGGAAATCGCCAGAGCATCGGGATGGGAGCCTTTCCGCGAGGGAGTTGCACAGTTTCTACATGAAATTGGGAGTGGTGTTCGTGGCCAATAGCCCTAAAACCCTGCAGCGTCGGCTGAAGATCGCCTTGGTTGCGCACGTGTTCTATCCGAGCGTTGGCGGAGTGGAGATTACCTCTGACATTCTTGCGCGTGGATTCATGAGGCATGGTGCTGAAGTCACAGTCGTGACCAACACACCGGAGCCCACCGAGACCCGGGCTTTCCCTTACGAAGTCATCAGGCGGCCGTCCCCACGCCACCTTTTCGCATTGATGAAAAGTGCCGACGTCGTCTTTCATAACAACCCAGCCATCTCGCTTTGGTGGCCTCTGGCGCTGATGCGCAAGCCCTGGATGGTGACTCTCAGGATGTGGGTGAGCATGCCCGGGCAGAAACTGTCCTCTTTGCAGCGGCTCAAATACGCCGCCAAGTACCGAATAATCGGGCGAGCGGATGTCATTGTGGCCAACAGCAAGGTTCTGGCGGATCATGTTGAAGGCGACGTTGAGGTCATTCCGAACAGCTATCGCGACGAATTCTTCTCAGTTCTCGACAACGAGGTACGCGATCCTTTGGGAATCGTCTATCTAGGCCGTCTCAGTCAAGACAAAGGCGTTGACCTGCTCATCGAAGCAGCAGCGGATCTGGTCGGAGACATCGACGGCGTCTCACTCACCATCGTGGGTGATGGAACTGAACGTGAGCACCTAGAAAAGCTCGCCGAATTGAGCGGCTTGGGCAACGCGGTGAAGTTCCTGGGTTCCCAAGGCCCGGAGGAGTCCAACCGGGTTCTGAACCGGAACTCCATCGTCGTTATCCCCAGCCGGATGCCCGAGCCTTTCGGAACCGTGGCCCTTGAGGCTGCAGCTGCGGGGTGCGTTGTGGTCTACGCAAATCATGGCGGGCTCCCTGATGCGGCGGGCGAGCAAGCAGTGGGCTTTACACCACTCGATCCGACGTCGTTGAACGGCCATCTACGTGCATTGCTCAGCAACCCAGAGGACGTCGCTGCACGAGGAAGAGACGCCTTGACCCATGCGGACAAGCACAAAGAGAACGTCATGGTGGACCGCTATTATGCGGCGATCGAGCGCACGCTAAAGGAGTCCGGACGTGGCAGGAAGCAATAGGAATTCAATGAAAATCGTCCAGGTAGTAACTCTGGTGAGTCCGGACGGGGCCTACGGAGGGCCCGTCCGGGTTGCGCAAAACCAGTCGACGGAACTTTCAAAGCGCGGACATCAGGTCCAGATATTCGCAGGTGCACGCGGGGCCGTGGACCCGTCGTACTTCGGTCCAGGTGTGCAGACCCGACTTTTCAAGGCTCTCCGAATCATTCCCGGTACCGGGTTTGCTGGGCTCTCCGCTCCCGCGATGTTGCCGTCACTATGGCACGCGCTCAAGGATGCAGATGTTGTTCACCTGCACCTTGCTCGTGATTTGGTGATGCTTCCGGCCGCCCTCCTTTGCCTGATCCGACGCAAGCCGTTTGTGGTCCAAACGCACGGGATGATTGACGAGTCCAACAAGAAGCTTGCGAGGATCCTGGACACGCTGGTGACACTTCGGGTTCTGCGATCCAGCAAGCGATGCTTTTGGCTGACGCCCGAGGAACGGACTTCCCTTGTAGGACTTTTAGGCGACGGTCACGGACCACTCGAACGACTCGTCAATGGTGTCCCTCCGGCTGACGCCGCAGCAGGCAAGGAGGGAACATCCTTAGAATTTCTATACCTTGCGAGGCTGCACAGACGAAAACGGCCCTCAGTGCTTGTCGAGGCCGCCACTCTACTTGCCAAGACAATCGATAAGCCAATAGAGGTGGCCTTCGTGGGGCCGGACGAAGGCGAGGAGCCTGAGGTCCGTCGCCAGATTCGAGCCTCGGGATCGTCTACGTGGATTCGGGTTGAAGGGCCGCTGAAGCCCAGTAGCACCCTTGAACGGATGAGAAGGGCGTCCGTGTACGTGTTGCCGTCAATTGACGAACCGTTCCCCATGAGCGTGCTGGAAGCAATGTCCGTCGGTGTCCCGGTAGTCGTGACGGACAGTTGCGGGCTTGCTCCGTTCATTGCGGAGTCCGGAGCGGGGATCGTCTGCGACTCAAGTGTCGAGGGCCTTTCCGCGGCCTTGCGCCGTTTTATTGAAGAACCAGGCCTACTAGCCTCCACGTCGGCAGCCGCCGTCGGACTGGCGAGGGAAAAATTCTCCATGGACGGTGTCACCAAGCAGCTCGAGGACGTCTATCGAAGCCTGAGCAGCTACACCACCGGGCGGCCTTCCTCCAGGGAGCATTCGGTCGAGGGACCTGGGGATTCCCCATAGATACTGACAATGCCGAGGACAACTACGGAGAGCCATCTGACCAAGGACACGGAACTGGCATTGATCAGCTGCCCTCAAAGCAGCCCCTGTCAAAGAGTTCTCTGTGCTCCCTGTCCGGATTGACTACAAGCGCGGGCCAGGGATCGGTTGAAGCGCGTCCCCGGGTGAGCCCCGGATTCCAAGGAACAGGTGCAACGAAGTGAATCAGTTCTGGCACAGGGCTAACGCCGTGGCTGAAGTCCCGACGTTCGGCGAAGAGCGCTTGGCCATCTTGAATCTGGAACGAGGCTCGCCCCTCGTCCTTCTGGGGTCGGCTGCTGCGATCTGGGAGCTCATCGATGGAACACGTACCGAAACCGACATTCTCAAGGAGTTGACCAGCGTCTACTTGGGAGCGAATGCACATGCCATGGCAGAGCAGGTTCGGAACTTCCTGTCCGAACTTTCCGCCCATGGCCTTGCTGCGAGCAGCGACACGCCCTCTGCCGGGAAGACCGACAGGGCGGGCTAGAGGTACTGAGGTCGACCGCAATTCAGGTTCTCAGTGCTCCGTGCCATTACCGAGACTGAAACTGTACGTCTTGGAATAGTACGCACCTGGCATGCATGGAGAGGACCACACAATTGCTGCAGGACGATAAACCTCAAGGGATGTCAGGCAATGACCTCCTTTCCGTAGTCCGCTCACATTGGCTCGGGATCCTGCTCATCACGGTGTTGATGGTAGGAGGCTCGTTGGGGTGGTATGTCCTTCAGCCCAAGGTCTACGCAGCTGAATCAAGCGGCATAGTGGTCACAGCCGGAGCCGAAAACCTCGGCATGTCCCTTGCAGGTGACAGCCTCGCCAAGTCCAAAGCCAAGGGCTACCAGTCCGTTGGAGAGTCCATTTTGGTTGCTGAAAGCGTCATCAAGACCTTGGCGTTGCAGCAGTCGGCCTCTGACATCACAAGATCAATCAGCGTGAGTGTTCCTCTCGATTCAGTTGAGATCCGGATCACCGCACGATCATCTGATCCCCAGACCGCCCAGAATGTAGCTGATGCGTGGGTCGCTGCATTGGCGGCGCAGGTCTACGAACTGGACAAAGAAAATGCGAGTCCCGGGACAGAGCCTGTCACCAAGATCGTCCCGTTGGCCAAGGCCACCCTGCCTTCGGCCCCAATTTCGCCGCTTCTTACAGCCACCCTGGGAATTGGACTGGCTGCAGGGTTGCTCATTGGCCTGGGCTACGCCCTCGCCCGAAACCACTTCGACCGCAGGATTCGCGCTTCCGGCGAAATCGAGCGGCTCTTCGGCCTGGCCGTTGTGGGTACCTTGCCGCTGGACAAACGGCTCAGTCAAAAATCGAGCGTACTCGAAAACACGTCGGGAATTCACCGCGTTCCTGGCGGCCATGCCATGGCGGAAGCGCTGAGGGAACTGCGCACCAATTTGACCTTCATTGATGTGGACAACCCTCCCCGCATCCTGCTGATTACCAGTTCCCTGCCTTCCGAGGGCAAGAGCACAGTGACCAGCAATCTTGCTGCGACCATCGCCGCCGCCGGCAATGACGTCATTGTTATCGATGCAGACCTTCGCCGCCCCACGGTTCATCAAGTTTTCGGTGTTCTGCCGGACGTTGGTGTGACGGATGTTCTCTCAGGCCGGGCGTCCATCGATGACGTACTTCAGGAGTGGGGTCCCAATCCGCGCCTCCGGATCCTCACTGCGGGTCGTATCCCCCCGAATCCGTCCGAGCTACTTGGTTCGCGGGCCATGGAACACCTGCTCAAGGATCTGTCCCAACGAGCCATCGTTCTCATCGACGCGCCGCCGCTGCTCCCTGTCACAGACGCAGCCGTACTTTCCCGCGTCGCAGACGGCACGCTTGTGGTTGCCAGGGCGCGCAAGACAACCCGGGACACCCTGTACAGGGCACTCGGCAACCTCACGCGTGTTCGCGGACGCGTGCTGGGGGTCATTCTCAACTGCGTGGCGACCAATGGACCAGGCGATCTCAACTACGGCTACTACGGAGCATATGGGAGCGCCGACGACGCACAGGCTCCAAGTCCACGAAGCTTGGGTACTAGCCGAATGTCAGGTCCCGGACCGGCACAGCCCGCCCTGGGAGGGCAAGGTTTCGAGGCAAGTTCAACGTGGCCTGACCCCGTGGAATCTGCTGAAGTTACCTCGCAAGCGACGCTGTCCGGTCTTGACGGGACTTTGACCGCCGACCACGCAAGCTCCTTGATTGAAAGTCCGGACGCTTCAGCATTTTTGGACCCCGTGAGCCAATGGCGTTCCCCAGCGGACGGAGCGCGAGGCCGGCGTTCGGCCCCTCCCCGCTAAGAGGGACCTCCCCGCTAAGAGGGACTAGCCGGACCGGAACATCGGCTGATTCACAACTGAGTCGGTTCCAGCGTCGTGCGGCTGTAGCGCACTGTCAGGATTCGACGCTGACCTGACCCATGAATGCTTAGGGCGATCCAAGGTGCTGCGCTGAGCTCGGAGCCACAGCCGCAAGGCCCCGGTGAATCTGGTCGACGCGACCCTTCACGGCACTGGGCGAGCAGACCCTCTCCGGTATCGTTTCCCGCACGACGCCGCTCTCCTCGGCCTCGCCCGGTGCCGCTGCGACGTCATCTACTCAACGCTCAAACACGGCACCTTCTGCGGGGAAGCACCTCCCACGCCGCTGACCAAAGCATTGGGGCACTCCCCGAGCCTTACACCTACTTAGGCACTAACTAGTTAGGTGCTACTAGACAGGTACAACGGGTAGATAGGTACAACGGGCTCGCCGCCCTCGCGTCCGGTCGACAGCATCGGTTGCCGGACTACGCGGATGGAGTGAGAGGGATCCTGGCGTCTTCCACCAGATGACCTGTCAATGCCCACAGGCTGTGACTCTCCGCTTTTGTATCACCAGTATCTAGGGCCGGCGGGTCTCCAACACGGGTGCCACACCCTCCGCAGCAGGGCTTCAGTGAATGCCCTCGCCGCGGCTCCCAGTGAGGGGGAGCGACGACTCAGTAGGCACCGTCTTTGGCAAAGACTGCTCTAACGGTTCGCAGGAGATAGATCAGGTCTTGAAACATCGACCAGTTCTCCACGTAGTAGAGGTCCAAGCGAATTGAATCATCCCAGGAGAGATCGCTGCGCCCGCTGACCTGCCATGGGCCCGTGAGACCGGGTTTGACCAAGAGTCGGCGGTGGGCAAACTCGTCGTAGCTTTCCACTTCCACTGGAAGTGGCGGACGGGGACCCACCAAACTCATGTCGCCCATGAGCACGTTGAAGAGTTGGGGCAGCTCATCAATGGAGTACCTACGGATGAATCGGCCCACTTTGGTGACCCGAGGATCATCCTTCATCTTGAAGAGGACGCCGTTTCCCTGATTCAGTTCGGTGAGCCGGGCCAGTTGCTGCTCGGCATCGACCACCATGGATCGAAACTTCAACATACTGAAGACTTCACCGGAACGACCTATGCGCGTCTGGCGGAACATTGCCGCCCCTGAGCTATCGAGCTTGACCAACATTGCAACGACGCACATCGGAATCGCCAAGATAATGAGTAGAGCCAACGACGCGCAGATATCGAATCCGCGTTTGGCTACTGCCTTCAGGCCTTCCAGGTTGGGCGTGGTCACGTGGATCAGGGGCAGTCCGGCCAACTGCTGCATATGGATGCGGGGGCCGGCAACGTCGGTAAGGGCAGGTGCCATAAACATGCCGATGTCGCGGGCGGTAAGCGTCCACCCGAGTTGCCGCAGCGTGGGAGGGTCGACGTCGGCGCCGGATATGGCCACAGAGTCCGCGGCAGCAGTTTCCACCGCTGCCAGGATTCCCTCCAAGTCCTTGCCCTTCCCGATGACAGGCAGCTGGAGGTCTTCTGGCCAGGACTCAGTAGCATCGGAGGTGGTCAGATACGCTGCAACAGGCTGATAACCCGCAGCTGGATAGGCCCCGAGTTGCCGAGCAAGATGGGCTGCACTTTGGGCCCCTCCAACCACAAGGACACGGCGCAGATGCTGGCCGGACTTCCGCCGATGAATCAAGTCTTTCCGCAAGGCCCAACGGCCGATGAGCAGGCTTACGATGCCCAACGGCAGGGCCACCGCCACGTAGCCTCTGGCTGTATCAAGCTGGAACACGTACGAGACGAGGGCTATGCCTCCGAACAACCATAGTGAGGCTGTGGTCACCCTCCGGTACTCCTCAGTGCCGAAGCCCTGTATTCGAGGTTGTCGGGTCCCTAGGGCGCCCAGGCCAACCCACCATAAGACGTCAAGAACCACACTGACCAGAGGATAAGGCGTCGCCACCGACCCAATGTCCAAAGATTGGCCATCCAGTCCGAAGCGAAGGAGCTCGGCGATAGCAACAGCCCAGGTGATGCAAAGAAAATCAACGAGCAGCACCCTCACCCGTCCGTCATGCTCAAGCACGTCCAGCTTGTCATTGGCCTGCCTTGAAGGGCTCACACTGTGGGTGGGTTTATTCATCAATGTCAACACCAAAGAATCTCATGAGGCTAGCTGATAGTTCCGGTAGAAGTGAGGTCCCGGGTTCCGTTTGAACCACCACTGCAGGAGCCCAAACGGGCATGTACACGCTGCACCATTGCCAACGGAAAGACGCCTGAAGACGCAAGGGAGGTTGCCATAGTGGCCTCTCGTACTCGGTGATTCCGTACTTCTGACAACAGCGGGGTTGCTCCGCCTGTCTGATTATGGAAGGGCCCGCGACACGAGGCGATCTGACTGCTCCCAAAGTACTAGGGGTGGGGAACCAAGGTCAGTGTGGTCACGGCGCGCTCTTGCCCCTCGCTCCAACACTGAGCCCGCGCATTAGGGGCCACTGATAGGGCGCCGGAGCGGGCTAGTTTACTCATGTGTCAGATCAACATCACCTTACGGCTGGCGCGGGAGAAACCTGGGCTTGTGCATCGAACGGGGGCAAATTGGGAGCTGTTGCATACACCTTTGATGTCGATTTCGTCCACAGAAATCCGATCCTCTCCACGGCAATAATGTCCGAGTGGAAGACCAGTACCGAAGCCGCAACGCTGGGGAAGTTCTATAGCTCGTGGTCAGCCTTTTCGCTTGATCACCCAAGAGCTGCTCACTGGATAGCCCTGGATGCTTTTTTTGATGATGAGGTGCCCCTTCCACTTAAGGTTCGCACCATCGCGGCAACCGGCCGACGCTGCATTGTGTTGGGAAGGGTTAGCCCGGTTCAACGATCTGCGCTATCCGCAGAGGGTGCCGTTGCAATTCTGGATGATGACTGGACAGCTGCTGAGATTCCCGGGCAGATTGAAGCCATTGTGGTTGGGGCAGTACCCGTCCTTCCAGCACAGTCAAGCATCGGAAGTAGGCTCACCGACCGTGAAATCCAAGTACTGGAGCTCTTCGCGCAACGCAGGGCTTTGACAGCTTCGTCTTTGGCCGCAGCACTTGGACTCCGTACCACCACCGTGCGAGGTCATCTCTTCCGCGGCCGTAGGAAGCTCACTGCGGCCGGCCTCAAGTGTGCCACGCGTGGAGAACTTGCCAACGCACTTCAGGAAATTGGGTACAGCCACACGGACGCTCAGTGGCATGCCGCTGGGAGATGGTGAACCAGCAAGGGACGCTGGTGAGCCATGACAATGGCGAACAATCGACATGGTTCCCTGGTGGAGCTCAAGGTCGGCTTCCAGATGTGCGCACTGATCGCAACAGGCGGTAACAACCTGCCACTTAGATGTCTGGCCATCTACCCTTAGACCGTCGCAGCAGCCTAACCGATCTCAGGATTCCTTTGACGCGCTTTCCGTCGTTTCCGTCGGAAGGTGTGACCGATATGTTGTTCTCAGTGGAGCCATCCGCAAAGTCAACCCCGAGGCATAGCCCTGTAGGTTCTGCTTGCCAGCACCGTATTTTCGCCCCTCCGAATTGCGGCCGTCTACTCGTCAGTGGGACGGAGGCGCCGATCGCGGCGCCGGCATTCGCAACTCGACCCACTTGCCATTCAAATGCCGGGGCTGGGTTGGGGGCCCTGTCAGGCATCCACTCGAGCCGGTCTCTGCGGCCGGAAACCTGTTAGGACGGCCTCGTCTGCGGCCTCGTCGGATGCTTCAGGCAGCTGCGGGTCACAGCGGAGGCTATCGCCAACTACGAGCAATCAGATGTGCGGTGACACGCTGATGGTGCAGCAGCTTCATCGGATCAGTGCTGGATGTCAGCGCAAAGCCGCTGAGAGGAATGCGCTTGGAAGGGCGTCGCGTAGACAATCCCGCGGCAGGGGTCTTCAGGAATCGCGGATCTACGGCAATAGCAGCGAGTAGCGGCATCGGCTCTTGGGCGGCGGAGTCCTTAATGCATTTCAGCTATGCCCTGGCGGAATCCAGGCTGAGGGGAACTTATGGGCTGATGTGGGCGGCTGATTAAGAATGCGCGCAGTAACATCCACATGGCTTGATGGTGCGGAATAGCGGACTGCACATGGCCCGCGTTCGCGGGGTCGAACTTCCCATCCGGCGCGAATACCGAGACTCGGACCTGTGGGTGGAGAACGCGACCCACGGGTTCGACACGTGGGGGGAACCCGTAGGTACGCTCTCTTCCAATTCAGGGGCAATAACTATCCCCTTGACCCGGCATGGTCAGTTGAAAGCGTCCACTGACCAAACCGGGGGACTATCGTTTCAACTTCTAGTCGCTTGAGCTCAGAACTACCTTGATGACAGACACCGTGGTGGTGCCGTTGTAGGTCACCGTCACGGTCATGGTAGCGGTAGATGGCACTTCATCAGAGCTCAGGTTCTGTGTACTCACTGCAAAGAGTGCAACACCATCAGCGCCCGTGACACTCGAGGCATTCCGGCTCTGATCTTCCTCGGGGCCGTCATTATCCGGCGCCGGGTACTCGTAGATACCCAGGACGTCGCCGTCCTCATTCTGACCTGAGACCTGAACGGTGACGCTGGCCCCGACAATGGGGTTGCCGTTTGCGTCCGTTACCGTGACGGGGAAGTCGTACGCCCTTTGATCCGCATCTTCTTCATTGCTCCCATAGTGGTGGTCACCCTTCCAATCAGTGATGACGGTTCCGGGTCCAGGCGTCACTACGACAGGAGCGAGTGAGGCGGCGACCGCCGGAGTTGCGGCAGCTACTGCAATCAGTGGAATGCTCCAAGCCGTGCCGATAACAACCTTACGTCGGTTGATATCCGGATTTTTTATCTTGCCTTTATCCAAGGTCATCGTTTGCTCCTTCAAGCCAGTCAGCGCGCTAGCCGACTGAAGTAAATTTGAGGTGGAAATATTGGTGCAAACGGAACTTATCATTGTGCTCATTTGGCACAGTTTTCACTGCTTGGAATGTACTACACGATGTTCTGCTGGATAACGCACAACTGCTCCCGGCGTCGTTCCGGCTTAGCGGCCGCCCTCGGCACCGCCACAACATGCGAGGGTTACCCGCTTCGGGCCCAACCACTAGGCGGCTATCAGAAGGCCATGGGCCTGAAGTTCCTCCACACTACTCAGCAAATGGGACTCGTAACCGGTTGGGAGTCCTATCCGGGGCGCGATCCGCATGGCAAGGCCGTCGATGTCGCAGGGAGTTGCGAGTGCGTGCCAGATCGCCGGCCCTACACCGGATAGCCGGACTACCCCTTCGCCGGTCATGACAATCAGTTCTGACCCATCTCCATCTGCCAGCGGAATCTCAACGGCGTCTATCAGCTCGGCTCTCTTGAGAAGCACGGGGCGATCACCGTCGTCGCACCCATGTCGTTCGGGCGGCTGCGTCCCCTCCCCCAGGACTGACGTCCACGTCTTGGAGATGGCTGGCCGCTCAAGGAGCGCGGGCAAAAGGACTGCCAAGTCTCCCGCCTCGCGGTAAGTCACCCTGACAGCGCCACCCGTGGCGTCCAGGATCTCGCAAAGACGTCTCAGCGGCTGGTGGACGTCACCCAACGATGAGGTGTGCGGTGCCAATTCGATAATCGCTTCCGCATGACCCAGCGCGGTGACCGTGGGCACGCTGGCGTCCGGATTTCGGTCCAACAGGACCACTGACGCCAGCGTCGGCTTGGCCGGCGCCACGAGTAACCCAAGTTCGTCGGGGCCGATCTGATGCTTGGGAGCGGCCAGATCTTCGACTATCACGGAGAGTGGCTTCGCGTACGGAACGATCACGTCCGAGCCATCAACAGCAACGGTCTCATCTGTGACGTAGCCCAGAGCAGCGCCGAGGCGTCTTGTCGCGGTGGTCTTTCCCATGCCCGAACGGCCTACGAGGGCAACGGAACGGCCGGTTTTCCGATCAGCCAGTGCCGCGGCATGCAACATGACCAAGTCACCCCGGCCGGCGGTGATGCCCGCTAAGGTAACGGCGCTTGTCAGTTCCGATGCGAATTCCTTGAATGTACGGCCGGTTACGATGGCGGCGCCAACAGCCGAGGAGACCGTTGCCCGAAATGGACGTTCTCCCGAGTGGGCCAAAACTGCCGTCGGGATTTTCTCGGGACGCGGCATCGACTCGCCCGGAAGATCGAGGCAGCGGGACCAGGCACGCCGCAGCTCCGTTTGAAGGTCCTCGGTCACTCCCGCATGCAGCACCACGGAGACCTCTGCCCCCAGGACACGGAGACTTAATTCCCCCTGTATCGCATCCTTGGCTTGTTTTCCTGCCAACTCGACCCCTGCAATTATTTCGTGATTGCTCTCCGCCGACCCTGTAGTCATCGTGGTCCTCCTCTTCCTGGAAGTGGCCCTTTACTGAGGGCTTCAGCCCAGAGACCACTTACGGCGCACGCGCGGCGCAGTCAAACAGTACATCGGCCTCTTTGATTGCTTGCAATCAATATCACCAAATGATGCTGGCTGCATGGAAATCACTCAGCAAGGGCATTAGTCGGGACCACGTAGAAGCGAAAGGAACCTTCCACTGATAGACGGTATGGGCCGCATATAGTCAGGTTCTGGATTCAATCAAACGGCTTGCTACTTCAATTTCCAAAAGGGCACACATTTTTCCAGTGCAGCTTTTAGTCCACATAGATCAAATCAAGACAAGCATGTCTTTCAGCGAACCAGGGTAAATCTAGCCGACCAGGTTTTCGGCCGCGACGTCCATGTGGGCGATGATCGTCTCCCGCGCTTTCGCAGCGTTCCCGGTCTCAATGGCGGCCACAATGTCGTGATGCCGCCCGACGCTCATGTTCCGGGTGGCGCGTTCCAACCCTGCGAACATGATGGACATCCGGATGGAGCCCTCCAGTGATTCCCACGAGTGCAGGAGGGTTTCGTTTCCGGACAGGCGGCAGAGCGTGCGGTGGAACTCCAGGTCGGATTCGATCCGCTCCTCCAGCGAGGACTTGGCAGCCTTTTCCATAGTGTCGACGGCGGCACGCAACTCTGCGAGCGCGGCGTCCTTGTCCGGCATGTCACTGAGGGTCCTGGCGGCCAACGATTCCAGAACCCCGCGGACTGCGAAGATGTCCCGGATTTCCTTGACGTCCAGATGCCGGACGGACATACGGCCCCGTGCTCCCGCGGAGATCAGACCTTCTTGTTCCAGCTGGCGCAGGGCTTCACGGAGGGTGCCGCGGCTGATTTGCAGCATGTCCGAGAGCTCGGTTTCCACGAGGTGCCGCCCGGGTTCGAGTTCACCGCTGGTGATCGCGGTCCGCAGCGCTGCGAGTGCTTGTTCACGCAGGCTCTTCTTCTCAAGTCCCAGCAGGGATGCGGTGGCCATGATGTGTCCTCGGTTCTATGGGCAACTGCTGACAGTCCGGTGTTAACAGTTGATACTACGGGCAGGAGTGCGGGAGGAGCATTACATCCCCTTCCGCACTCCGGCCGGAAAATATGAAGCTCAGCCGAGTTCCGCCAGCACCTTGGCCACTATCCGGTCCACGGACAGTCCGTAGCGCTCGTGCAGCGTCGGCAGCGCACCGGCGTCGAGGAATTGGTCCGGAAGCGCGATGGGAACCACGCGCTTGCCGAGACCGGCGGTGACGACGGCGGACGCAACAGTTTCGAACAGACCGCCGACAACGGTGTGGTTCTCCAGCGTGACAGCAAGCCGGTCGGTGTTCAGCTCCGCGAGTACGGTGGCCGAGTCGAAGGGTTTGATGGTGGGCGTGTGCACCACGGCCACATCCACGTTATGGGCAGCCAACGCATCCGCGGCCTGCAGCGCACGCATGGTCATCAGGCCGGAGGAAACGAACACCACATCGTTGCCGCCACGGAGGACTTTGGCTTTGCCGAGCTCGAATGTGTAGTCGTACTCATCCAGGACCGTGGGCACGTTGCCGCGCAGCAAGCGCAGGTACGTGGGCCCATCGGAGGCCGCAAGCTGGGGAACAGCCTGCTCGATGTCCACGGAGTCACAGGGGTCCACGATGGTGAGGTTAGGCATGCCGCGGAAGATCGCCATGTCCTCGGTGGCCTGGTGGCTGGGTCCGTAGCCGGTGGTCAGGCCTGGGAGCCCGCCGATGATATTGACGTTCAGATTGGGCTCGGCGATGTCGAGGCACAGGAAGTCATACGCACGCCGGGCCGCGAACACCGAGTACGTGGAAGCGAACGGGATCAGCCCGGTCTCGGCCATGCCTGCGGCCGCACCGAACAGGAGCTGCTCGGCCATTCCCATCTGGAAGAACCGTTCCGGGAAGGCCTTGGCGAAGATGTGCATGTCCGTGTACTTGCCGAGGTCCGCGGTCAGGCCCACGATCCGGGAATCAGCCTCGGCGGCTTTGACCAGCGCATGCCCAAAGGGAGCGGAGGTGGTTTTTTGGCCAGGATCAGCGAAGGACGCGATCATGGCAGAGGTCTTGAGCTTTGCTTTGGTGGTAACTGTGCTCATGCTGAAGCCGTCCCTTCGTATCCTGCGGTCAGCTGTTCGCGGCAAATCTGCCACTCGTGTTCTTCGATGCGCATGAAGTGCGCCTTTTCACGGGTTTCCAGCAACGGCACGCCGCGCCCAACCTTGGTGTCGCAGAGGATCACGGACGGCTGTCCGGAAGCAGCCGAGCGCGCCGCGATGTTGTCGAATGCTGCCAGCAACGCACCGACGTCGTTCCCGTCCACGCGCTGGGTGTACCAGCCGAACGATTCCCACTTCTCGGTGACCGGTTCGGTACGGAGCACGGTGTCCGTGGCGCCGTCGGCCTGGAGGGCATTGATGTCCACCATGGCCGTCAGGTTGCCGAGCTGGTGGTGGTGCGCACCCATTGCGGCCTCCCATGTTGAACCCTCGTCGAGTTCGCCGTCGGAAAGGAAGTTGATCACGCGGGACGCAGAGCCCTGAAGACGCAGGCCAAGAGCCATGCCGACGGCGATGGTCAGGCCGTGGCCCAGCGAGCCGCCGGAGATTTCCATTCCGGGGGTGTACGTGGACATGCCTGACATCGGCAGGCGGGAATCGTCGGAACCGTAGGTTTCCAGCTCGGCTACCGGAACGATTCCGGCTTCGGCCAGTGCCGCGTAGTGCCCGATTGCGTAGTGCCCGGTGGAGAGCAAGAAGCGGTCGCGGCCCTCCCAGTGCGGGTCTTCGGCACGATATGTGAGCTGGTCGGCGTAGACGGCGGCCAGCATGTCTGCGGCGCCGAGCGCCTGGCCAACGTAACCCTGGCCTTGGACCTCGCCCATGGTCAGGGCGTAGTGGCGGATTCGGTAAGCGGCGGCGCGGATGCGGTCGACGCGCTCGGGCGTGGGAGCGGCCACGGGTGCCGCTTCAACTGATGAGAGAGTCACTGGTTTCCTTCCGGAGTCCGGCGCGTACCGATGGGGAGAACGCGCCGACGTCGAGGGGTGCTTTAGGCGTTTATGGTCTGGGGAGTTTTGCTGGCGGCCTCTTCGGCAAGCTCACGCTCACGCTTGCCCCAGGTTTCCCGGGTGATGAGTGCTGCCCACAGGCCGATGGCTGCGTAGATGCTGAACAGCAGGGCCGGTCCCATCCAACCCATGCTGACGAACAGCAGGGTGGTGATGAAGGGGGTGAAGCCGGAGACCATGGCGGAGATCTGGTAGGACAGCGAGGCGCCGGAGGAGCGGGTCTTAGCTTGGAAGAGCTCAGGGAACCATGCCCCTTGGGCGCCGGCCAGGGAATTCTGGCAGACAGCGTAGGCGATGACGATGGTGGCGATGATCAGGAGGAACATTCCGGTGTTGACCAGCATGAACATTGGGATGCCGAACACCACCGCGAAGGCCGTGGACCAGATGTAAACAGGGCGGCGACCCACGCGGTCCGTCAGTTTGCCCCAGTAGTAGGTGGCGAAGATTCCGATGCCCGCGGCGATGCAGAGTGCCACCAGTGTTTCGGTCTTGTCGGCCAAATTGTTGGTGTGCAGGTAAGAGATCATGTAGGTCACGGACACGGCGTAGCCGGCAGTTTCAGCGATGCGGAGGCCGATGCCCCGGACGATGTTGCGCCAGTCAGTCTTGATGACCTCAACGATGGGGGACTTCACGATGTCGCCCTTGGCCTTGACGTCCTCAAACACAGGGGACTCGGGAACCTTGGAACGGATGATGAGGCCGACTGCCACCAACACGATGCTGGCGAGGAACGGTACACGCCAGGCCCATTCGCTGCCGAGCCCCACGCTGCTGAGGAAGACGAGGTTGGCGAGCAGGAGGCCAACGGGGAAGCCGGCCTGCACGATGCCCGTGAACTGCCCCTTCTTCCGCCATGGTGCGTGCTCGTAGCTCATCAGGATGGCACCGCCCCATTCAGCACCGAAGGCCAGGCCTTGGATGATGCGGACCAGGACTAGGAGTGCTGGAGCGAGCAGCCCCACTTGGGAGTAGGTGGGGAGGAGGCCGATGGCGAAGGTTGCCAGCCCCATGAGGATGAGCGATGCCACGAGGACGGGTTTGCGGCCGAGCTTGTCGCCGAGGTGGCCACCGATGATGCCACCCAGTGGACGGGCAGCGAAGCCGACGCCGAGGGTCGCGAAGGAGGCCAGGGTGCCAGTCACCGGGTCAGCACCCGGGAAGAACGCTGTACCGAAGTACAGAGCGGCGGCGGTGCCGAAACCGATGAAGTCGTAGGTTTCAATGACTGCGCCAACGCCGGAACCGACGGCGACGCGCTTTGCTTCCTTGGTTCCATGAACCGGACCACGCATGGTCAGAGCTTCATTGCTCATAGTGTCTTTCCCTTTCAAAAGTGCGGCGCATCTTCGGCCACCCCACTGTCGACAGTCAACATAATACGTCAACTGTGACCGAGGACACCAGCAATGTCAACAGTCAACTTCGAAGGTTGACTGTTGACAGTCAACCCCGATAACGTGGTGTCCATCACTAAGGTCCCTCTCTGGCGAGGGCCCCAACTTGAGGATCAACGACGATGTTTCATCAACGACTGGGCTGCTCGTCCATCAGCTTCCGCCACCAGGATCTACCCACCGCCCTGCACACCATGCGCGGCCTCGGCTTCGAGGAAATCGATCTCGGCGCGCTCCCGGGCGTCTGCGACCATGTGCCGTACGTACTGGACGCCGAGGCAGTGAAGGCGGTCGCCGCCGTCGTCAATAACTCAGGACTGCGCGTTCGTTCGGTCAACGGCGACATCGGGAACCTGAACGCAACGCTCGACGCCGGTGCGCAGGAAGCGCGCGAACGGCACCTAGAGATGCTGCTCACCTTGGCGGCCAAGACTGGCGCTGACGCGCTGGTACTCCCGTGCGGCGCTATCGACCACGATCCCTTGCAGAGCCTGGAAGAAGACATCGACGTTGTAGCAGCCCAACTGATTCATGCCTCTGTTCGCGCCAAAGAGTTCGGCGTCGAGCTGTGGACCGAATCCCTGCACTACTACCGGCTGTGCTGGAACACCGAACGCGCGCAGCTGCTCGCCGACCGGCTTGCCGGCTCCGACGTGGGAATCGTCATGGACTTCAGCCACATCGTCGCCTCCGGCGGCGACCCCGTGGACTTCGTGGACCGCTTCGCCGCGCGCGTAAAGCACGTCCACCTGCGGGACGCCGTGCCAGCCACTGACAACGAGCCGGGAAACATCAACCTCAGCATCGGCAACGGCAAGGCCGATTTCACTGCCGGACTCGCAGCGCTGAGGGACATGGGCTACACCGGCCACTTCTCCCTGGAACTCGAAACCCGGGACGTCACCCACGAAGAGCGCCCCGCGGCCGCGGCAAAAGCCGCCAGCTTCATCACAGACCTCATCTAAACCGCGTCATCTCAAATTCAAGGAGCACCATGACTACCATCCAGCGCACCGCCGTCCTCACCGGAGCTACCTCCGATCGCGGCATTGGCCTGACCACCGCCCGCCGCTACGCCAACCAGGGCTGGGGCATCGTGATCCTGGACCTCGACGGCGAGAAGTCCGCCAAGGTTGCCGCCGAGATCGCCAACGAATTCAACGTTCCGGCCTTCGGCTACGAGATCGATGTTGCCAGCGAAGCGTCCGTCACCACAGCCCAGGCCGCGGTCGCAGCAGAAGTTGCCGCCGGAAACCTCCCGCCCGTTGGGGCCCTGGCAAACATCGCCGGCATCACCTCTCCCGTTCCGTTCCTGGAGACCACGCTCGAGCTCTGGCACAAGGTCATGGATGTCAACGCCACGGGCACCTACCTGGTTACCAAGGCCTTCCTGCCGGACATGATCGCTAACGGCTGGGGCCGGATCGTGAACATGTCCTCAGTCTCCGCCCAGCGAGGCGGCGGCGTGTTCGGCAAAGTTCCCTACTCCGCAGCCAAGGCCGCCATCCTCGGCTTCACCAAGGCACTCGCCCGGGAAATCGGCGAGACCGGCGTGACCGTCAACGCCATCACTCCCGGCGCCGTGGACACCAACATCCGCGTCGGCAGCACCGACGAGCAGGAAGCCGCCATCAACGCCGGCATCCCGCTGGGTCGCAACGCCACCACGGAGGAAGTAGCCGCCGTCATCACATTCCTCTCCTCCGAGGACTCCGCTTACCTCACCGGCACCACCATCGACATCAACGGCGGCAGCCACATCCACTAATTCGAGCTGCTCGAAGGAAAAACCAGGACCCACCATGACCAGAATCTTCAACGATCCCGCCGACTTCGCTGACGAAGCCCTCGCCGGTTTCTGTGACGCCCACTCGGACCTCGTCCGCCACGTGGAAGGCGGTGCAGTCCGCCGCGGCCGCACAGCGACTCCGAAGGTCGCCGTCATCACCGGCGGCGGCTCGGGACACTACCCGGCATTTGCCGGCATCATCGGACCGGGCTTCGCCGACGGTGCCGTGGTGGGCAACATCTTCACCTCACCCTCGGCCCAGCAGGCCTACTCTGTGGCCAAGGCCGCCAACTCCGGAGCCGGCGTCGTGTTCAGCTACGGCAACTACGCCGGGGATGTCATGAACTTCGGCATGGCCAGCGAACGCCTGAATGCTGAGGGCATCCCGACGGAGAACGTGCTGGTCACAGACGACATCGCCAGCGCCTCCCCCGAGGAGATCGAGAAGCGCCCGCGGCATTGCCGGGGACTTCGTGGTTTTCAAAGTCATGGGTGCTGCTGCCGAAGCCGGGCTGGACCTCCACTCCGTGGTTCGTTTGGGGCGCAAGGCGAATGAGTTCACGCGAACCATCGGCACGGCATTCAGCGGCTGCACCTTCCCCGGCGCCGAGCAGCCCTTGTTCCGCCTTCCCGAAGGACAGATGGGCCTGGGCCTGGGTATCCACGGCGAGCCTGGACTGTTCGATACCGAGCTGCCGTCCGCCGTCGAGCTCGGCCAGGAACTGGTCCGACGGGTGCTGGCGGAACCTCCTGCGAGCGATTCAACGCGGCTGGCCGTGATCCTCAACGGGTTGGGTTCCACCAAGCACGAGGAACTGTTTGTCCTCTGGCGTACCGTGGCCCCGCTGCTTCGCGAGGCCGGCTACACGCTAGTGATGCCGGAAGTGGGAGAGCTGGTGACCAGCCTGGACATGGCCGGGGCCTCGCTGACGCTGACGTGGTTGGACGAGGAACTGGAGCAGTACTGGACCGCTCCCGCCCTGACACCGGCATACCGCAGGGGTGCGGTTGGTTTTGACGTTGCATCCGCTGACGCGGATGAAGCTGACGTGGACGCCCTCACCGCTGCCGACTACTCCTCAACAGAGGCCTCGCGTGCCTACGCCGCACAGTGCCTGCGAGCCGTGGACACCACGACGGCCTTGTTGCGTGACTCCGAATCGCTGCTGGGCGACATGGATGCGATCGCCGGAGACGGCGACCACGGCCGAGGCATGGTCCGCGGATCCGCGGCAGCACTCGAGGCCGCGGCTGTTGCTTTTGAACGCGGCGCCGGCGCTGGTTCGCTACTGGCCGCTGCCGGCGATGCGTGGGCAGATAAGGCCGGCGGCACGTCGGGCGTCCTTTGGGGTGCCGGACTGCGCGCCTTTGGCGAACGGTTGGGAGACGCAGAAACCCCGACGCCGGACGTCCTCGCCCAGGCTGTTCGAGCCTTCGCGGACCGCATCGCGAGCCTCGGGAAAGCCGAAATCGGCGACAAGACCATGATGGATGCACTGCTTCCCTTCGCGTCCTCACTGGAGGACCGCATCTCCTCCGGCACTGTTGCGGAGGACGCTTGGGCAGCTGCCGCAGCCGAAGCCACAACGGCTGCTGCGTCCACCGCGGAACTTCGCCCGCTCAAGGGCCGTGCCCGGCCGCTGGCCGAAAAGAGCATCGGCACGCCGGATCCCGGGGCGACGTCGCTCGCCATGGTGTTCGCCGCCGTCGGGCCCCATTTCACAGCCGTTCCTGTCCCCGCTACCAACTAGGAGAATTTTCATGCGCATCATTGTGGGCGCCGACGAAGCCGGCGTTGATTACAAAGACCGGATCATGGCCGATCTTGAGGCCGACTCCAGGATCACCGAAGTGATCGACATCGGAGTGAACCGCGCGGATGAGGACTTCACCAGGCCCTACCCCTATGTGGGCATCGCCGCCGGTGAAATGATCCGGGACGGCAAGGCTGACCGGGCCATCCTTTTCTGCGGCACGGGAATCGGCGTGGCAATCGCGGCCAACAAGGTTCCGGGCATCAGGGCCACGGCAGCCCATGATTCGTTCTCCGTGGAGAGGTCCATCCGGTCCAACGACTGCCAGGTCCTCACCATGGGCCAACGCGTTGTGGGCGTGGAACTGGCCCGTCGCTTGGCCAAGGAGTGGATCGGCTACGCCTTCGATCCCTCCTCGGGGTCGGCCGCCAAGGTGAAGGTGCTCAGCGACTTCGAGGGCTGCTAGAGCCTCTTGAACGGCGCTGCCTCGTCGGCGTATTCTCCACAAACAGGCATTGGGGTTTACTGGCTCCGATCTGGAGGGCGCGCTCATGAATCTACTGAGCCAGATTTTCGCCGGGGGCACTGCCCTGGCCCTGATCAGCGTGGGCTTGTTGGAGATATTCCGGCACGGCGATCAGCGACTCCACCGGATTTTCCTGATCGAACCTGATGATGTTCTGGCCGTACGCATGTGGGCAATGAACGTTGGCGCCTACAACATGGCCTTCGGACTGGGGATCGCCACCGGACTGTGGATGGTGAACGTCGGTGGGCAAACGGCCGGCGGCTCGGCGATTGTGATCTTCTGCTGCGCCAGCCATATCTTTCTAGGTTTCTGGCTGTGGGTCACGGAGAAACGCCTGCTCATCAGCGCCGTTGGACAGGCGCTCTTTCCAGGCCTGGCAGTGATCTTCTATATGTTGTTCGGCTAACCGAACCCCTAGCCTCGGTTGGGAGGAAGATTTCCAGGCCACAGGAAACTTGGTTCGCCCGATTGCGCTCGGCATGGCTGCCACGCATCTGGCGGCCGGAGATTCTGTGATCATGCCGCAGTTTCTCGACGCCGAGGACGAAGCCTTGTTGTTTCGGCGTGCTGCTACAGAGGCAGGCGCCGGCTTTAGCCACTTCGTCGGGCACCAAAAAGGGCTCTACCGGCGGATGAATTTACGCCGGTAGAGCCGTCTTGGGTGTACTACTTGATGAGCGCGGCTGCCTGGTCCAGGAGTGCGCCGGCTGCTTCCGGCCCACCGACTGCACCTTCTGTACCGGATGAGGTTGCAGAGATCAGGACACCGTCTTTGATCACGTGCGCGGTGTAGATTGCTCCTGTTTTTCCATCAGGAGTGACCATGAGGGTCTTGAAAGCAGCCGTGCCTGGCACGCTTCCCACGCCATCTACCTTCTCGGTGGAAGTGGTGACTGACTGACCTTCCGCGGTGAATGTCACTTTCTTGCATGCCTCTGCCTGAGATTTGCGTGTGTCCACGTTCTCCTGCAGGAGCGCGACGTCCACGCCTGAGGTAAGCGACACGTTGCTGAAGAAATCGTTGGTTTTGGTCCGTGCCGTGCCGACAGTGGTCGATCCTGCTACAGGCTGGGGCACTCCTAGGTTGCCGAGGTCCTTGCACCCGGCCGGTTCGACCGCCACTTTGCCAAAGGTGTCCGTGATCGGGTCGAACTGATCCAGAAGCTCCTCACCGGAAAGGACAGCAGGGCTGCTGCCGTCGGAAGCCTTGATCTGCTTGACCAACGCCACGAGCTCTTCATTGGTGTACTGCTTAGCAGGCGTGGGCGTAGCTGTGGCAGTTTCGCTTGCCGGGGCCGACGCTGGTGCTGCCGCGGTACCCCCACCACATGCGGTCAACGCCACGACCATCAGTGTCGATGCCCCAAGTCCGATCAGCGAATACTTCATGTGTGTTCCCCCAAATTAGTTTCATTGATGCGCCCGCAGACACGGACTAAACAACACTACTGGCCTGACTCCTCCCATGAGGGCAGGCCACGCAGCCTGCTAGAAGCCGCCGCCACCAGCACTCGTTTCGCCCGCCATGTTGGCAAAGCGCGAGTAGTGGCCCTGGAACGCCACAACGATGTCCTTGGTTGGACCGTTACGGTGCTTGGCGATAAGGATGTCGGCCTCGCCGGCGCGGGGTGATTCTTTGTCGTACACGTCTTCGCGGTGCAACAGGATCACCATGTCGGCGTCCTGCTCGATGGAGCCGGATTCACGGAGGTCAGAAACCATCGGGCGCTTGTCCTGGCGCTGCTCGGAACCACGGTTCAGCTGTGACAGGGCGATGACGGGAACCTGCAACTCCTTGGCCAGTAGCTTGAGGGCACGCGAGAACTCGGAGACTTCCTGCTGGCGGGATTCCACCTTTTTGCCGGAGCTCATGAGCTGGAGGTAGTCGAGGATGACGAGTTTGAGGTCGTGCTGCTGCTTCAGGCGGCGGCACTTGGCCCGGATCTCCATGAGGGACATGTTGGGGCTGTCATCGATGAACAGCGGAGCGTCGTTCATGCGGCCCATGGTGGTGGCGATCTTGGACCATTGCTCGTCCTTGATGGTGCCCTTACGGAGGTCCTGCAGACCGATCGTGGCTTCTGCGGAAAGAAGGCGCATGGCGATCTCGTTCCGGCCCATTTCCAAAGAGAACATGACGGTGGCCAGGTTGTTCTTGATGGCGGCCGAACGCGCGAAGTCCAATGCGAAGGTGGACTTACCAACGGCCGGGCGTGCCGCGATGACAATCATCTGGCCCGGGTGCAGGCCGTGCGTCAGCTCGTCCAGCTCGTAGAAACCGGTGGGAACGCCGGTCATGCCCTCGCCGCGGTGGCCGGAGGCCTCGATCTCATCCACGGTGGATTCCATGACGTCCTTCAACGCCACGTAGTCTTCCGCCGTACGCTTTTCAGCCACCGCGTACACCTCGGCCTGGGCCTGGTTGACGAGGTCTTCCACTTCGCCGTCTTGGCCGTAGCCCATCTGGACAATTTTGGTTCCGGCGTTGACAAGGCGGCGCAGCACTGCGCGTTCCGCAACAATCTCGGCGTAGTAACCGGCGTTGGCAGCAGTAGGGACTGTTTGGATGAGCTCGTGGAGGTAGGCAGGGCCTCCGATCCGGTTGATCTCGCCACGCTTGGTCAGTTCATCCGAAACGGTAACGGCGTCGGCGGGTTCGCCACGGCCGTAGAGATCGATGATGGACTCATAGATGGTCTCGTGTGCGGGCCGGTAGAAGTCGTGCCCGCGAACGATCTCAACCACATCGGCGATCGCGTCCTTGGAGAGCATCATGCCGCCGAGTACTGACTGTTCAGCAGGGATGTCCTGGGGAGGTTTCCGGCTCGAGTCCGAAGCGCGTGAGCCCTCGATTGAGTCCAAGTGCGTAACTGACAAAGCCGTCCTCCATTTGTGTACCGCTGCAGAGATGTGTTCCCTGGCGGCCCGTAAAGCGCAGTGCGTGGGCTACGGGTCCGTCTGGTGCATCTGACGATGGCAGGCAGGTCCGACAGAATAAGCCGTATCCACAAGTTATCCACAGTCGAATCCGTGGACCCGCTATAAGCACTGACTTTTTTGGAGTCCAAGAAACTCATCGCGGGCTATTCGTGCCCAAAATGGACACTTCAGACACGTTACAGCAGGCGGCTGACACCCCCTGTGGAAAAGCTGTGGAATACCAGTCCCACGTTGTGCACAGACTGTGCGTTACCCTGTGGATAGAGAAATTCTTTTCGAGGAAAATAGGCTCTGACCTGCGCAAACGTTCTTCACACGCTGTGGACTGGAGAAAGTTTTGGAGGGAATTAATCCACAGAGGCCACAGCTGATGGGGTCATTCCAGTGGGCGAAATCATGTTAAACATGCCGCAGATGTGATGCACCTTACATGGAGCGCCTTAATTTGACACAGGCCTCTCAGAAGCCTATGCCGGAAGTGGAATGTGCTGTGGATAACCAACTTCTGGCATAAGCTCTAATCATGGGGATGAACTTTGGTGACGTACTGACGATTGTCCTTCCGCTCCTTGTCTTAGTGGGCTTGCTGTGGGCGCTCACGGCGGCCTTCAAACCGCGCGACACAGGCGTCTCGGACGCTGAGAGGTATCAGCGCGAGCTGGCGGCACGTTCCGCTGCGCACCAAGCTTCCCAGGTGCAGGAGGCGCTGGCTCTCCGCGCGCGGATCGAAGCCACCACCAAGCCGAGCCAGAACGAGGCCAGCCATAGGGAACAGGCGGAGAACACCAGGACGGCCATCCAGGCACAAGCGGCACGGTCTCACGCTGCCGGCCAAACGGGACACCAGCCCGCCATACTTCCCAATGGTCAACTGAACCCTCAACTCGCCTTCGAGCTGCAGAACCTGGTTCGCAGTGGGAAAAAGATCGAGGCCATTAAGGTCCTGCGCCAGGCCACCCACTCAGATTTGCTTACCGCCAAGAACTACGTAGATCGGCTCTGACAACGCCATGGACTCCATCCTCATCCCGCTCCTGATCCTCATTGCGGTCATTGCGGGCGTGCTCCTGCTTATTCGCTCGTTCACCAAGCGCTCGGCGGAAAGCAAAGCCGACATCGCAGCAGCGAATGCCCCCAAGGACCCGGTGGAGCTGGCCAGGGAGTCTGCGGCAAAGCTCAACCAGGAACAGCACCGGCAGCTTTACTCGCTCATTGCCCAGGGGCAGGGCATGGCGGCCATCAAGCTTTACTTGCAGGCCACCGGCGAGGGCCTGCGGGCTTCGCGTAACGCCGTAGGCGCGCTGGCGGCGCACCCGCAGCCATTCACACCGGAAGCTCCGGCCAAAGATTTGCTTGCCGACGATGACGACGAACCCGAACGTTTCCCCTACAGGTACCGGGCAATCGTCAGCAAAGGCGACGTCACCCGCGAAGTGAGCAGCAACATGCTCAACGACGAGATCTACGGACGTATCCGAACGCTGGCAAAAAGCGGTGACGTTGAGGGCGCGGCACTTGCGCTGACGCGCCACTCAGACATCAACATTAAGCAGGCCCGCGAGTTCATTGAACTTTTGGACGACTGACGTAGAGGAAGCCGTCGAGGGAGAGCTGAATGCCGGGGGCACCGATTGTTTACAAGAGCACACACCGGGTCAAGTTCTCAGAGCTCGATCCGTATAACCACGTGAACACGGGCGTCTACGCGTCGTACTACGCAGAT
The DNA here is from genome assembly GCF_058799755.1 of Arthrobacter sp. GW822-FHT05G07. Taxonomy (NCBI): domain Bacteria; kingdom Bacillati; phylum Actinomycetota; class Actinomycetes; order Micrococcales; family Micrococcaceae; genus Arthrobacter; species Arthrobacter sp. GW822-FHT05G07. The sequence goes on along the minus strand of NZ_JBXALT010000006.1, from coordinate 222,198 downwards.
CACCGGATGGAGGGCCTACGGGACTATGTTGGCTGGGATCTGGAGACCCTGGGCAAGCTGCCATTCATGGTCTGGGTCCGGAGAATGGAGATCGATTTTCTGCAGCCTGTCCGGGGCGATCAGGAGATTGTCATCACGTCGTTCGTGCGTGAGTTCCGCGGTTCCAGTGCATTTATCGAGTGCTCCATGACCGACGCCCGCGGAAATCCGGTGTCGCGCTGCCTCATGACCGTCGCCTACGTCGACAAGGAAACGAGACGCGCGACGGACTGGCCTGCCGACGTTATGGCGCTGTTCTTCGAGAAAGAAACGTCCTGAGCGCATTCCCTGCCCGCCGTAGCGGAAACCACTTCCGGCCCGTCCACGGAAACTAAAAGTCGAACAGATCCCCCAGGAAGCCTTCCTTCTTCTTGCGCTTGCGGCCGTACTGGTCACGATTGCCCCCGTCGCGGCGATCGTAGTCCCTTCGGTCATAGTCGCGCCGGTCCCTATCGTCGTACCGCGGCTGCTGAGGCCGGGACTCGAAGGGGTTGTAGATAGGTGGCGGCGCGATGGGCGGCTGTGACGGCGCGGCGGCGGGCCGGGCAGGCGCGGGGATGGTTTCAGCCGCGACGCGATCAATGATCTTGTCCAGCTCCCCACGGTCCAGCCACACACCCCTGCACTGCGGGCAGTAGTCGATCTCCACGCCGCTTCGTTCGCTCATCACCAGGTCAATGGAATCCACAGGACACTTCATGTTTGCCCCAACGATCGGACCGGGCAATAAGTTCGGCCTGTCCAAGGTCCGGGATTCAGGAGGTGGGAAGCCCCGCATGCATACTGAACGGATGATGCATCCGGACGTCGTCGAAGCGCAGCGGCTTGTACAAATGCTTGGGAGGGAGTGTTCCCCGCCATCTCCCGAGGCAGACAACGCTGAATACGGAGCCGCAACCGCCACCAGCGGCCCAGGGCTGATCCGCTTCCGGGTTGGAAAGGTCACCCCCACCAAGGTGGGCTTGTTCGTTGCGGTGTGGCGTCGCGCAGCGGCCGGAGGAACGGAACCTTTCCCGGCGGACGGCCCTTCCGCGCACGACACAGACATTCTGGTGGTCTCAGTCCGGGAATCGGAGAACTCCGGTCATTTCCTCTTTCCCCGGTCCGCCTTGGTCACTCATGGAATTTGTTCCGTTAATGGCAGCGGCGGGAAGCGCGGGTTCCGCGTTTATCCTCCGTGGTCGGTGACGCCGAATCGCCAAGCACAAGTGACCCAAGAGTGGCAAGGCGCATTCTTCCACCACTCCCCCGCACGCCCCCTACCTGCCTGCTGAGATCCCGGCGAGCAACTGCTCGAACGGCAGCGACTCAAGTGCGTCATTCTTGCGGTGCGGCTGGGGGCCGCTGAGCAGCTGCACGAGTTCACCCGCGGCCCGGTCCACGCGCGCCGAGAGGGGCGACCCGCCGTCGTCGGTGTTTCCCCAGTCTTGGGGCCCTGCAAAGACGCCGGTAGCCGCGATCCTGGTGCGCAGGTAGCTGAACAGGGGACGCAAGGCGTAGTCGAGGACCATCTGATGGCGGTCAGTTCCGCCTGTGGCACCCAGCAGAACGGCTTTGCCCTCCAGCGACTTCGGGTCCAGGACATCGATAAATGACTTGAACAGTCCGCTGTAGGAGGCGCTGAAGACGGGACTGACGGCGATGATGGCGTCGGAATTCTCGACGCCGGCAATCACGTCCGCGAGGCGCGGTGCGGCATAGCCCGTGACGAAGTTATTGGCGATGTCCACGGCGAGGTCCCGCAGTTCGACGATGTCGATCGTCGCTTGGTACCCTGCCGCGCGCAGCTGCCGCTCGGCCGAGGCAGCCAGCTGGTCGGCCAGCAAGCGGCTCGACGACGGTACGCCGAGTCCGGCGGAAAGGACGGTGATGCGGCGGGTTTCCATGGCATTCTCCTGTTGCTCGTTCATCCAGCTTACATGCATTTGCATCTAAATCTATGAACAGGGGCATGCTCCGAAGTATTCCCGGGGGCAGTCAGGGAGTCCCGAGCTGTCTCAAGAACGCCACCGTGGCGGCAGAAATCTGCTCTTTCGCCACCTCGCGGTCCACCGTCGCTTCGCCGTCACCCGGCTGCGGGACTCCAAGGGATAGGAGCCATAGAGGAGCAAGCCGCTCACGGCCGAGTGGTCCAACGCGAAGGTGCTCGCGCTGACTCCGCCCAGCGAGTGACCTCCCACAGCCCAATTAGTGACGCCGGGGTGCTCGGTGATGACGCCGAGAGCCTGACGTCCGTCCAGCAGGCTGAGGTTCAGCGGAGTCTTCAGGATGACAACAAGGAATCCGGCATCCACGAGGGAATCAGGAGCGTTGCTGCGGCACACACTGCGGATGCCCAGAAGAGGGCTGGCCTGCGCGGCGCGGGAAGCGCCTCAGGGGTGGGAGTCCTAAGTCCAGAATAGTTCCATCGTGGAGATACTTTGAATCACCCTGCTTGGCGGCCCCTGACTACTGCCGTAGAGCGTGCGTGGACAGGAAATCGAACGTCCTGTCCCGCGCCTCGCGGGCCTCGTCAAAGTTCAGGTGGAACTGGTACTCGTGCGGCAACTCAGGCTCATGGGTGGCAGGCCAGAAGAGCTCGGTAACGGGAACCCCGGCATCCTTCAAGCGGTTGCTGTAGGGCACGGATTGCAACCACGTGAGGCCGTCACCATTACCACCGCTGATGAACGTTGGCGGGAAGTCCTCGGTCACGAAGTCAATGGTGGACATGGTGGCACCGGCGTAGGTAGCGGACCAGTCCTTGGTGCCCGTATAGGCCCAGAGTGACGTCTTGAAACCCCAGGCTACGATTCCGCTGAGGTCCGCCATGGCGCGGAGGTCGTAGACACCGCAGTGAAGGATGGTGGCCGCGAGATCCGACTTCTGAAGGGCGGGCTGGATTCCCATCAGATTCGCATACTCAGGGTTCACGGTGAGTGTGGTCATCTGGCTCGCGAGCTGCGCGCCGGCAGAGTCCCCGGCCAAGACGATGCGGCTGGTGTCCACGTTCAACTCAGTGGCGTTGGCTTTGATGTAGGCAAGTGCGTCGTTGATGTCCCGCACCGCCGTGGGATAAGTGGCCTCAGGAGCGATCGGATAACTCATGCCAATAGTGGTGTAGCCCTCAGCCGCGAGTATCTGAAGATACGGATTCACGTCGCGTTGGGCCCCGGAAATCCAGGCGCCCCCGTGAATCCACACCACAGTGGGTAGCGGCGCGGCAGTCCCTGCAGGACTAAAGACATCGAAAGTTGAACCGGGCTTGTAGGCGACACCCATCTCCGTTTGCAACGGCGTGTCCGGAACGTACGGCGTCATCTCGTCGATGGTCGCCTGTGCCCCGCGTTCAAAGACGCTTCGAATCAACATCGCGGAAGGCCACGGCGTAGCGGAAAGCGCCAGGAGGACTACCAGCACCAGCAGGATCGCCAGGTCCAGCTTCCGCAGCCGTGAGGATCGTTTTCGTGGAGGACGTGAACCTGAACCAGTAACCACTGTTTCGCCCTGCTTCGTGCTGGCTTGGATCGATTCCAACGGTCCCATCACACACTCCCCCGGTCGGTGTACCTGTGGACCATGCTAAGGCCGCAGGTTGGTTTCAGACGTCAGCCCCTTCCCAGCGCAGCGCAACCGCACAAAGAATCCACTTAGTTTCGGAATAAGCTTGCAATATGAGTTCAAACTCATAATATGGGATTAGTGATGTGGCCCGCCTCACGGTGCGCATCAGATTCCAGCCTTCAGTGCGGAAGGCCCAACGATCGGATTCCCATGTCAGACATTGCTGTTCTGATCAACACAGCTGTCGCAGTTCTAGCGGCTGTCCTGTTGATCGTCCGCTTCCGGGTCAACCCGGTGATTTCCCTGATCCTCGCTTCCGTTTATCTCGGTCTGGCGGTGGGCCTCGGCGTCGAGAAAACCGTCAAAACCATCACCGGCGGCTTCGGCGAGATCATGGTGGACGTCGGCCTGCTCATCGCCTTCGGCGTCCTGATGGGCTCCATCCTCAACCAGAGCGGCGCGATCCGGCGCCTCGTGGAGCACCTTCTCAAGACCTTCGGGCCCAAGCGACTCCCCTACACCATGGGCTTGGCCATCGGAACGGTCCTGCAGTCGATCTTCCTGGACGTCTTGCTGGTCATCTCAGCACCACTTGCCCGCAAGTTGGCCCCGAAAATCGGTAAGCTCGGCACGGCCCGAATGGCTACCGCCATGGCCATCGCGCTGGAGTGCGGCATCGTGTTCACCGTTCCCGGCGTCGCCTCACTAGCCTTGGCCGGCTTGCTGAACGTCCCGCTTGGCAAAATGCTCCTCTTCGGTTTGCTCCTTGTGATCCCCACGATCATCATCTCGATTGCCATCATGACCTTCCTGTTCCGCCGCGGATTCTGGAACGAGGCAAAGGACGAGGACCACACGTTCGTTGCCGAGGAAGACAGCGAAGGCGAGGAACCCACAGACGGTGGCGCAGCAACTGTCCCGCCCACGGCAAACAGTGAGCGTGGCACGGCTGCATCCAGCGCCCAACCCGCCGGCGGAAGCGTCGCCGTCGTCGAACGCGAACGCAAAGAAGCCCCACTGATCCTGCTCTTCGCACCGTTGCTGACGTCCCTGCTCCTCATCGGCGCCGGGGCAATCCTTGAAATCCTTGAGATCTCAATGCCTTGGCTGCAGCTCCTCGGCGAGCCAGTGATCGCCCTCCTTATCGGTCTCATCGGGACCTGCTTGGTGACCCGTGCTGCCATCGGTCAGAAGAAGGTTGAGGAGGCCATCGCTGTTGGCTTCAAGGAAAGCGGTCAGATCCTCATCCTCACCGGCGTCGGCGGCTCGCTCGCCGCGACAGTTGCGGCAGCTGGCTTGGGTGACATTCTGGGCGGATTCTTCTCCGCCAGCACGGTGGCTCCGCTGCTGGTGGTCTGGGCCATCGCAGCAGTGCTGCACATCGCCGTCGGGTCCGTGACATTGTCCGCCATCACGGCTGCAGGGCTGCTGGCACCCATCGCTCCGGCCATTGGCCTTGATCCGGTACTGCTGGCACTCGCTGCCGGCGCGGGATCGCTCTTCATGGTTCACGTCACCAGCAACACGTTCTGGCTCCTGCAGTCACTTTTGGGTCAGAGTGTGAGGGGTGCACTCAAATCGGTCACGGTGGGAGTGTCCGTAGCCTCGGTGGTGGCGATCCTGCTGATCCTGCCCATGAGCCTGCTGTTCTGACCGACCCCGCCAACCGTCTACCCACCACGCACGAAAGAAGACCATGACACACCAAACAATCGCCCCTCTGGACGGCGTCCGGGTCCTGGAACTCGGCAATTACATTGCCGCACCTACGGCCGGCCGGCTACTCGCCGACTTCGGAGCTGAGGTCATCAAGGTGGAACGGCCGGGAACCGGCGACGAACTACGCAACTGGCGCCTGCACAAAGGCAACACGTCCATGCTGTACCGCACCCTGAACCGCAACAAAAAGTCAGTGGTCCTTGATCTCCGGACCGAGGCCGGCAAGCAGGCAGTGCTGGAGCTCGTGGCCAAGTGCGACATCCTTTTGGAAAACTTCCGCCCCGGCACCCTGGAAAAGTGGGGCCTGGGCCCCGAAGTCCTCAACGAAGCGAACCCGGACCTCATCGTTACCCGCATCTCTGCCTTCGGGCAGACGGGCCCGCTGTCCGAGCGGCCCGGTTTCGCCGCCGTCGCCGAAGCCTACGGAGGGTTCCGGAACCTGGTGGGTGACCCGGACCGCGCGCCGGTTCGCGTGGGCGTCTCGATTGGAGACTCGATTGCGGGCTTGTACGCCGCCTTCGGTTCCATGATGAGCCTGTACCAGCGTGAAGCACGACGCCGGGACTCGGCTGGTGCTGTTCCGCTCACCGAGCGCATCATCGACGTCGCGCTGAATGAGGCCATGTTCTCCATGATGGAATCCCTGATTCCGGACTACCAGGCCTACGGCGTGGACCGGCAACGTGTGGGTGGCCGGATGGAGGGCATCGCTCCTTCCAACGCGTACGTGTGCAAGGACGGTGCGAGCATCGTGGTGGCCGGGAACGGTGACTCGATCTACCAGCGGTACATGCAAACCATCGGCCGTCCGGACTTGGCGGAAGACCCTTCCCTGCAGACAAATGCCGGGCGCTGGGCCAAGCGTGAAGAACTGGATCAGGCCATCGGCGAATGGGCCGCCACGCTTTCCGGCGCCGAAGCCCTTGCATCCCTCGAAGCCGCCGGTGTTCCCGCAGGACCCATCTACACCGCGGCGGACATCAGCACGGACAGCCAGTACGCCGCCCGCAACATGATCCAGAAGTTCGACGTTTCCACTGGCGAGGAAATCCTTCCCGGCGTCGGATTCCCCGGCATTGTTCCAGTGATCGGGGACCAGTCCCTGCCCATCCGGAACCTGGGCCCGGACTTGGGCGAAAACACGCAAGAAATCCTTGGCGGGCTCCTGAACATGGATGCCACGCAGATCAATGCGGCCTCAGGCCGCGAGGAGGCCCTCCGACCATGAACCGCTTTGAAAGCCCCCTTGCTGCCACGCTGGGCAACGCCATCCTCAGGGACGTCACCCTGCGTGACGGACTCCAACTGACCGGCAAACTCCTGCCCACTGAGCAGAAGATCGAGACAGTCCGTGAGCTGCTGCGCCTGGGCGTGCCGGCCATCGAGCTCGGCTCCATGGCCCGCGCGGACTTGGTCCCCACCATGGCGAACACGCTGGAAGTGGTCCAAGCCCTCACCCCCGAGGAACTGGACAAGTGCTGGATCTGGGTAGCCACTCCCGGTCACGTCGCGAAGGCATCAGCCGCTGGTGCCCGCAACTTCCAGTACTGCCTGTCCGCCTCGGATTCGCACAACAAGGCGAACATCGGGCGCACCACTGATGAGAGCCTGGCCGCCTTGCCCGAGGCTATTGAGTACACCCGCGCAGTAAATGGCCAGATCCAGCTGTGCATTGCAACCTCCTTCACGTGCCCGTTCGAGGGTTACGTTCCGGAGGAGCGCATTCTTTCGATCGCCAACGATCCCCGCACTGAGGGCACCACGGACATCGTCATCTGCGACACCCTTGGACAGGCAGTGCCAGCGCAGGTATCCCGGCTAATCATCCGGGTCCGGGACGAGTCCCCTGCACGCCGGATCGTGTATCACGGCCACGACACCTGGGGCCTGGGCGTGGCCAACACTCTTGCCGCCATCCAGGCCGGTGCCGTAATGGTGGACGGTGCCCTCGGTGGACTGGGCGGCTGCCCGTTCGCACCCGGCGCGAGCGGCAACACCTCCAGCGAAGACATTCTTTTCGCAACACGTCCCGAGTGGCTGACCCCGGATGTCTTCGGCGAACTTGTAGTGCTTTCGGAAAAACTGTTGGCGGAACTGGGCGAACCGAACCGCTCCAAGGCTGCCCAAGGCGCGCGTTCCAAGGCTGAGGCCTTTGACTGGGTCATGCCATCCGCCCAGCCTTCCGCCACAGGAGGCAACTAGGCATGGGGATCCACTACCTGGTCACCACAGCCATTCCCGAGCCCGGCCTGCAGTTGCTGTCCGACGCCGGTCAGGTGACCGTACTGCCGGACCCACCGGACTACGCGACGCTCGCCGCGCTGTGCGCCTCCGGCGATTACGACGTAGTGCTCACCCAGTTGCGCGACGTCATTGACGAACCGCTGCTGGCGAAGGCCCGGGTGAAGGGTGTTTCCAACTACGCAGTGGGCTACAACAATATCGACGTGGACGCCGCCACCCGGCACGGCATCCTGGTGGGCAACACCCCGGGTGTCCTGACAGATGCGACGGCGGACGTTGCCATGCTGCTGATCCTCGGCACCGCACGCCGCGTGGTGGAATCGGACCGTGTGGTCCGCGATGGGAAATTCCTTGGGTGGGAACCTGAGTTCATGCTGGGCCGGGACGTTTCCGGTGCTGTGCTTGGCTTGGCCGGATTCGGCAGGATTGCCCGCGCCGTTGCCCGACGCGCCCTGGGCTTCGGCATGGAAGTGCTCTTCTCACCACGGCCGCCCGGCGACCGGCCGGTTAGCGATGAGGAACTCGGCGAATTCGCGGGCAAGGTCCGGCAGGTACCGTGGGATTCTCTGGTGGAGCGCAGCGATTTCCTGTCCCTGCACGTCCCCCTCAACGAGCAGACCCGGCGCCTGGTGGACGCAGATGTTTTGGGCCGCATGAAGTCCGACGCCATCCTCATAAACACCGCCCGCGGCCCTGTGGTGGACGAGTCGGCGCTGGTTGAAGCCTTGCGCAACGGAGTGATCGGCGGGGCTGGTTTGGATGTGTTCGAGGACGAGCCTCGACTCGCGGCCGGCCTTGCCAAACTCCGCAACACGGTCCTCCTGCCTCACGTGGGCAGCGCAACCGTGCCGGTCCGCGCCGAAATGGCCAGGCTCAGCGCCCTCAACGCGATCGCCATCGCCGAAGGCCGCTTGCCGCTCCATCCCGTCAACCCGCTTTCGCGAGCATGACCATACTGGTGGCCCCGGACAGTTTCAAGGGAACATACACGGCAGCAGAGGTGGCGGCGGCCATCGCGGCAGGAATTCACGACGGCGGCGGCTCGGCTACGCAGCGTCCCGTCGCCGACGGCGGCGAGGGGACTTTCGAGGCGCTCTGCCGCAGCCTTCGCGCCTCTCCGGTGAGTGTCGACGTCGTCAATTCCTGGGGTGAGCCGCTGCGGGCCATACTTGGGCTGGCCGCGGACGGAACCGCCGTCGTCGAGGTTGCGCAGGCTAGCGGGTTGTCGGCCGCGCGCACTACTCCGCAGGACGCGATGTCGGCCAGCACCTATGGCACCGGGCTCCTGATCTCCGCGGCAGTCAACCTCGGAGCAAAGCACATCCTGGTGGCTGCGGGTGGTTCGGCAACCACCGACGGAGGTACAGGCGCTGTGCGGGCAATCACCGAAAACGGTGGGCTTGGCGACGCCCGCCTGACCGTTCTTTCGGACGTCACCACTACGTTCTTGGAGGCCGCGCGGGTCTTCGGGCCGCAGAAGGGCGCGGATCCAGCCACGGTCCTTTTGTTGGAGGAGCGCTTGGAGCGCCTGGCTCCCTTACTTCCGCGCAACCCTTCCGGCGTCCCCCGTACCGGCGCTGCGGGTGGGCTGTCCGGCGGGCTGTGGGCGCACTTCAACGCCGAACTGGTATCCGGCGCCGACGCCGTGTTGGATGCCGCCAACTTCGATTCCTTGCTGGGTACTGCCGAAATCGTGGTGGTGGGTGAGGGGCGTTTAGACTCGCAGACAGGAGAGGGAAAGATCATTTCGGCCATCTTGGAGCGTGTGCGTCAATCAGGACGGGAAGTTCCGGTGGTGGCAGTGGTGGGGTCTGTTCACGAGGACCTGGGCAGTTATGCACTGAACTTTGCGGACGTCATGGTGGCAACCGACGTTGACGCCATGCGGGCTGCGGGCACGGCAATCGCGTCGCTTTAGTTCTGGTTGTTAGTTTGTCCTTCCGGCCCCGCCCGCAGCCATAAGTTCCAGGCGCCTGAGGGTCTCGCGGTTTCGTACTGAGATCATGGGATCCCGAAGGGCTTTGGGGACCACTTTTCCCGGGCCGCGCACTGCGTCTTCGGCAATGGAGACGCGGCATTGGGAGCCTCCAAGGTCCTCCAGCGTGATCAGCACCTTGGCCTCGCCCATGGGCCAGCCCCGGGCAAGCAGCTCCAGCTTTCGGCCCGCTTCCATGGCGGTGACGCTGGTGCTGTCATCGATAAGGAAAGGCCACGAGCCTACGGAATGGTGCAGCTTTGAGCCCACTTGTGGCCATTGGTCGTCCACGGCGCGGATCCTCGAGGCACCCACAACCCAGCCCGGATAGAGCCAGCCGTCTTCGATGACCTTCCAGATGTCAGTGGCGGGGGATTTGAACAGCTGCGTCACGGTGGACATGGTATTCCTCTCAGCGTGCTCATCTGGAAGTAACTTAAGACCAAGCTAAGCATGCTTAGTGTTGGCCCGCCACTCTCGCATCAAGTAGCCGGTTTGCTGGCCTTGCCGTCCAACCAAAGCGTGTCCGACTCGTCCCGGTGCGTCCCATCCGTTCCTACATGCTTACTCTCGATCTTGGGGCCCTTCTTGATGACATGCACAAGCGCCATACCGTGGCCACGGCCAAGATCGTAATCGGCTTTGAGCCATTCAAGAATGGTCCCCGCCTTCACCGACGGGTCCTTGAAGCCCTTGGCGTCCGCGATTTCAACCAGTTGCCGCGGGGTAAGCCCGGTTTTGTCTTCAATGGCGTCAAGGTAGGCCTGGAAGGACATCAGTGTTGCCTTTCGCTTTTTCTTTCATGGGCGGATCTCATAATTGGTGACTCTACGTGATGGGGCCGACATCAAAAACGCTTCGGGTACCGGCTGCTTGCCTGCGCCCCTACACTGATCGCATGGTGTGCCGAGGGTGGCGTTCTTTCGCGGTAGGCATGGCCGTAGTTCTCGCCCTGCCGCTCCTTGCTGGGTGTAATTCACCTGACTCAGAACCGCAACCCACCACCGGAAATGCAGGCCCCATCACTGTTGAGATCAATCAGTCCAGGGACCAATACGGCAAGCAAGCCATCCAGATTCAGCTCACCAACACTACGGATTCGCCACTGACCGTGACCGGGGCCCGACTGCGCTCCACGCTGTTTGAAGGCGACATCACCTGGGAGCCCACGGAGGGCAGCCTTGAGTTGCCACCCCGCCAGCCCAAGAGCCTTCCTGCGGCCTTGCCGGCTGCGGCATGTGGGACGTCATCTACAGATTCGAGCCGAGAAGCGGAGGCCCGGATCAGCTACTCAGAACCGGGCAAGGAACTCGCGGAGGAGTACGCCAGCGCTTCCGATCCCTTCGGCGTCCTGACCAGGAACGCCAGCGAGCTGTGCACCACAACGGAAGCAACCGCCGTCGCCACCATAGTTTTGGACCCGGAACTGGAAGTGGCCGCAGACGGTCGCACCGCCGTCGTGCGCCTTGTCATCACGCCACGCACGGGAGGGGCGGCTCAAAGCCTGACCATTGAATCGATCGACGGAACCACGTTACTGGCGGAATCCCCCACTGCCCCTTGGCCCAGGAACGTCGCGGTGGGCATGGTGAAGCAGGAACTGCCGCTGACCATCCGACCAGCCCGCTGTGATCCTCATGCTGTGGCTGAAGACAAGGTGGGAACCCTCCTGCCGCTGAGGATCACTGTGGGCGAACGGCAAGGCGTGCTGAAGATTGCGGCGTCGAATGAGTTGCGAGGCAAGATCTACGACTTCGTCACCTCAGCCTGCGCCGGGGCGGGCTAAGCGGGCCTAACCAAGGGTAGCCAAGGCTTGAGGAGCGCTCTCCACAGTGACCTTGACGTTGGCTTCCACGCTCTTCACCTCGCCGTCCATTTGGTACGGCAGCGGCTTGAGCGTGGTGAATTCGTAGCTGCTCACGCTCGGCTGATCGCCCAGCCCCTGCGTAGTGGCTTTGAGGGCCGTCAAAAGAACGCGCCACTTGGGCATGTGCGGAAAGACGATGACTTCAAACTTTCCGTCAGACGGGTGGTCCTCTGCTTCACTGAGCGTGGCGTACTTAGCCATCTCATTGATATTGGCGAAGACAAGGCTGTCGAACTTGCGGCGCTTCCCATCAGACTGGCGAATGGCGAAGGGCTGGAACTCGGAGAAGGACTTGATGACCGTCACCATCTCCTTCAGCGCGCCCTTGCTGCCCTTTTCAAGCTCAGTGGCCACCACCGGGGTGAGGCCAAATCCGATATAAGAATGTGCGTATTCAAGGGGCTCATTCTCTTTTTGGCCCGTATGAATGCGGAGAAGGTCAATGTTGTGAACCCGGCCCTCGGCAATGGCCTCTTCAAGGGGCTTGGTGCCGATAATCCGGCTATGGTCATTGGCATTGCCCGCGGCCAGTACTGCTGCGACGGCCCGCGGGTTGTCGGCCTGCATCACACCGTTGACAACCTCGTTGTAGCCGCCATCTCCACTGACGGAAACCACAAGAACATCGCCGCCCTTTGAGGCCGCTTCCCGCGCCAAGTCCACCGCGTGCCCGGCGTGCTCCGTGGGCTGGAGGGTGATTTCGGGCTGGTACGTGAGCAGCTCCTTGAGCTTGCCATGCAACTGCTGCGCCAGCTCAGGCGCGTCCCCGGTGCTGTTGGGATTGAAGATGATGACAATCGACTCGAAAGTCCGTGCAGAATCCATACGTGCTCCTCCTAGGTGCGCCCTTTTAACCTCTACCCAATTCGCTGGGCGTCAATCAGGTGCCGGGTGGAGTGAGCGATGAAGGGGCGGCCAGCTCTCATCTGTTCATCCAACTCCTTGAGTCTGTCACGATAGCCCTCCACGGAGAAGTCGGGCACCCACCACACACACTTGCGCAGGATCCACACCACAGCGCCGACGTCGAAAAACTCCATCCGGCACCGGGCCGTGCGGAGGTCAGTTATGGTCAGGCCGGCAGCTTCCGCTGCCGCTGACTCGGCCTGCGGGTCGCGGCCCTTCCGTTGTTGCGGCAGCGGACCGAGGAAGTGCTCAATGAGTTCAAACGCCGACGCCGGGCCAACATGTTGGGCGAAATAGTGGCCGCCGGGGGCCAATACTCGGTGGATCTCATCCCAGTCCGGACGAACGGGGTGCCGGGCTGTGACCAACTCGAATGACTCGTCAGGGAACGGCAACGGTGCGTCCGCGGTCACCTCAACCACCTCAACCCCGCGTGGACCGAGCCTTTCAACAGCGCGCCGTGCGTTGGGCGGCCATCCCTCAGTGGCAGACATACGTTCGGGAAATTCGCCGGCCTCCGAGAGGACCTCTCCCCCACCGGTATCAAGATCAAGGGCGCTCCGGACTGTGGCAAGTCGACCGGCCAGCAATTTTGCGAATCCCCAAGGCGGCCTTTCTTCGGTGGCCCTCCCATCCAGCCAGTGGAATCCCCAGCCTGTCACGTCGGCTTCGGCAGCCTCGTTCACCAAGGTTTCGAAGTCCCTCATCAGTGCCTCATCTTTTTCTCTGCTGCGAGTTGTGCAGCAACTTTGCCCATCAGGCTGTACGGAATCGGCTTGGCCAGTGGAAACTTCAGCGTCCCCTCCTGGAGGACCTGCTGAGTTGGCTCAGGCTGCGCTGAGATATAAGCATCCACGGTGGGATGTTTCTCAGACATTGCATTCTCCCTACGGTTGTAGATTCAGCTCTCGCCGGGGAACCGGCCACCAATCAGCCTTGTCATGTGCTCAGCTGTCGCCAGAAGGGGTTCAACCCAGGCCTCGCACGTCTCCAATGGCATTCTCAGCGTCGGTCCACTGATGGTCACGGCCCCCACCAAGCCCGCGGCGGAGTCGAAAACCGGTGCGGACAGGCCGGACGCGCCGTCTTCCCGCTCACCCACCGTGATGGCGAAACCATCCGCGTGGGTCTTCTTGACGGCTGCCTCAAGTTCCTCGGAGCTGGTGATGGTGTAGTCAGTGATGGATTCCAAGGGGTCCCGCAGGACAGCTTCCATCAGCTCCGGGGACCAAGCGAGCAGTACCCTGCCCGCTGAACCTGCGTGGAGCGGCACGATCTTGCCCAGATGCATCTCGCGACGCAGCGCGTGATGGGTATCGGCCATGGCGACGCACACCCGGTAGTGCTGCTCGGCTTTGAAGAAGCAGGCCGTTTCGCCCGTGGTATCCCTCAGGGTCTTGAGCAAAGGACTCAGGATGTCCACAACCTCCATGCCCCGGGTTGCAGGAGCCGCCCAGTACGCCATCCGCATGCCGATGCGGTAGGCGTCGCCCTCGCGGTCAAGGAAACCCTGCGATGTCAGATTCGTGACCAGCCGCTGCACTGTGGACGTGGGCATGCCGGTGAACTCTCGGATATCAGCCAACTGCAGCACCGGCTTGGACAAGGAAAAGGCATCCAAGATGGAGGTGATCTTGCCCAGGACAAGCAAAGGGTTGCCGTTGGCCTTCGCGGAAGCATCGGATACTGACATAGGACTCACGCTAAACGCTGCAGTGGGGTGGCGCCAATCCCGCCGGTAGGGTTGCACCATGGGGACAGTTCTGGAGGCCGAAGGCCTGTTGGTTGGGTACGCCGGGGCTCCGGTCTGCGGCGAAGTTTCTGCGTCGGTGGACGCGGGTGAAGTCTTGGGAATTGTGGGCGTGAACGGAGCAGGAAAGTCCACGGTAGCCCGGACCATCGCTGGACGGCAGGCCTCTCTGGCAGGAGACGTGAAGGTCCATGGTCTCCTCATCGATCCGGACGCCGTACCGTTCCGCCGGCAGGTCTCCGCTGTCTTCGATGATGATCTCTTCTTTCCGTCCCTCACTGTTCGGGAACATTTGCTCCTCATCGCCCGTGGGCACTCCCTGGAGGACCCAGAGGCGCGCGTCGAAGAAGAGCTGGAGTTCTTCGGGCTCCTGGGCAGGGCCCATGCGATCCCCGATGCTTTGTCTTCCAGCCAGCGCCGCAGGTTGCTGCTTGCCGCCGGACTGATCCGCCCGTCGTCGCTCCTGATTCTGGACGAGCCCGAACAGCGGCTCGACCAGCGGATGCGGGTAGCCATGGGCGAACGCATAGCGGACCACGCCAAGGACGGCGGCGCAGTAGTGCTGGTCACCCATGATCCCCAGCTGCTGCTGGCTACGGCCACCACGTGTTTGGTCATTGACGAGGAAGTTCTGGAGTTCGATCCAGAGCAGGGGGCTTCGATCATTGCCGGGTCCTGACATGCTCACCCGTGAATTTTCCCCGCAGCACCGGGAATTGGCCTCCGAGATTGTCCGGTTCACCCGCCGGAGCGCCAAAAGGTACAAACGCAGCCGGACCTCGTGGGGAGACCTCTTTGTTGATGCCTACAGTTGGGCGCTCGGCATTGGTGTATCCCTGACCATTGCGGCCTCGTTCGTCCTGGCGTTGCGCAACGAGATTGCTCAACGGGCATCAACGGCCAACAGCATCATCCGCGCACAATGGCTCGTCCTGCCGGAAGCGGTGTTGTGGACATCCGTGACGTTCGCGGTCCTCCTGGTCATCGGCAACCTTGCACGGAAGCTTGGACCGATGACCGTGAACGGAGCAGAGAGCACCTGGTGGCTGACGCTTCCCGTTGACCGCCGCCCCATGGTCCTGCCACCCTTCGCTCGCAAGGTGGCGCTGACGGCGGCCGGCTCTGGCGTTATCTACCTGCCCTTCAGCATGGTGACCGCTGTTGACCGCGCACCCATGGAACACGTCTTCGCTTCGCTCACCTTCGGCGCAGCCGGAGCTATAGCGGTAGCCATGGCAGGGATCCAGCAACTTGCTTTACTGGGTCCACGACTTGGCAAGGCAATTGCGACGGCTGCGCTTCTTACATGCTCTGTCCTTCCAGCGATGCCATCCTCCCCGTGGCCGGCAGCGCTGGTGGGCGTCGCCGCCGTCGCACTCTTTGCCGTAGTTGCGCCGCGAGCCGGTCAGGTCAAGGGTGACGAGCTGGTTCGCGGCGGCGCCGTGGCCGGTCACGCGGGCGCGTCACTTTTCATGATAGACTCCAATGAGGTGCTGCGTGCGCTTGGTGGCAACCGCAGAAGGGTCGACGGCGGCAGGGCAGCCAGCTTCTACGCCCAGCCTGCGCGCGGCCCGCTGTGGGCGCTGATCCGCGCCGATGTGGTGGCCTTCCTCAGGCTCAATCCCCCGCTGGCGCCGCCCATTCTTTGGCTCGCTGCCTGCAACGCAATACTTCTCGTGGAAGGCGGACTGCCCGAGGTCGCACAGTTGGCCGTCATAGTGATCGCCGGATGCGCCACGGCTTCGGGCTTGGGGAGCGTAGCCCGCAAGACGGCGCTGGTTCCTGAGCTCGACGCGCTGCTGCCGCTGCATCCGGCGCTGGTAAGGACAAGCCGGACACTCATGCCTTGCTTGGCAATGGCTGCGTGGATGGCCGTGCTTAGCGGGCTTTTGGTTCTCCTGGGCGCGGCGAATCCTTGGCTGATAGGAGTCGGTGTCCTGGCGGGTGTCGGCATGGGCGCTGGGACGCTCCGCGCAGCCACGAGGACCCCGCCGGATTGGACCGCACCTCCGGTGGAAACGCCGTTCGGCCCGGTTCCGCGGGCCCAGCTGGGCTCCCTGATGCGCGGGCTGGACGTCACCGTCCTGGCCATGGTTCCGCTGCTGCTGGCGCTGTACCTCGGCTATGTGCCGGCGTCCCTGGTCATCATTCAGGCGGTCCTCAGTGCCGGAATCTTCCTGGTGGTGGTGCTGACACGCCCCAAGCGAATCTAGCCGTGGTTAGAGGAGGACCGTGCCTTCGATGCAGGTAGCCGACGCTCCACCAACCCATGTCTCGCCCGCTTCAGCCTGGACGTGAATACGCCCGGCCCTGCCCAGGACGGTACCTTGAGCGGCTAGATACTCATCAGGCGCCCGGCCGCTGCCAATCAGCCACTGGGCCGCGCCGGCATTGAAGCTGCCCGTCACCGGATCCTCCACCATGGCATCGCCCGGAATGAACGTACGGACTTCAAAGTCGACGGCGGCACCCGGCTCATGTGGGCCAATCACCCCCACCTTGAGGTCACCCATGGCAACGAGGTCCGGCTCAATGGCCAGGACTTGTTCCGCTGAACCCAGAAGCACGCCGATCCACGTGGGTCCGTTGACCAGCCACGACGCATCCAGCAGGGCATCCTCGGGCAGCCGCAGGCCGGCAACGAGTTGCGCCCGGACATCGTCGTCCACAGGGCCGAAGCGCGTCAGCGGCGGCGCAGCGAAAGCCAAGCGGCCGGCGTCGTGCTTTACCCGCACCAAACCCGCGCCGCACTCCTGAACCAGGACGCCGTCAGTCTTAGGCACTCCCCCGGCCTGCAGCCACGTGTACGCGGAGCCCAGCGTGGGGTGTCCGGCGAAGGGGAACTCCTCGCTGCCCGTGAAGATCCGAACCTTATAGTCCGCTTCGGGGTGGGTGGGAGGGAGCAGGAACGTGGTCTCGGAGAGGTTGGTCCAGTTGGCGAAGTGCTGCATCGTTTCCGTGCTGAGGCCTTCAGCATCGACGACCACCGCGAGCGGATTGCCGAGGTACGGGACCTCGGAGAAGACGTCCACTTGGTGGAAGGGGCGGATGCGCGGGGCTTCTGAAGTCACCGCAGAAGGCTATCACCGCGTGCTGGTACGCCCGCCCCGCGTCTGCGAAACTACCCGTATGGCAGAGAACAAGACCCAGCCCACGGACGTCCCCGTGGAAGAATTCCTGGCCGCGGTGGAGCACCCCAAGCGGCGCGAGGACGGCTTTGAGCTGCTGGACATGATGCGCAACATCACCGGCAAGGAAGCCGTCATGTGGGGCCCGTCCATCGTTGGTTTCGGCAGCTATCACTACAAGTACCACAGCGGCCGCGAAGGTGACGCCGCCGCCGTCGGCTTTTCACCGCGCAAGGCCAGCCTGGTGCTGTACGGGCTCACCGAGGGTCCGGACGCGGACCGCCTGCTCCCGGAATTGGGCAAGCACAAGGCCAGTGCCGCGTGCCTGTACGTGAACAAGCTGGACGACGTGGACCGGGAGATCCTGGCCGAGATGATCCGTGCTGGCTATAAGCACGTTATGGAGGAGTTTCACACCCCATAGATCTCGCGCCGAGATGGCAGCAAAAAGACCCCCACCACCGGAATCCGGTAGCGGGGGTCTTCAGGTGCAGTCAGAGACTACTTTGCTGCAACGACCTCGAGGTCGATAACAGCGGAAACATCCTCGTGCAGGCGAACGTTGGCCGTGTACGAACCGACAGACTTGATGTGGTTCGGCAGTTCAACGTTGCGCTTGTCGATGGCGCCGAGGCCAGCAGCCTCAACAGCAGCAGCGACATCAGCAGGCTTGACGGTGCCGAAGAGACGACCGGACTCGCCGGCCTTCACCTCGAGCTTGACCTTCTTGGAGGACAGAGCCTGGGCCTGGGCCTGTGCAGCTTCAACAGAAGCGTGCGCACGAGCGGCGCGGGCAGCCTTGATGGACTCAACCTGCTTCTCGCCACCCTTGGTCCAGGTCAGAGCGAAGCCGCGGGGCAGCAGGAAGTTACGTGCGTAACCGTCCTTAACCTCCACAACGTCACCAGCAGCACCGAGACCGGTTACTTCGTGGGTCAGAATGAGCTTTGCCATGTTAGTTAATCCCTTCCCTTAGCCGCGGCCAGCGCCGGAGTAAGGCAGCAGAGCAACTTCGCGGGCGTTCTTGATTGCCTGGGCGATCTTGCGCTGTTCCTGAACGGTAACGCCAGTGACGCGACGAGCGCGGATCTTTCCGCGGTCGGAGATGAACTTGCGCAGCAATGCTACGTCCTTGTAGTCGATGACAGTGATGTCAGCGGCCTTCAAGGGGTTGGACTTTGGTTTGGGCTTACGGAGTTCAGCCTTAGCCATCGTGGAGCTCCTTTTCTATGGAGCCCGTGGATATTGATCCACGGGATGGTGGTGTTCGACGGCGGTTGTCACCATGGTGCCTTTCGGCAGTTCCGGTGAGCGTCCGGCGTCGGACGTTTATTTGGTGTTTAGAAGGGAGGTTCGGAATCCGGGCCGTTGCCCCAACCGCCAGCATTGCTGACACCGGGCGTAGCCCAAGGGTCATCCTGCTGCTGTGCGGGCTGGTTGCCGCCCCAGGTTCCACCGGAGTTGCCGCCACCCTGGTTTCCACCAGGAGCGCCACCTCCAAAGCCACCGGAATTACCGGCGTTACCGCCACCGAAGCCACCCTGGCCACCGCCGGAGCGCTGGGTACGGTTGACCTTGGCGTTTGCGTAACGCAGGCTGGGGCCGATTTCGTCGACCTCAAGCTCAATAACGGTGCGCTTTTCGCCTTCTTTTGTTTCGTAAGAACGGCTCTTCAAACGGCCGGAAACGATGACGCGCATGCCCTTTGTGAGGGACTCGGCCACGTTCTCGGCTGCTTCGCGCCATACCGATGCGCGGAGGAACAGGGTTTCCCCGTCCTTCCACTCATTGGACTGGCGGTCAAAGGTCCGGGGAGTAGAAGCGATGGTGAAGTTCGCTACTGCTGAGCCAGACGGGGTGAACCGCAGCTCGGGGTCATTGGTGAGATTACCGATGACCGTAATAGTGGTTTCGCCTGCCATCTACTGCCTCCTTGTTCGTTCCTGCGGGGTAAAGACCTGAAAGGGGCTGATTACTCAGCAACGACCTTCTGGTCTTCAGGGCGGATGATCTTGGTGCGCATGATCGTCTCGTTGAGAGACAGCTGGCGATCAAGTTCCTTGGCGGTAGCCGGTGCTGCGGTGAAGTTCACCACGGCGTAGATACCTTCGGACTTCTTCTTGATGTCGTACGCCAGACGGCGACGGCCCCAGATGTCTACCTTTTCGATGGTTCCACCATCGGTGGTGATGACATTGAGGAACTTCTGAAGCGACGACTCTACGGTACGCTCTTCGACCTCGGGGTCGATGATTACCATCAATTCGTAAGGACGCATATGTGAACCCACCTCCTTTGGGCTAAGCGGTTACGGTATTTCCGTAACAGGAGGTTCATTTGCGATGCTGCGTTGGCGCTCCCCGGCCGAAAACACGGCAAGAGGGCGTAACACAGACTTCAATATCTTAGTGCATCTCCTGCACTCAAAGCTATTCGGCGGGATCCGTGGGAGGAACCAGCCAGATTACGTATGTGGATAACCTGGTGGGGCAGCACGGAATACTGGGGCTATGACCGTTCTGAAGACCACCATTCTCTTCGTTTTGGCAGCCGTCGCAGAGATCGGCGGAGCTTGGCTGATCTGGCAGGCCGTGCGCGAAGGCAAAGCGTGGTGGTGGGCAGGACTCGGCGTGGTGGCGCTGGGAATCTACGGTTTCTTCGCGGCCTTCCAACCCGACGCGCACTTTGGCCGGGTCCTCGCGGCTTACGGCGGCGTGTTCATTGCCGGATCACTCGGCTGGGGAATGCTGATGGACGGCTTCCGGCCGGATCGCTGGGACGTGATCGGCGCCGCCATCTGCATCGTGGGCGTAGGCGTCATCATGTTCGCGCCGCGGCCGGGCGGCTGAGTGCTGGCGGCTGAGGGCTGGCCGCCCCGGGCCGGGCGGCTAGTACCCAGGAACGACAAAACCCCCGGAAGATCAACTTCCGGGGGTTTCTTTGTGCGCGGAGGGGGACTTGAACCCCCACCCCCTTTCGAGGACTAGCACCTCAAGCTAGCGCGTCTGCCATTCCGCCACCCGCGCAAGGTGATCAGGAGAACATGTTTCCATTTTCTCCTTGACAGCGTCAAAGACACTAACACGAAGAATGGCAATCCGTGGATTCCTGAGGCCGTGAAAGCCTCCCGCTAGGGCTGGGGCCATGGGTGCAACACCCTTGAATGCCCTGGTTCTGACGGTCGTCTTCTCGGCGATCGCCCTCTATTTTCTGTACTTCGTGGTTCGTGCAGGCGTCCGGGACGGCATCCTGCAGGCCGACAAGAAACGCCATGAGCAAGCCAAACAATAAAGCGAAACGGGACAGCCGCCGTCGAGCAATGACGGCGGCTGTCCCGCTGCAGAAAAGGCGACGGCGGTCAGGAACCGATCTTGGCGCGCTCGGCTTCCCCGCCAAGCACCGGAGTGGCGGGCGTGTTGCCTTTATTGCGGTAGCGAAGCACGCCGATGCCCACTACAACCGCGGCCAACGCCAGCGACAGGAACAGCGATTCGCGGGTGGATTCGATGATGACCATGCCGATGATGAGTGCCACGATGGCGCCGATGGCAATCCATGTGAGGTACGGGAAGAACCACATCTTGAGGTCGAGCTCCTTGGCGGCCGCACCCATTCGCTTGCGCAGGATGAGCTGGGACGTCGCGATGACCAACCACACGAAGAGCGCGATGGCACCCGAGGTATTCACCAGGAACAGGAACACCGAGTCCGGGGCAATGTAGTTCGCGCCAACGGTGAGGAACCCCACCACGGTGGAAGCGAGCACGGCCGCGGCCGGAACCCCACGCTTGGAGATCTTCATCCAGGACTTGGGAGCGTCGCCGCGCTGCGAGAGCGAGAACAGCATGCGGCTGGCGGTGTACAAGCCCGAGTTGAGGCAGGAGAGCACCGAGGTGAGGACAACAATGTCCATGATGGTGCCGGCACCCGGGATTCCGTAGAGCTCGATGACAGCAACATAGGGGCTCTTGGCCACGGAGGCGTCGTTCCAAGGCAGCAGGGTCACCACGATGGCAATGGAGCCGATGTAGAAGATCAGGATGCGCCACACCGTGGACTTCACGGCCTTCTTGACGGCGTCCACCGGGTTCTCGGACTCGCCGGCGGCAATGGTGGCTATTTCGGCGCCAAAGAAGGAGAAGACCACCACGAGGATGCCCGCAAGAACTGCGCCGGGACCGTTTGGCATGAAGCCACCCTGATCCAGCAGGTTGGCGACGCCGGGTGCCGAAACGCCCGGCATGAAGCCAAGGATGGCAACGATTCCGGCCAGCAGGAAGATGACGATTGCGGCCACCTTGATGGATGCGAACCAGAACTCGAACTCACCGTAGGACTTCACGGAGCCGAGGTTGGTCAGCGTCAGGAGCACCATGAGCACAAGGGCCCAGATCCACTGGTCGACGCCGGGAACCCAGCGGTGCATGATGGCGGCACCGGCCGTAGCTTCGATGCCAAGGACGATGATCCAGAACCAGGCATAGAGCCAGCCGATGCTGAATCCGGCCCAGCGGCCAAGGGCTTTGTCGGCGTAGGTGGAGAAGGATCCGGTTTCGGGGTTGGCCGCAGCCATCTCACCAAGCATGCGCATGACGAGGATGACCACGAGGCCTGCAGCCAGGTAAGCCACGAGGATGCCCGGGCCGGCCTGCTGAATGGCAGCGCCGGAGCCTACGAACAGGCCAGCTCCAATGACGCCGGCGATGGCGATCATGGAGAGGTGACGTGGCTTCAGGGACTTGGAAAGCTGTTGGTCAGCGTGCATGGATCGGCGCCGTCCTTTAGGTTTGGGGTTGGCCGCAGTGGTGTGCCACTGGCCACATGACTAGTTCACGCTAGCCTGCGCCACCGCACCGAATCCTGTGCACCCGAACATTTTGCACTCCCTCAAACAGGGGCCGTGCACAAAATGTAACCCTCAAGGCATCTAAAGTTTCTTATAGGAAACTTTTGTCATGCCCCTGAAATGAGTGTTTGACGCTTCAGCCTAGACGGCAGTACGGAAAAAAAGCTCCGCAACAGTCGAAAGGCTCTTCGGATCCTCTACACCGCACAACTCCCGCGCAGAGTGCATGGACAGCAGCGGAATCCCCACATCCACCGTCCGGATGCCCAAGCGTGTAGCTGTGAGGGGTCCGATGGTGGAACCACACGGGAGATCGTTGTTGGAGACGTACTCCTGGTACGGAACGTCAGACTCATCACAGAGCCTTGCCCAGACGGCGGCGCCCGTCGCGTCTGTGGCGTAGCGCTGGTTTGCGTTGATCTTCAGCAGCGGACCGCCGTTCAACACCGGTTTGTTTGCGGGGTCATGCTTCTCCGCGTAGTTCGGGTGGACAGCGTGGCCGGCGTCCGCAGAAACGCAGAACGACGCCGCCAAAGCCTGCCGCCGCTGGCTCACCGTAGCGCCCAGGCCGTCGGAGATGCGGACCAGGATGTCCTCAAGGATAGGGCCGCAGGCGCCGGACCGGGAGTTGGAGCCGATCTCTTCATGGTCGAAGGCAGCAAGGACGGCGATCGGGCCCCCTGCCGGAGCATCGGCTGCGTGCGCTACCAACGCCACCAAACCAGCGTGTGTGGAGGAGAGGTTATCCATGCGCCCGGAAGCGAAGAACTCACTCTTGGCCCCGAAAACCGCCGGTGCCTGCGTGTCTGCCACCACGACGTCGTACCCGCCGATATCGGCAGCGTCCACAGTGGCGCCCTCAACGCGATCGGCAAGCAGTGCCAGAAGATCTTCACCGGTTGGGTCGCCCTGGCCGAAGACGGGGTTCATGTGTTGCTGCTTGGAAAGGTGGAGTCCGTTGTCGTTGACGCCGCGGTCCAAGTGAATGGCAAGCTGCGGGAAACGGAGGAGGGGTCCGGTGGCCGTGAGGTGCTGGGTTCCATCGCGCAGTACCAAGCGGCCCGCCAGCTGCAGTTCGCGGTCCAGCCAGGAGTTGAGCAGCGGCCCACCGTAGACCTCCACACCGGCCTGCAGCCAACCGAACTTACCGGTGGTGGGCTTCGGCTTGAGCTTGAACGACGGCGAATCGGTGTGTGCACCAAGGATGTTGAAACCAGTGGTGGGGCCGGCGTTTTCGGGAGTCACCCAGGCAATGAGCGCACCGTCGCGGATCACGTAGAACTTGCCTGCTCCGCCGTCCCACGGCTGCAGTTCATCCAATCCCGTGAAGCCCGCAGCGTCGAGTCGGCGCGCGGCTTCGTGCACAGCGTGGAAGCTCGACGGCGACGCCGATACGTACTCGCCCAGGTCCTTGATGTGGTCAACTGCTGCGGAGGCATTCGAAGGCATGCCCCCGAGTCTAGCCCCGCTTTCGTTGCCGGCCGGGCTAGACGGTGACGTTCAGTGCGGCCGTGTAACCGCCCGCGACCGAACCGGACATAGTCGCCAGCTGGTATATGCCTCCATCGTCACCAAAGACGTTGTCCGAGGTCAGGGTGGTATTCGGGAAGTTCTTGGCGCTGGATTCATAACCGGCCGTCGCATAGACCTCCTTGCAAGCCTTCTCAGTAAGTGCGATCTGCGAGACCGTCAGCACCTGTCCGGCTGCAGTCGTATTGCTCATGGATTCGAATACCTCAAAGTGAATATGTGGCCAGCGGCCGTTGTACGCTCCCGGGTAGATGGTGCTGAAAGTCAGCTGGCCGTTGGCATCTGCTTCCTGCACGCCTCGGAGGTAGTTCTCGTTCTCCAAGCCCGAATCGTAGAGCGAATATTTGCCGTTCTGGTCGCAGTGCCAGGCGTACACGGCTGCGCCGGCCAACGGAGCGCAGCCGTTCGCGTTGTCCAGAAGCGTCAGGGTAACTGTCAGCGGCACGCCCTCAGCCTTGGTGGTGGACGTGCCAAAACTGGACCTGATGTCGCGACGGACTACTCCCGAAGCCTCGAGCACGTTGGGGCCGTTGGAACCGTCGCCCGGGTAGGGCCCCAGCGTCTCCTCCGGGATCTCCACTCCGCATTCTGCGAACGCCCGGGTCACCGTGCTCGTGGCCGACGCGGAAGGTGACGCAGCCGCCGTCGTGGTTTCCGTCGCCGTGGCAGTAGCGCTGGCGGTGGCAGTGCTCGACGGCGACGCGCTGCCGCCCCCCGTTCCCGGCGTGCAGGCTGCGAGGGCTGCTGCCGTTCCAGCGCCGAAGAGGAGCCCCAAGCTGCGGCGCCGGCTCAGGAGCGTGGAGAGATCGAATTCAAGGCCGCGGTCGTGGTTGGGGTGAGGAGTTGTCATGCCTCCATGAAACGCGCCGCGCCTGTGCGTTGTACATGGTGAAACTGTGCCGCGGCTATGTCTCAGTAGTCCGGGTTGCTGGGCACCACGAGTCCGGTTTCGTAGGCGTAGACCACAACCTGCACCCGGTCCCGCAGTTGCAGCTTGCTCAGGATCCGGCGGACGTGGGTCTTCACCGTGGCCTCCGAGAGGAAGAACTTGTGGGCAATCTCAGCGTTGGAGAGGCCCTCCGCGATGGTGGTGAGGATTTCGGTTTCCCGCGGGGTAAGTTCGTCCAAGAGCGGGTCGCGGTGCGATGTGGGCGAGTGACCGGGCACGACGCCACCGCGTACATACGTTTCAAGCAGCCGTTGCGTGACTCTCGGGGCCACCACGGCATCGCCACTGGCCACCAAGCGCACCGCGTGAACCAGCTCAGAGGGGGCAACGTCCTTGAGCAGGAACGCGGACGCCCCCGCCTGCAGCCCGCTGAAGGCGTACTCATCGAGGTCGAACGTGGTCAGGATGATGACCCGCGCGTCGGAGCCTGAATCCGTGATCTGCTTGGTTGCCTCGATGCCGTCCATGCCGGGCATGCGGACGTCCATCAGAACGACGTCAGGTTGCAGGGCTTCTACTTGGCGAACAGCCTCGATGCCGTCCGAAGCCTCGCCCACCACATGGACGTCCTCTTCACCTTCAAGAATGAGCCGGAAGCCCATCCGCAGCAGCGGCTGATCGTCCACCAGCAGCACTTTGATGACTTCTTCGATCATGATTCCCCCTTTTCGCCGTTCCAGCGGAGCTCGGCATGGACTGCCCAACCTCCCCGTTTTCCTGGTCCGGCAGTAACGATTCCAGCATAGATTCCGGCACGTTCATTCATTCCAGCGATTCCCTGCCCGGTCCCCAGGCTGCCCACGGATTCGCTGCCGCCCTCACGGGTTCCGCGGCCGTCGTCGAGCACGTCGATGGTGACCAAATCACCATCGCGAGCCACCTGGACATCAACGCGGCTGAGCGAGCGCCCGTAGCGCAGGACGTTGGTCAACGACTCCTGCACGATCCGATAGACAGTGAGTTCGAAGGCCGGGTCAGCCGGGAGGCCCGGCCCCGTGTGGGCGTAGTGCAGCGGCAGTCCGGCTGTCCGGAAGCCGTCCAAGAGTTTCGCCAGGTTCTGCCCGGATTCAAGGGGTGTCAGTGGTGCCGGTCGCCCGGAATCATCCCGCAGAACGCCGAGTACGCGGCGCATGTCGGCCAGCGCGGCCCTTCCCGTCCGGGATAGTTCTCCGAGCACGTCACCGGCGCGCTCCGGATCTTTCTTGACCACCACGGCGGCACCGTCCGAAAGGCTGATCATCACTGTCAGCGAGTGCGCCACGACGTCGTGCATTTCCCGGGCAATTCGGTTGCGCTCGGTGACCTTGCCAAGCTGGGTGGTTCGCGCGGCCCACGCCGCAATCTCGGCTTCATGTTCCCTGCGCTGGCGCACCGAAATGCCGATGCCTGTGGCCAAAAGGTTGGACAGCATGATGGTCACCGCAGTGGCGATGTTGTTGATGAGGTGGAAGTTCTCCGGAACGTCCTGCAGGTTGTCCATCTCGCTGGGACTCGTCCACATGAACAGGTAGAGCAGGCTCAGAGGCAAGCTGGCTACCGCGAAAACCACCAGCGCCAACGCACGCTTCCGGAGTGACGCCACGGCATAGAGCGCGAACCATAGACCTGCGGAAACATTCGATCCCCAAGGGTTCAGGATGGTGGCCGCTATTTCCAGAAGGGAGACAGCGAGAACCACCTGAAGCGGAAACGGGCGCCTGAAGAACAACGCGATGGCGATCAACAGCAGTATCGCCACCACGAGCCATTTGCCGTCGACGACCGACGGAATGATGGTGGGCAGCGCCAACAAAAGGTAGCAAAGGACCACCACTGCATCCATCGCGCGGGGCCGTTTGAAGAAGTAACGCCGTATTCGGCCCCTGCGGCGCTGGGCAATTTCAGCGAAGGACGCGTCGGCCGTGGTGGCCGACGCGTC
The DNA here is from genome assembly GCF_058799755.1 of Arthrobacter sp. GW822-FHT05G07. Lineage (NCBI taxonomy): Bacteria > Bacillati > Actinomycetota > Actinomycetes > Micrococcales > Micrococcaceae > Arthrobacter > Arthrobacter sp. GW822-FHT05G07. Next base: position 195,784 of record NZ_JBXALT010000006.1, on the reverse strand, counting down.
CTTCATCTGTGGAGCTTCAGTCATGAATTGAGCCTAGACGGCAACCCGTCCTAGACGTCCCGCTTCTTGAGCAGGATCATGGCCAGGGCCACCGGCACAACCACCCAGGCGCCAAGAACCAGCGCGGCCTGCCACGCTTCCAGCGTGTCCGGGACATGCTCGACGGCGGTCATGGGCGTGATGGTGCTCGTGGGGAGGTACTTGTTGGCTTCCTTGAAGAAGTCGCCGGGGATGAGCTGGAAGGCAATAGGCGCAACGAACAGGAGTCCCACCAGGCTCATGATGCCGCCGGCCGAGTTACGGACGATGGTTCCGAGGGCCATGCCGATTGCTGCCACGGCTGCCACGTAGAGGCTGTTGACCAGAAGGAGCTTGATGGACTGTGAGCTGCCAAGGTCCAGCTTGAGGTCGTAGTTATCAACGATGGGAAGCGACACCAGGCCCGCGATGTAAATGGACACCGCTGTCAGGAGGAAAGCGCTGACCATGACCACAATGAGCTTCGCCAGGAAAGGCGAGAGCCGCTTGGGGACGGCGGCAAAGGTGGAGCGTGCCATGCCGGTGGTGAACTCGGAGCTCATGAGCAGGACGCCCAAGGAACCGAGGATGAGCTGGGCGAACGAGATACCCGAGGTGGGGATGCTGACGGCGAGGTCCCCGCCCTGGGCGGCCATGGCTGCTGCGACTTCGGGATCCGCCGCGGCCTGCTCCGCAAACTGGCCTGTTCCCCACGCTGAGAGGGCTGCGAAGCCCACCATGACCAGTGCCGTGGAGGCAAGGAGGATCAGCGTGGACATCAGAGTACGGAACTTGATGAATTCCGAGTTGAGTACGCGATGGAATGCCGGTCCGGGACCGACGGAGTTGCGGATGGACTTGCGGTCCAATGTGGTGGTGCTCATGTCTATTTCCCTCCGGCCTGAGCGGGAACCGAGGCCCCGGCGGTGATGTGCGAGTGGTATTCGACCTCGTCCTTGGTCAGTTCCATGTAGGCCTCTTCCAGGCTTGCCTGGAGCGGTGTCAGCTCGTAGACCATCACTTGGTTGTCCAGGGCCGTACGGGCGATGCCGCGGGGATCAAGCCCTGAAACTTCCAGCAGTTCGCGTTCGTGGACCTCCACGGAAACGCCAGTGCCGGCCAGGAGCTGCATGAGGCGTTCCGGCTGATCGGTGCGGACCCTGGTCCGGGCGTTGCCCTTGCCCGTAATGATTTCGGCGATAGGTGCGTCGGCGATGATCCTGCCGCGGCCGATGACAATCAGGTGGTCTGCCGTCAGTGCCATTTCGCTCATGAGGTGGCTGGACAGGAAGACTGTGCGGCCTTCGGAGGCCAAGTACTTGACGAGGTTGCGGACCCAAACCACGCCTTCAGGATCGAGGCCGTTCACCGGCTCATCCAGGATGATGGTCTGCGGGTCACCCAGCAGCGCTGCTGCGATGCCAAGGCGCTGGCCCATTCCGAGTGAGAATCCCTTGACCTTCTTCTTGGCGACATCGCTCAGGCCCGTCATCTCAATGACTTCACGGACGCGGCTCTTGGGGATGCTGTGGGTCGCTGCCATGGCAAGAAGGTGGTTGTAAGCCGTGCGGCTCGTGTGGACAGCCTTGGCGTCCAGGAGGGCGCCAATTTCACGCAGCGGCGCCTTGTGCTGGGCGAACGCCTCACCGTTCACGGTCACAGAGCCCGCCGTAGGAGAGTCAAGCCCCATGATCATGCGCATGGTTGTGGACTTTCCGGCACCGTTTGGGCCCAGGAAGCCCGTCACCCGTCCGGCCTGGACAGTGAAACTGACGCCGCCGACGGCGGTCTTCTCGCCGTAGACCTTGGTCAGGCCTTTTGCTTCGATCATGGAAGCGTTCCCTCCTCGGAGCACATGTGTGTGCAAGTGAGTTTTGAATGTACCTACAACGCTACTCACGGAGGGGACGTAAATCGCCTGTCTCAGGGATGATTCAGGGTTCAGTCAGGGTAGTCCTCGCGGATGACCCGCCGCGTTGAAACCCGGGCTTTTCGCTCAGTCGACGGGCAACGGCGAGTAAACGGTGAGCTCGCGCGGTTTCACAGTGAACGTGGCACGGCGGACCCCGGGCTTCGGCTCCCCGTCAACGGCCAGGACCAACGGTTGGCCAAGAGCCTCCACCGTGATGGTGGTGGCCTCGGTCAGGTGGGTGACTTTGGAGGCGGCGACGGTGCCGGTAACCACCGCCCACAGCAGCCGCGCCCGGGCGAATGGCTCGTCCGCAGTGATCATGCGCAGATCGAAAACACCGTCGTCCAGCACCGGCCGGCGAAGTGGTGCATGGTCGCTGGGATAGAACCTGCCCCGGCCCATGTAGAGGATCCAGAGTTTGTGCTTCACCCCGTCCACCAGCAGCGTGGTGGGGGAGTTCACGCCGAAGGTGCGCAGCGATGCCACCACGCTTGCCAGCGGTTTACCCATGGCAGGTTGCAGTCTCTCCCGACGTCGAACCAGGTTTGGATAGACGCCGACACTCGCCGTATTCAGCATGCCCAGCTCTGTGGTTTCCGGCATTTCAGGTAGTCCCCGTTGCACCACCACGTGCCCCAGGTCGACGGACGCTGCGTGTCCTTTGGTCACGGCATCGATCGCGTCGTCAATCGAACCGGTGCCAAGGTCGCGGGCGAAGTGATTGAGCGTTCCGCCTGGAAGCACCAAGAGCGGGAGTGAATGCTCGACGGCGGCAGCCGCCGCAGTGCCAACCGTTCCGTCACCGCCCCAGACGCCGAGTGCAAAGGTGCCTGGCCGGGTTGCCACTGCATCGATCTCAGCAGCTACGTCTTCACTTTCGGAAATTTCGCGTATATAAGCCTTTGGGAATATAACCTTCAATAACTCTGCAGTCTCGGGGGAGTAGGACCCGCCCAGGACGTTGACCGCAATACCCAGCCCCTCGCCGTCGGAAATTGCGGGAGCTTCCGCAGGCGTCCGGCGCGGCGTCGGTTCGGGCGGTCGGGCCGGCCACCACTTGCGGGTCAGCAGTGCCGCTCCCGCACCGAGAGCGGAACCGAAGACCACATCGGAGGGCCAATGGGCCCCCGTGTGCACGCGCGAGTAGGCAACCCCCGCAGCAAGCGGTGCCAGTGCGGCGCCGAGTGCGGGCGAGACCATGCCGACACCCACCGCGAACGCCACCGCAGACGCTGAGTGGCCTGACGGCATGGAGGAACTCGTCGGCTGTGGATTCACGAAGCGGAACAGTGGCAGGTGCTCAGGGAGTGGCCGCCTGCGCGGGAGTGCCGTTTTGAAGACCAGGTTTGTGACCCCGGAGGCAACGCCCAGGGCAAGGAGTCCGTGGAGGGCTGCCCTCCGGGGCTTCCCTGGGAACGTGGCCATAATCCCCGCTATGCCGAACCACAGTTTGCCTTTGGTTGCCGCGGCAGAGAGTTCTCGGAAAAACACGTCGTGATCACCCTGGGGTTGCCGGGACACAGCCCGGACCAGGAAATGGTCGAATCTTGCAATCCGTTTGGGGCCTTTGCCCAAGAAGCCTCGCATCCCATCACACTAACCCTTGCCGGTGCCGCCCAGCTGCCGTGGCTACGATGAATGGATGATTCGTGTACTCCGTCCTCGTCAACGGCCCGCCTGGCAGTTGGTCACGCCCGGAGTGCTCCTGCTGTGCGCTTTCGCAGTGCCGGGCATACTGCTGATGGCCGGTCAAGGCGAGCCGGCGTTCAACGGCGTGGACGTTACCTGGCAGGCCTACGCCTTCAGCCTGCACTCACCCTTCTGGGATGGCGTGAACGTTGTCCTCAACTGGGGCGGGTATGCGGGGATGCTGGTCTTCCACGTAGTGCTCGCGATCTCGCTCCTCATATGGCAACGACCTATGGCCGCGGTGTTCGCCGCCTCAAGCGGCATCGCCGTACTGGCACTGACGCAGCTCGCCAAAGCTGTGGTGGGTAGGGACAGGCCGGAAGGTGCCAAAGTGCTCACCGATACAGGCTCATACCCCTCGGGGCATGTATCAACCACCACGGCGTTCCTGATGGTGCTCGCCATCCTCATCGGTCGATCATGGATGGCACTGTTGGCCGTCTCCGGAATCATCGCGATGATGATCAGCCGCACCTATCTGTCGGCCCATTGGTTGAGTGACGTCCTGGGCGGCGCCTGTCTGGCTGCCGGCATTGTCCTGCTGATGTGGTGGCGATTACGCGATATATGCATCAAGGAGAATGAGCGCGCGGACGGGCGGACTATTTGGGCGGCAAAGGCTTCGCAACGCCGGCAAGCAACAGAGCAAGCAAAATAGGCGCGCCAATGGCCAGCAAGGCCAGATGGATTCCGGTGTGGTCGCCGAGGTAGCCCAAGAGGGGCGGGCCGGCTAGGAACGCTATGTAACCGATGGTGGAAACCACAGACACCCGAGCCGCTGCATGCTTGGGGTCATCCGCTGCGGCCGACATTCCCATGGGGAAGGCCAACGCCGCGCCGATGCCCCACAGCGCCGCACCAACGCCGGCCAGGATCACATTGCCGGCGAAGACGAACAATGCGAGGCCCACGGCGGCCGCGGCCATGCTTGCCCGGAGGACGTTCACTCGTCCAAACTTGTCGATTGCCTTGCCACCCAGGAACCGCATCACGGTCATGGCCAGGACAAAGAGCGCGAACAGCAATGCGCCAGTGGACTCCGAGGCGCCAAGCCCGTCCACTGCAGCCTTTGCGATCCAGTCGTTGCCCGCACCTTCGGTAAGGGTGGCACCCAGCACCACGACGCCGATGAGCAGCGTCCTGCCGTCCCTCCAAGCCGTGGGGCCCTTCTCAGCCGCCGCGCCGCCGTCGTGAATTTCTTCGACCTCGTGCGGCAGGAAGTACTTGGGGACCGTCAGCGCCAAGGTGACGGCGATGGCCGCGATGACCAACAGGTGCTCAGGCAAGCCGACACCCAGTTGGGAGAGGCCGGCACCGATCAGCGCGCCCAGGAACGCGCCACCGCTGAAGGCAGCATGGAACTGCGGCATGATGGTGCGCTTGAGCCTGTGTTCGACGTCCGCGCCTTCAATGTTCTGCGCCACGTCCCACAGGCCGATACCGATACCGAAGAAGAAGAGGGCAACGGCTGTGCCCGGAACGGACGCGGCCATCAGTGAGAAGGCAATGGCCGCGCCGGCAGCCCCCGCCACGATGCCGGCCACCCGGACCGTATTGGCTGTACCGATCCTGCCCACCACCCATCCGGCTGATGGAAGCGCCAGCAAGGATCCGACGGCGGTGCAGAGCAACAGAGTGCCCATCTGGCCGGACGTCAGGCTGAGTGCCTCGGTCACGGCGGGGATGCGGGCAGCCCAGCTGGCGAAGACCAAACCGTTCATGCCGAAGATCAGGAACGTCGCCACCGCAGCGGCGTTGACGTTGGTGGTGCTTCTGGTGTTGGTGGTCATGCAATCACAACTTCCACGGAGAGTTTGTTGAGCCGGGCAAGATCTTCGGGGGATGGTTCCTGGTCTGTCACGATCACGGCAACGGTGTCCATGGCTGCAACCAGTGCTACTGCGCTGGCATTCCACTTGCTTTTTGAGGCAGCCACAATCACCCTCGCCGCCGATTCCAGACCTGCGCGCTTAACGGCGGCGTCCTCTATGTCGTGCGCCAGAAGGCCGTCCTTGAGGTTGAGGGCGCAGGGGGTTACGACGGCGGTGTCGAACCTCAGTGAGCGAACGTTGGATTCGGTCATGGGTCCCCTGAACGACTGTTCCCCGGGGGTGAGGCGACCCCCGGGGAGTATGAGCTCCGGAGCGTGGCGGTCCTTGTTCCGCGTCAGCGCCTCCACCCCGTGCAAGGACATGGGCATCACCGTGAGTGCCCGGTGGCTCAGGCGGCGTGCGATCTCCGTGGCCGTGGAACCGCTATCCAGCCACACGTGCTCGCGGTCCTTGATCAGTGGATCTACGGCTTGGGCTATACGGACCTTTGCCTCGTGGTCCTCAAGTTCGCGCTGTCCGTAGCCGGGATTGTCTCCCCGTGCCAGCAAGCTGCGGGCACCACCATGGACGCGCCTGAGCACCCCGTTGGCTGCGAGGATTTCGAGGTCTCGACGGATGGTGGCCCCGGAGGCTCCCGTAGCTTGGACGAGCTCGTCCACTGTGGCTTCTTCGCGTGTACGCAGCAGCTCGCCAATGAGCCGGTGGCGGTCAGCAGTTCCCATGCTTCAACCGTAGCAAGGATTGCTCATTTAATCACCATGAGTGATCATTTGCGCATCCAACGCTCTCTCACATCCCACGGCTTAAAGGGAAACGCTCTTGCAGCAACTGCAAGAGCGTCGGCCAAAAAGGGCTGTTATGTGAGAGAGCGTCGGAACTACCGGGCGCGCTCCACCCGCTTCTCGTCCCACACGGGTTCCTCGGATTCGTAGACCTTGCCGTCGGAGCCGAAAATCAGGAACCGGTCAAAGGACTTGGCGAACCACCGGTCGTGTGTGACAGCCAGGACAGTGCCCTCGAAAGCATCGATTGCTCGTTCCAAAGCCTCGCCCGAGTGCAGGTCCAAGTTGTCCGTGGGCTCGTCGAGCAGCAACAGGGTGGCACCGGAAAGCTGCAGCAGCAGGATCTGGAAACGAGCCTGCTGGCCGCCGGACAAGGACTCATACTTCTGCTCGGACTGACCGGCCAAGCCGTACGAATCCAAGGCTCCAGCGGCAGCCTCACGAGGAAGGCCGGACCGGTGTTCGTCGCCGCGGTGCAGGATCTCCAACAAGGTACGGCCCAGAAGGTCAGGGCGCACATGCGTCTGCGCGAAGAATCCGGGCCTGATGCGGGCGCCGAGCTTAACGGCCCCTTCGTGCGGCACTTCAGCGATCACGACGTCGGACACTGGCAGGTGCTCGCGTTCGGGGTCGGTGCCGCCGGTGGCAAGGAGGCGCAGGAAGTGGCTCTTACCGGAGCCGTTGGATCCCAGCACGCCAACGCGGTCGCCGAACCAGATCTCCGTGGAGAACGGCTTCATCAGTCCGGTCAGTTCGAGCTTCTCGGCTACAACGGCGCGCTTGGCAGTTCGCCCACCTTTGAGGCGCATCTTGACGTTCTGCTCGATCGGCAGGGCCTCGGGCGGCCCAGCTTCCAGGAACTTGGCAAGGCGGGTCTGCGCTGCCTGGTACCTGTTGGCCATGTCGGAACGGAAGGCTGCCTTGTTCTTGTACATGTTGACGAGTTCCTTGAGCTTTACGTGCTCCTCGTCCCAGCGCTTGCGGAGTTCCTCGAACCTGGCGTTGCGGTCGGCGCGTGCCTCCACGTACGAGCCGAAGCCTCCGCCGTGGATCCATGCCCCGGCACCGTTGATGCCGGGTTCAAGCGTAACGATGCGGCCGGCCGCGTTGTTGAGCAGCTCGCGGTCGTGGCTGATGAACAGCACGGTCTTCTTGGACTCGTTGAGCTTCCCCTCGAGCCAGCGCTTCCCGGGCACGTCAAGGTAGTTGTCCGGCTCGTCGAGGAGCAGGAGCTCATCCGGACCGGCAAACAGGGCCTCGAGCACCAGGCGCTTCTGCTCGCCACCGGACAACGTCGAGGCGCGGCGGAACTGTGCTTTGTCGAAGGAAATTCCGAGTGCTGCCATGCAGACTTCGTCCCAGACGGTTTCGACGTCGTACCCGCCGGCATCTCCCCAGTCCACAATTGCCTGGGCGTACTTCATCTGGGTGGGCTCGTCGTCGTGCTCCATCATGGCGAGCTCGGCGTCCTCCACGGCCTTGGCAGCGGCGGCGAGGCCGGCCTGTGCCGTGGAAACCAGGAGGTCGCGGACGGTTGATTCGTCGCGGACCTGGCCGACGAACTGGCGCATGATGCCCATGTTTCCGGAACGGCCCACAACGCCTTCGTCCGGCGTGAGATCCCCGGAGATGATTTTGAACAGGGTGGTCTTGCCCGTGCCATTGGGGCCGATGAGCGCCGTCTTGGTGCCATCGGGGACCTTGAAAGTCACCCCGTTGAGCAGCTGGGTGCCGTCGGAGAGGAAGTAGTCGATGCCGGAAACGTCAATATGGGCCACGTTTCAATCCTCCCACGGCGGCGGATTGGCGCTCGACGGCGGCACTAGGCGTGGGTGCGTGGGCTGACTTCGCGCGCGGTTGGCGGAGCATTGTTTTCCACGTCCCCCCGCCTTACCGTGAAAGGACGGTCAGCCGAAGTGCAGGTGCGGCATGCGGGTTTCTCGATGGTCATCGCGCGGCTTAGTGTCGTGTGTCCTTGCCGCCGCCGTTCTGGGAGGTTCCACTACTCCGGCTCCGGACAATGCCGTCATCGCAGGGTCAGCCTACGGGGAGTTGGACGCCTTCCTGCAAGACCAGCTCGGCATCCTAGGGATTCCCGGCGCCGCTGTGGTGGTTGTCCAGCACGGTGTCCAGGTGCATTCTGCTGCGTTTGGCCGTGCTGACGATTCGGGAAGGCCCATGACGGTCCGCACGCCCGTGCTCTTGGCTTCCACCAGTAAGTCACTGACGACAATCGCCGTGATGCAGCAAGTTGAGGCTGGTCGGCTGGAATTGGATGAACCTGTGCGGACGTACTTGCCGTGGTTTGCGTTGAAGGACAGCCGCGCATCCGGAATTTCCGTCCGCCACTTGCTCCACCAAAGCAGCGGTATGTCATCAGCAGACACGGCGTTTGAAGGCAGCGACGCGCAAGGCCCGGAAGCCCTTGAAGATGGTGTGCGTGCTTTGTCAGGCTCGCCTCTGGCCAGGTCACCCGGGGAAGCTTTCGGGTATGCCAACGCGAACTACAACATTCTTGGTCTCCTGGTGCAGACAGTCTCGGGCCAACCTTTCGGCGATTACATGAGGCAGCACATCTTTGAACCCTTGAACATGACCCACAGCCATCCGACGCAAGCGGCTGCCCGCGCAGACAACGTGGCTGCCGGGTATTCCTTGTGGTTCGGCTCATTTTGGCGGCAGACGGATGTTCCTGCGCCCTCCACCGGTATGCCGTCCACCACTATGTACTCCTCCGCCGAGGACTTGGGTCACGAGCTAACAGCACTGCTGGGGCAAGGGCGGTACGGCGACGCCCGCATCCTCCAGCCGCACAGCGTGAACGCGATGTTCGAGCCTGGCGTGCAGGTAGACGGCTCCAAGGGGTACGGCATGGGATGGTTCACCCGCCCACTTGTGGAGTCCGCGGATCCAGCCAAGCAACCACAGGATTCAGAGTTGCCGCTACTGCTGGAACACCAGGGCGAATGGGGCAACTCGCACACCTACGTGGCAATGATTCCCGATTCCGGTATCGGTATCGCGTTGGTCATCAACGCCAATGACACGTCCGCGCCCTCGCGGCTCAAAGTCATTGATGGCAATGTCCTGCGGATTCTCCACGGACAGTCACCCGTACCCACAATGGTGCAAGAAGACTGGTTGCAGCGCTACAGCTGGGGGGTCGCGCTGGGACTGCTTCTCGCGGAGCTGCTCAGTTTGTGGCTCTCACTCTCTGTCCTGCTTCGGGACCGCGGAAGGTCCCGGACGTGGAAGCCACCCACCCTGGCAGTCAGCGCCCTCCTCCTTGATGCGTTCGCGCTATGGCTGTGCTTCCTTTACGCACCCGCGAGGTTCGACACCAATGTGGCCGTCATCATCCGCCAGTTTCCCGACGTCGGGATTTCCTTGGTACCTGTCCTGGTTTTGGCTGTCCTTTGGCCTATCCCACGAACGGCCTTGCTTCTCTGGAGGGCGCGGACGCCTTCCAAAGTCAGCCAGCCGCGGTAAGGAATGACTTCAGCAGGGGCCCGCTGGTGGTGGCACCCAGGCCGCCTTCTTCCACGAACACGGCAACTGCCAGGTCCCCGTGCGTCGCGACGATCCACGCGTGCGTCTTAGGTGGGTTGTCGTTGCCGAACTCTGCGGTACCGGTCTTCGCTCCTACCGGCGTCCCGGGCACTTCGGCCAGGAATCCTGCGTGGCCGGAGGTCACGACAGCCCGCATCATGTCGGACAGGGCAGCAGCTTCTTCCTTGGTGATCGGCTTGGTGGACGCCGGTGATACGGGAACGGCACTTACTGAAGCGGACGACGGCGACGCGGTGCCGCCTTCTGTGGGCGTGGCGCCGGCGCTGGGGTCCTGGCCCGTGTCCGGGTTCTGGGCGGCGTCGGCGTTCAGCACGAGCTGCGGAGAAACAGGAGCGCCGTTAGCAACGGAAGCTGCCATGACTGCGGCCGAAAGCGGGGAAAAGAGCACCTTGCCCTGGCCAATCATGGAAGCGGCGTGCTCGGTGCCTTCCGCGGCACCGGGAACCGAACCCAGGAACGCGTCAGCACCCAGCTTGGGTGCTTCAACCGCTACGCCCAGAGCCTGGGCCGCGGATTCGAGTTGGTCTTGGCTGACGGAGTCGCGGGCGTTGATGAAGGCGGTGTTGCAGGAGTGCGCAAATGCGTCGCGCAAGGCCACCGAACCAAGTGAGCTCTCCGGGTAGCCCTCGGCATTCTTGAACGTCCGGCCGTCAACCGTGAGCGTGGATGGGCACTCAACCTTGGAATCAGGGGTTGCGCCGTTCCGGAACATCGCCAGGGAATCAACGATCTTGAACGTGGAGCCCGGTGCGTACTGGCCCAGCAGTGCCGTGTTGTAGCCGTTGCTTCCGGGTCCGGACGCTGCAGCAAGGACAGCTCCGGTTGATGGTTTAAGGGCAACAATGGCCGACGCCGGCCCAACACCGGCCAAGGTCTCTTCGGCCAACTGCTGGAGTTTCAGGTCAAGCGTGGTCTTGAGCGTAGTGCCAGGGGCTGGGAGCGACGAGAAGAACACTTTGGTGCCGGGCGTCTCGCCTTGAGACTTCACCTCAGGCGTGGCAACTACTTCCACGCCGTCTTTGCCGCGCAGCAAAGAGTCGTACTTCTGCTGCAGGCCGCCGGTACCCGTGGTGTCTCCAGCACGCAGCGCACCGTTGGAGTTCTCAATTTGTTCGGCGCTGGCTTGGCCAACACTGCCCAGCAATGCCCGCGCAAAAGTGCGGGTTGGTGCCAAAGCCATGGAGTCGAGGATGCTCGAACCGCCGGGAATGGCCTCAATTTTCGCTTCAGTGATCTCCGCCGTGTACGCGCGGAGGACGAGGCCTTCCACGAAAGCCTGCGGACCTGACGCAGCAACCTGCTTGGCGTACTCTTCTGCGTCCAGCCCGAGGAGTGCAGCCATGGCACGTGCTGAGGCGTCGGTTTGCTCTGCCGGGACCTTGGTTTTGTCGATGCCAACACGGAAGACGGGACGGTCCTCAACGATCGGGGCATCTCCTGCACCCAGGATCTGGCCGCGCTGGGCGGGAACTGTCTTGACGGAAAGGGTCTCACCCTCAGAGAGTTCCGGAGCAAGGAGGGCCGGTGTCCATTGGACAGCCCATTTGTCGCCGGACTTCTTCAGCGTGGCCTCGGAGCTGTACTCCCACTTGGCCGAGCCGATGTTCCAGCTGTAGTTCAGGGGGAAAGTTGCGGTGTCGCCGTCGAGTTTGACGTCACCGGATGCCACCGACGGCTTGGCCTCGAGTCCCTCAAAAACCGCCTTGAGCTGATCGTTGGCCGCGGCAGCGTCCTTACCCTCAACCGCGAGCGAGCCGACGTCGAGCGCTGACAATGAGGAGGCGAGCTGCTTGGCTGCTCCCTCCGCACCGGCGCGGCCGTCATCACAGGCAGTCAGCGAACCAGCCATCACCAGCGATACGAGACCAAGGACAAGACCGTGTTTTCTCAATTTCCCCATTTGCGACATTATGCCCGGTTCCACTGACAGTTTCTTGTGGTGCCCGTTAAACGGACAGCCGCCGCCCGCCACCCAGGCTGGAGTTGGCGAGCGACGGCGATCTTCACGTCAGGTTACGAAGCACAAGTGAACTTGGCATCACCCCACACACCATGTGCCCCGTTGATGGATCCGGAGGGGTCCACCACCAATTCCACATAGGCGGCGCCGGTGAGGTCAACGACCACGGCCTCCGGCGCGAATCCCGGAGTGTACGTGCGCGACTGGTACTTGTTCACGCCGTCGGTGTTGACCTTGAAGATGATGTTGCCGCCGAAACCGCTCTCAAGGCCCACTTGGGAGGTGAACGAGGTGCATTTGCCGCCCAAGTAATAGGTGATCTTGGACGCCGCGTGCACACCCAGACCTTTGCTGAACACAGGCTGCTGACCGGTTGCGGGGTCCGTGTAGTTGATGGCCAACGGCTTGTCCGGGGACGACGCCGAGTCCTTGTTCGCCACGTTCTTGCCAATCACGCCGTAGCCGTTCAAAGCCTGCACCCATGGCGTTTCCGAGGCATATACGGAGCCAACCGGTACGTCCGGCAGCGGCTGCGATGTCACTTTCCAGTCGAAGAACTTCACTCGGGTGTCGGTGGGCAGGGTGACGGATGCCAACTCTTTGGTGGGGTTGAGCCGGACCGTGTTGGAGAACGCCTGGTACTTGTATTGCGTGTACTCCGGCGAGGGCCCGTTGGCGTTGTTGCGGCCCTGCTCTGACACTGCGAGCACCGCGCCGTTAAGAACCGACGGCTGCAGCCAGTTGGGGAAGAAGATGGACTGTTTTTCCATGCTTCCATCGGCATATGTCAGTGTCAGGGTGGGGCTGGTGCCATTGCCTACTGCAGCGGATCCAAGGACTGCCAAGTGCGTTCCCTTGCCCTTGACGGCAATGGTTTGCGCGGACAACGCCACCGAGTTGGGGACATCGGGTCCGACGGCCGGCCACGTGTAGTCAACCTGCGTCGGTTTTCCGGCGTCCACTGTCACCGTGCTGCCCGGCCGGACTCCGCCGGCAGGAACCGTGGCGGCGGCCAGCTGCTCGGCAGCGAAGGTGGCCCCGCCGCCGTCGAAGTTTCCAAGCGCCTTACCTGCCACCGTGGTGACCGAAACGGTGTTGTACGCCGCGGCCAGAGAACCAAAGGCTACGTAGATCTGGTTGCCGCCGGACACCGATTGGTTCGCGTCCGAAGCAACGTACGACGCCGAGACCCGCACAGTCTGTTGGCCCGCCTCTGCGCTGGAGCCGGGTTTGATGACGAACGTTGCGGTGGTGGCCGCACCGCCGTCGACCTTCGCCGCGGTTGCGCCGGAGGAAGACACCACAGTCCAGCCCTCAGGCAGGATCGGGGTCAGGACGACGTTGGTCTTGGCTTTGGTTCCGGTGTTCACGAACGCCGCCGTGACCGTGGTTTCCTGATCCTGGAAAACCTGCTGGCCGGTTGTCACGCGAACCTCAGCTGCAACGTCCTCCTGGCTCTTGCCGCCCAATGGACCGGCTTGCTGTAGCTGGACAGTGGCGGACTGGTTGGAGGCGATGGAGCCCGTCTTCACCCAGATGGTGCCGTTGTTGGCCTCATCGAAGTACCAGCCGGTGGTTGCCGCGGCGTAGGCTGCCTGCGTGGAGTGCTGGGCCAGCTTGGTGCCGCCAATCTTCACGTCCTTGGGCGCTGCGCCGGCGTGGACTTTCAATTCATAGGGACGTGCCGCCGCCTTGCCGGTGTACTCACCCTTCCGCTCACCGATGGACACCTTGACGCTGCTGTTGCCTGTGCCTGGGGCATCCACGGAGAAGAGCTGGCTGGAGGACTTGCCATCCTTGAATTCGCGGGTCACCTTGTCGTCCTCGTACAAAGTAAAGGTGTCCTGGCCCTTGGCGTAGACGTCCAAGGTGATCATGGAATCTTCCGGAACCAACGAGGCGTTGCGGGCCACGATGCCTTGCGGGATCACCGCACCGGCACGAACGAACACCGGCAGCTTGTCCAGCGGTGCGTTGTAACCGTTGAGGATCTGGCCGCCCTGGTAGAGCTTGCCGGTCCAGTAATCCACCCACTGCTGGCCTGCGGGGAGGAAGATGCCATTGCGGACATCGGTCTGGGTGAAGACCGGGGCCACAAGGAAATCGGAACCGAGCATGAACTGGTTGTTCGCCTCGGCACCGTAGGACCATTCCTGGTCAGGGAACTCAAGGGCCATGGAACGCATCATGGAAACCCCGCTTGTGGATGACTCCTGAGCCAGCGTGTAAATGAAGGGCATGAGCTGCTGGCGGAGCTGGAGGTACTGGCGGTTGATGGCAGTCGCCTCGTCGCCGTAGAGCCACGGACGCTTGTCTGTCGCAGCCCAGCCGGACATGGAGTAGAGCGCCGGGGCGAAAGCCTTCCACTGGAGGTCGCGAACGTACGACTCAGCAGAGCCGCCGAAGATGCCGTCAACGTCACCGGTGGTGAACGCCAAACCTGAGTTGCCGGCGCCGGTGAGGGCCGAGACCTGCCAGCGGACGGCGTCGAGGTTTCCTGAATGGTCGCCCGTCCACTGCATGCCACAGCGCTGGGAGCCGGCCCAGCCTTCAACCATCAGCGAGGTGCCGCGGGCATTTGAGTACTGTTCGATGCCTCCGTGCGCCGCTTCGCAACCGGTGAGCGCTTGGCGGTAGCCCTGGCCCACCCACGCGACGTCCAGCTTGCGGAGCCGGACACCGGCCTCGCCCACTTCGTATTCCTGGTTGGTCAACGAGCGCTGCGTCCACAGGCCAACTTTGAGGTCGGTTTCTTCCTCGATGTTGCTCACGGTTTCCGGAAGTTGCTGGTACTCGCAGCCGTAGCCGTCATTGACCAGCATCCAGCCGGCGGGCATGTCGTTCTCAACGAACTTCCGCGCGGTCTTGATGGCGTCGGGGGTCTTCTGCTTGGCGCCGTCGGGATCGCCGTAACCGGAGGAGGAGTAGCCCGGGTTGGAGCGGTTGTAGCAGTCAGCATCGCCGTACTCCAAAGCGTAGACCGGGGGCATCATCGGCTTGCCGGTCAGCGTGGTGTAGGCGCCCAGGGACTGCTTGTAGTCACCCACGAAGTAGTAGGCGTCAAAACGCTTTTCCTCATGCGTAGTGGTGGGCTGGCCAGCGAAGTTGTAGGAGCCGCGGGCGAACGTGTCGCGGAGGACTCCGTAGCCCTTGGAGGACATGTAGTAGGGCACAGCGTTGGGGTAGCCGTCGTCGTCCCAGTCGAAGTTCTTGGCGATGTTGATCAGAGCGCCGGTGTGGACGGAGCGGCCGTTCTGCATGCCGCCACCGATGAACTGTTCGCCGTCCTGCTGGGCGAGGTGCTGTGTGGCCGAGTTGGCGCCGAAGGTGATGGGCGCGGACTCCTCCAGAACCAGCGAGCCGTCAGCCCTGAGGACGCGGAGTTGGGTTGTGGCCTTGCTGATCTCGACGCTGATCTTTGCGGTCTTCAAAACCAGCCAATCGCCATCCGTTACGGTGGGCGTGCTGCCGGGGAATTTGTCCTTGCCCACCACGATGTTGGCAGTCCTGGCAGGGTCGCCTTGGTCGGTGTTGGCCGGGTCGGTGAACTTTCCGCTGGGGTCAGCTTCCAAACGGAAGTTGCCGTCGTCCAGGAACGTGACCCTGATGGCGCCCTTTTCAGCGGAAAGGTCGACGACGTTTCCGGACTGGGTGAACCCGGTCACCGCTCCGAGGGGTACTCCGGCGGCATCGACTGGGACTTCGGGGGTGACGGTTTTGATGGATGCCGGGTCGCCGGGAGCGGCATTGGCGGCAGTGGCAAAGGTGAGAGCGGGGATGGTTCCTGCGAGGAGTAGCGAGGCCAAGCCGAGGGAGGCGGCCTTCCTGGCTAACGAGCCTTTTCTGGAGTAGCCGGCGCTGTTGGGAGCAGCGCCGGACAAGCCCAAGGAGGGTGCGAACATGTGGGGCCAACTTTCGACGAGTGACTTTTTGTGATCTAACTCATAGCGAAACGTGCACTAATCGTCACTGCAAAAAGGGCAAAGGTCAACCGTTTCACCAAAATTGCCTATCCACCTAGGGGAGTCAGTGGCCGCGGATAATCCTGCGCTGCGTAGCGACGGCAATGGCTGCCGTACGGTTGTCCACCCCGAGCTTGGAGTAGATATGCACTAGGTGAGTCTTCACCGTGGCCTCGGATATGAAGAGTTGCTTGGCCATGGCGCGGTTGCTCATTCCCGTCGCCAAGAGCTCCAACAGTTGGACTTCCCGGCCGCTCAACGCCGGTGAGGGGTTCCGGATGCGTCCCATGAGGCGCGCCGCGACCTCGGGCGCCAGCGCGGTTTGCCCGGCCGCTGCGGACAGGACAGCCTGCCGAATCTGCTCCGGCGGCGCGTCCTTCAGCATGTAGCCGCTGGCGCCAGCCTCCACTGCGGCGAGGATATCGGCGTCGGTGTCGTAAGTCGTCAGAATCAACACGGGTGGCGGGGGATTACCGCCCTCGCCGGCCTTGATCTTCTCCGTGGCCGTCACACCGTCCATGCCGCTGCCCATTTGCAGATCCATGAGCACCAGGTCCACGGGCTCGCCCAAGGTATGCAGCTTGCTGAGTTCCACCAGCGCGGCATCACCCTCAGATGCCTCGGCAACCACGGTGACGCCTGGAAAGTCGGCGAGCATCGCACGGAGTCCGGCCCGGACCACGGGATGGTCGTCCACTAACAGCACCCGAATATCACTCACACAGCACCTTCATCCACCGGCAACGGCATCCGGACCGCAACCACTGTCCCTTCGCCCGGAGCCGACTCGATTTCCAGGCTGCCATCCAGCGCGGCAAGCCGCTCACGCAAGCTCTGAAGCCCGACGCCGGTGCCGTCGCCACGCGCTGTACCTGCCGCCGTCGACGGTTCGAAACCTATGCCGTCGTCGAAAACATCCAACGTCACCTCCTCGCCCAGAAAGGACAGCGTCACGACGGCGGCCCGAGCGTGGGCATGCGCCCACACGTTCGCGAGGGAAGCCTGGGCCGCCCGGAGCAGGGTGGTCTGGTACGTATTCGGCAGCTCTACGGGCGCACCCACCAGCTCGAAGCGGCAGCGCAACGCGGAACCCCGGGCAGCAGCTTCCGTCTCCGTTTTTTCACAGAGTCGTCGGAGCGTGTCCACGAGTCCCGATTGCTCAAGATCCGGTGAACGCAAGCCGCGCACAAAGCTCCGCGCTTCGGCAAGGTTGGCCGATGCTGTGTCCTGAACGATTTTCAAGCTCTCCCTCGCCGTCTCCACATCGCTGCTCTCCAAGGCTTTCTCCGCGGACCTGCCCATCAGCACAATGCTTGAGAAGCCCTGAGCCAAGGTGTCGTGGATTTCCCGGGCGAGCCGTTCACGTTCAGCCAGCATTCCGGCGTCGTGCTGGGTTCGGGCAAGCTCGGCGCGTGTCCTGCGCAGCTCGTCGGCAACTGTGCGTTGGTTTTCGGCTTCCAGGAACAGTGCCCGGTAAGCCAGCCCTGTAACCACCGCAAAGACGGCCCCGAACACCGGTCCCAGGATCATCGAAAGCTGCAGGCCGCCGTCGGACGATCCCCGGCTGTGGAACCACAGCGTGCCCACCAGAAGGGCAGTACTCACAGCAATCGCGGGTAACGCGAGTCCACGGGGGAGCAGGTGCAATTGCAGGAAGAAGAGCGGGAACGCCACCCATGCGAAGTCGCTGCTGACCAGGAGGAGGAGCAACCATAAGAGCATCACCGCGGCAAGCCACCAGCGTGCGTACTTTGAGGGGTTGAACCGCGAGGGGTCGCTTGAATGGCGCTTCTCCAGAACGGTTCCGGCCAGATAGACGGCAGCCAGCAGGACGGAAAGCCCCAAACCGGCGGTCAGTGCCACCGGCGAGGGCGTCCCGGCGGTTCCCACGCCAGTCAGCAAACGAACGATTGCCACCAGCAGCAGGAACGCGAAACCGACATGCAGGCTCACGCGCAGCACGCGGAGGATTGTGGCGGCGCCAGCGGGAGACTGCATGCTTCCCAGCGTATCCCCGGCGTTGTGCAATCCGCCCCGGATTCAGCGCTCCAGGGCGGGAATCAACCATTTGGATGATCGCCGGTTCAACCCCTCGACGCCAGGTAATCCACCCGGCTCCCGATGCTCCTTGGAGCCATCCCCGGAAGAGTTGATGGTGCCGGGACCAAGCCCGCATTGAATCGAAGGAATCCGATGTTTCTCGCCATCCGCGACATCCGTTTTGCCAAGGGCCGTTTTGCGCTCATGGGCGGCGTCGTTGCACTGATCACTCTGCTGCTCGTCATGCTTTCCGGGCTGACTGCGGGCTTGGGCAACCAGTCGACGTCGGCCATTGCGGCGCTGCCCGCTCAGCAGATTGTCTTTGGCGCCCCCGCCGGAAGTGAGGCCACGGCGTCGTACACAGAGTCCGAGGTTTCCACGGCACAGCTTGAGACCTGGCGGGAACAGCCGGGCGTGACTTCGGCGCAGGCACTCGGAATCAGCCAGACGCGCTTCCAGTCTTTGGGTGGGGGTGGCACTCCGAGCGGCACGGCGAATGCTGCAGTCTTTGGCGGCTCCTTGGCACCGTCTGCTGTGGAGGACGGAACCGTCATCGTGGGCGAAACTCTGGCCAAGGAGCTATCGCTGGAGGCCGGTAGCCTCGTCCGGGTTGGCGGGACGGACATCAAGGTCTCGAACGTTGTGGAGGACCAGTGGTACTCCCACACCGGAGTGGTGTGGACGACACTCGACACCTGGCGGACCATCGCACACGCGGCACCCGGCACTGCCACTGTCCTCGCTGTAAAGCACGACGCCGGATCCACCGTTGACCTCGACGCAGCCAATACGGCGGCCGGCACGGTCAGCACCGATCCCGAGGGCTCTTTTCAGGCGCTGGGCTCGTACAAGAGTGAGAACGGATCACTCATGCTCATGCAGGCATTTCTTTACGGCATCTCAGCCTTGGTGATCGTCGCCTTCTTGACCGTCTGGACCGTGCAGCGCACACGTGACATCGCAGTGCTCAAAGCTTTGGGGGCACCGTCCGGCTACGTAGTGCGGGATGCCCTCGCCCAGGCGGCCCTGGTGTTGCTGGTTGGCGCCTCAGTTGGCGGTCTTGTTGGTCTGGCGGGCGGTATCTTCGCGGCGCAGGCTGCACCTTTCCTGATCACGCCTATGACCACGCTGGCACCCATTGCAGGGATCATCCTCCTTGGCTTGGCTGGCGCGGTCCTGGCGGTCAGAAACGTGACCAAGGTGGATCCTCTGCTGGCCCTCGGCGGCAACTAATACATTCCTAGAAAGGCATATACCGTGACAACGCTGAACCTCGTCAACGTCTCCCTCGAATACCCCGACGGAGGCACTACGCTCAAGGCCCTCGATGCCGTCAACCTCAGCGTGCGCAGGGGTGAGTTTCTTTCATTGGTTGGTCCCTCCGGGTCCGGTAAGTCATCGCTGCTCGCCGTCGCCGCGACTCTGGTGAAACCCACTGCCGGGCTGGTCGTCATCGATGGGCAAGACGTCGCCTCGCTCAAGGAGGCCGAACGCACAGCCCTTCGCCGGGACAAGGTGGGCATCATCTTCCAGCAACCTAACCTGCTGCCGGCCCTGACCGCCGTCGAGCAGTTGCTGATTCGCGAGCATCTGCGGGGCAAGCGGGTGCACGAAGAGCGGGGGAAGGCGGCGGAGATGCTGGACGTCGTCGGACTTTCCGGCGTGGCGCACAAGAGGCCCCACCAGTTGTCCGGCGGCCAACGTCAGAGGGTGAACATTGCGAGGGCTCTCATGGGCAGCCCCACAGTTCTTCTGGTTGATGAACCCACAGCCGCGCTCGACCACGAACGGAGCGAGTCGATCGTCCGGCTTCTGCGTCAGGTAACCGATGAGTTCCAGACGGCCACCGTGATGGTCACGCACGACACCGAGTTCCTACCGCTGACCGATGCAGTCGCCACCATGCGGGACGGACGAATCAGCCGCGCCCTGGTCCCGTCCGCGCAATCCAACTAAGGGGAGCCGAGGAGAGCTTCGTCCTGGGCTTCGTCATAGGCGTCGCGGGCTTCCAGGATGGTGGGCACGTGACTCTCGGCCCAGTGGCGCAACATGGTCAGCGGCTGCAGCAATGACTCACCCATCGCCGTGAGTTCATAGTCCACCCGCGGCGGCACCTGGGCATGGACGGTCCGAGTGATCAGCCCATCGCGCTCCAGGGCACGCAGGGTTTGCGTCAGCACCTTGGGAGTCACCACGCTCACCATTTTGCGTAGCTCCGAGAACCGCACCGGCCCGTTGCCCAGCACCTGAATCACCAAGGAAGCCCACTTGTCGCCGATGCGCTGAAAGATCACGCGCGACGGGCAATTGGGGTCCAGGATGTTGGCGGGCAAGTCTTTGGTATCCATGAGTATCAGTATCCCTGAGGTAACTAGGTTCCTTTGAAGCTATCAGTATCCGGTGGATACCTTTGGGGTTATTGCAAGGATACCAACCTCAAGGAGAGCTATGAAAATCGCAGTGTACGGCGCAACGGGCATGGTCGGCAGCCAGATCGTCAACGAATCCATCACCCGCGGCCACCAGGTTACGGCCATCTCCCGCAAGGGCGCAGAGGTTCCCGGAGCCGCTGCCCAGGCAGCCGATCTGGCTGACGCCCAGGCCTTCGCCTCCATCGCCAAGAATCACGACGTCGTCGTGCTGGCTACGGGCCCCAGCCGCACCGGCGGCGATCATGGCGAATGGCTTGATGCGATGGCTTCCGCCTACAGCAATGCCGAAGGAACCCGGCTCATGATCGTCGGCGGCGCCGGCACCTTGGAGATTGACGGCGTCCGGCTGCTTGACTCCCCCGACTTCCCCGAGGCCTACAAGGCTGAGGCCACTACTGCCGCCAAGGCTTTCGAAGCTGTGAAGCAGACGCCGGAGACCATTGACTGGACAGTTTTGGCTCCCGCTCCCGTCATTCAGCCGGGTGAGCGCACGGGTGAATACACCCTTGCCAAGGATTCACCGGCCGGCAACAGCATCTCCACTCAGGACTACGCAGTGGTCATGCTGGACGAAATCGAGAGCCCGGCTCACCGCCGCGCCCGCTTCACCGCCGCTAACTAAACGAGCTAAAGCCCAACGCCCAGCCCGGGTACCCGCATCTTGAATATGTCTTTGAGCGCATATCTTGCAGCGTGGTACCCGGGCATTCCCGTGACACCGGGTCCTGGCGGCGTTGACGAGGAACACAGGTAGACGCCCGGCATGGGAGTCCGCCAAGGCACGTTGGAAACTACCGGCCGTTGCACCAGACCGCGGAGGTCCAGCAGGCCTGCACTGAAGTCTCCACCAACGTAGTTCTCGTTGTACGCGGACAGTTCCGCCGCCGTCGTGGTTTTTGAGGCCACCACAACATCCCGGAAGCCTGGCGCGTACCGCTCAATGCGTGCGGTGACAGCTTCCGCCATGTCCACGGTGGAGTTGGCAGGTACGTGGCAATAGGACCACAGAACGTGGCGGCCTTCCGGCGCCCGGCTCGAATCCACCAGCGATGGCTGGGACACCAGGACATAAGGCTCGGTTGGATGTTTGCCCATGTCCACGAGGTTCTCGGACTCTGCCATCGCCAGCCTCGAACCGCCAACATGGACCGTCCCGGCCTTTGCCAATCCGGGATCGCGCCATGGAACAGGTCCGGACAGGATGAAGTCCACTTTGCACGCTGCATTCCCAAAGCGGAATGCTTCGAGAGCCCGGCGGTAGCGGTCGGGAACTTCCGAGCCACCCAGGCGTGCCAGGGTTGGCGGTGCAACATCCAGCAAGATGGCTTTCGCGGGCCGGACCTGATCCAGCGAATTCACTTGTTCGCCCACGTGGATAGTGCCGCCGTGCGCTGTGAGGTCGTCAGCCATGGCCTTTGCAATGGACATCGAACCACCAACAGGCACAACCCAACCGCCTGCGTGCGCCAGGACGCTGAGCAGCAGTCCGGCACCCGTTGAACTGAGGGACGGCTGCGAGCCGAGTGCATGCGACATCACGCCCGTCAGCAGCGCAGGGGCGGCTTCTTCGCGGAATCGGCGCATCCATAGCGGGGTCCCCTGGTCCAGCGTGGCCAGCCCGAACCTGACTGCCGCCACGGGATCCTTTGGAATGCGCAGGAGTTGGTTGGAGGTAAAGTCCACCACCCCGTCCACGCGCTCCAGCAAGGGTTGAAGCAGCCGTCGGTAAGCCGGACCGTCGACGCCTAGTTCCTGCACCGTCCGATCCAGGGATTGGTAGGCCAGGGCGGCCCCGCCGATGTCCAACGGTGTGCCGTGCTGGATCTCCGGCAGCCGCAGATCCACGCGCTTCGATAACTCAAAAGCGCGGAAGAAGGGGGATGCCACAGCCATGGGATGCACTGCCGAACAGACGTCGTAAAGGTATCCAGGCTCGATCAACTCGCTGGTCCGCGATCCTCCGCCGATCGCATCAGCTGCCTCGTACAGATGGACACTCAGGCCCGCGCGGGCCATAACCACTGCGGCGGACAGGCCGTTGGGGCCGGCGCCGACGACGGCGACATCAACCATCGCTGTTTACCTCCGTACGCTGCGGTGCTTTGGGATCGGTAGTCTCTACCGTAGCCCGGGGCCGCCATGGCAGCACTGACCGGGAGGGGCGGAACACATCGAGCCGCAGCCAGTCCCGGGCATCGTCGAATGGTCCCCCATGCGGGTCGTCCTGGCCATGGGCGCGGAGTGGATCCTGGGCAGGATCCCAGATATCGATGACCACCCTCACCATGAGATACGCCGTGGCAACCATGTGCAGTCCTACGGCCAGGACGTAGTAGGACATGTCGATGTTGTGCTGGACGGAACCGCCACTGGTTGTTTGGCCCAGATACATCCAGACGGCCGCCCAGTGCAGCCCCTCGGCCGCTTGCCAGATGAGGAAGTCCCGCCAGCGGGGTCGGGCCAGGGCGAGGAGGGGTATGAGCCAGATGACGAACTGGGGCGAGTACACCTTGTTGGTCAGGATGAATGCGGCAACTATCAGGAACATCAGTTGCGCCAGTCGGGGTCGCCGTGGGGCGCAGAGGGCCAAAGCAACAATAAGAACGCATGCGAGGACGAACAGGGATAGGGCCAGGGTATTGATGGTGGCTGCGTCCATCTGCACCCAACGAACCCGGTCTGCCACAAGGTTGTAAGCGAACCAGGGTGAGCTGTACCCGGCAGGGCGGTCCTGACTGAATTCGAAGAAGTATCGCCAGCCGGAGGGGTTCATCACTGCAACGGGCAGGTTCACAGCCAGCCAGGACGCAATGGCTGCACCGGCCGTGATGAAGAAAACGCGCAGCTTGCCGGTGCGCAGGGCCAATACCAGCACAGCACCAAGTATGAGAACCGGGTATAGCTTGGTGGCGGCACCCAGTCCGATGCACACGCCGGCCAGGATGAGCTTGTCCCGGGAGAAGAAGTACATTCCCAGGGCCAGCAGTCCCACAACCCACATGTCCCAGTTGATGAATCCGGCCAGGATGATCCCGGGGGCTACGGCCACCATGGCGGCGTCCCACGGCCGGCGCCTGTTAATCCTTGCGGTCAGGAGGACCGTGACGATCCATACCGCAACGATCAGTGTTGCGTTGACGTCGAAGTAGCCCAGGATGCGTTCGTTTCCTACACCTTGGCCGGGAACAAGCAAAGCGGTGACCCCCGCGATGATGCCTATGAGAACCGGGTACTCGAACAGGCTGCCCTGGGTGAAGAAGGGAAATATGCCCTCGCCCAAGCCGCGGTTCCGGAAGAGTTCCGGGAAGTCGGAATAGCAGGTTGCATAGAACTGGCCGGGGGTCTCCCACCCACGGACCCGGCAGAAGTCCTTTGCAAGCACTGCGAGCAACGCAGCGAAAACTGTGAGGATGATCAGGACCCGTTCCACAGTGAACGGACCGGATGCGATCCTTCCGGGCGAGGAATGTTTGCCAAGGGGCCCGCCCACGAGCTCCGTGAAATGACGAAGCAGGGCGTCACTGCGGCTTGGAACCACGAAGCGGGCACGTTTTTGCAGCCGGTGAGGCTTCGTCTCCTGCATGGGATCGAGCTTACAGTCCTGCGAGGTTCACCAGCTTAAAGGGGAGGAGCCCACGCGTAGCCGCGTGGGCTCCTTGAGGTTCAGCATGAATGTGTGGCACCTGAACTCCTTCGGGGCTGGCTGAAGGGCATCAGCGGATGAGTCCCATCTGGTGCAGGACAACGTAGACGTCTTCACGGCGTTGGTCGAGCAGCTGGCCGTTGAACAGGGTGCGGTCCTTGGGAGCATTGACACTCTTGAAGAAGCGCATGTCTTCGGGGCGTTTTCGCATGGTTCACCTCCTTTCACGGAAGAATTGAACGGAATTTAGGCACAGCAATTAGAGCCGAATGAATTCGTAAGAAATCAAGGCCTAAAAGGGCGTAAATAGCCGAGGCTAATAGGGGTTTCGCGGACCGAATCAAAAGAGATTAGTCGTGCAATAGCGCGTGCTTCCAGCAGCCGACCCAACAAGAAGCTGGTTCCGAACTATGGGGAAACTGCGCACCCGCGGCATACTGCGTGGGTCCGCGCCTACAACTGACTACTCAGCCATCCAGAGACAGGATGGCCGTCAGGAATACCGCCGGCAACAAGCCGGTCCGGTAGTTCAGGAGCGGGTCAGAGAGCAAAAATGGCGTCGATCATCAGCAGAGGCCGGGGTAGCAGTGACGGTCAACTTCCGTCCGCTAGTCAAAGTAATCATTTTCCCAACCTCCTTTTCTGGCTGATAAGCAGCCTGCTGTGGCATTGTCCCGGCTGACTGAACCGGGGAATGCGCGCCTGGTTCCCGGCGGGTCGCTCTGGGAACAAGATATAAGCTACCCCACGAACGGGGAGTTTGACCAGCGAAATTAGCTAATTCGCCAAAAGTTTTTCTAAATTCGTGTTTTAGAGTCCCCAACGCACAATTGCAGGCGTCCGCTTATCCCAACCAAGGGTGCAGACCTTCGCAGTTCCCAGAATGAAGTGCCGGCCTTCGCGTGCATCCATTTCCAGCCACCGCGCTGTCAGGATTCGGGAGAAATGACCGTGGGCCACTACCAGGACATTGTCCATTCCGGATTCCAGAACGCGTCCAATGATCTTGTCGGCCCGGGCCGCAACCTCATCCAAGGTCTCCCCGTTGGGTACGCCATCTGTCCAGATGAGGTAGTCCGGGTTGTCCTTGCGAATCAGGTCCGAGCTGATGCCTTCGTAGTCCCCGTAGTTCCATTCCACAGCCAGTGGCTCATGGACGGCCTCAGGGTAGCCTGCGAGTTCTGCCGTGCGGCGGGCGCGGCGCAGGGGTGAGGTCAGGACCAGGTCGAAGTCGATGCTTTCCAGGACCTTGCGGGCTTCAACAGCCTGCTGCTCGCCCTCAACAGTGAGGGGGAGGTCGGTCAGGCCGGTGTACTGACCGCTCTTGGACCACTCGGTCTCGCCGTGGCGAAGGATCCAGAGTTGCGGACGCGGTGAAGTCGCAGCGTTCATGAGGGCTCCTCAGTTTCGGTCAAAGGCTCGACGGCGGACTCGGGTTGCGCTTCCCACCATGCGAAGAGTTTCTGCTCGGCTTCCTCGGGGGACAGCGGACCGTGTTCCATTCTCTCTTCCAGAAGGAACTTGTAAGCCCGTCCCACCACGGGACCCGGTTTGAGTCCCAGGAGCCTCATGATCTGCGCACCATCCAGGTCAGGCCGGACAGCCGCCAGTGATTCCTGTTCCAGAAGCGCCGAGATACGTTGCTCAAGGTCATCGTAGGCGAAGGACAGGCGGTCGGCCTTGCGCTGGTTACGCGTAGTGACGTCGGATCGGGTGAGCCGGTGAAGGCGTTCCAGGACGGGACCGGCGTCGGTGACGTAGCGGCGGACCGCGGAGTCGCTCCAGCCGGCATCGCCGTAGCCGTAGAAGCGCATGTGCAATTCCACCAGGCGTGAAACGGCTTTGATTGAGTCGTTGTCGAACCGCAGTGCTTTCATGCGCTTGGCGGTCAGCTTCGCACCCACAACGTCGTGGTGGCGGAAGCTCACCGCGCCGCCCGGTTCAAAACGACGCGTAGCCGGTTTGCCGACGTCGTGCATTAGCGCTGCGAACCGCAACACAAAATCGGGGCCGGGCACAGGGCCGTCAGGTCCTGTTTCCAGTGCAGCGGCCTGCTCAAGGACCTGAAGGGAGTGCTGGTAAACGTCTTTGTGCCGGTGGTGCTCGTCGGCTTCCAGGCGCAGGGCGGAGACCTCGGGGAGCACGAACTCAGCAAGGCCCGTGTCCACCAGGAGGTCGATGCCCACGCGGGGGTGGGTTCCGTTAATAAGCTTGACCAGCTCTTCACGGACGCGCTCGGCCGAAATGATTTTGATGCGGTCTGCCATTTGGGACATGGCCAGCCGGACGTCGTCGTGAACCGACACGCCGAGCTGCGATGCGAAACGGGCCGCACGCATCATGCGCAGGGGATCGTCGGAGAAAGAGGCCTCCGGGGCGCCTGGTGTGGCGAGCTCTGACGCGTGAAGGTCGCGAACACCGCCGAAGGGATCCACCAGTTCCAGGCTCGGCAGGCGCAGCGCCATGGCGTTGATGGTGAAGTCGCGGCGGAGAAGGTCGTCGGTCAGGGAGCTGCCGAAAGCCACCACGGGCTTGCGCGAATCGGGGTCGTAAGCCTCCGCGCGGTACGTGGTGATTTCAATCTGGAAACCGCTCTTCTTCATCCCGATAGTGCCGAAGGCGCGGCCGATTTCCCAGAAATTGTCCGCCCACTTCTTGATGACGGAAATGGTCTGGTCCGGCGTGGCGTCGGTGGTGAAGTCGAGGTCCGGGGAGGTTCTGCCCAGGAAAAGGTCGCGCACGGGTCCACCCACCAAGGACAGCTCGAAGCCGGCGTCGACAAAGCGCTGCCCGAGGTCGAGCACCACCGGATCGATGGTGAAGTTAACAGAAGAGCTGTCCAATACGTGCGCCATAGTTCCTTAAGCTTGGCAGATTTTTGCGCAGCAGTGGGCCACTGTTCCATGCGAAATCAGGCATGTGTCCGCGGAGCATCTCCTGCAGTACATCTTGTGGCCATGTCCCGGTCATCACTCCGGGGCAAGAGTCGTTAGAGTGGACCTCATGGCCAACCCGATCCCGAGCGCTCCTGGCAGGAGGACAAACGCACCGTTGCCGTCGGCAATCGGCGCGCACGTCGCGCCTGCCCAGCAGCACCCGGTGCAGGCCTCGCTTCCCACTGTTGAGGAAGTGTCAGCCGGTGGCGTGGTAGTAGACACGTCCGACGGCGAACTCCGGGTTGCGATTATCGCCCGCCTCAATAGGGGTGGCCGGCTTGAGTGGTGCCTCCCGAAGGGCCACCCGGAAGGCCGCGAGAACAACGAGGAAGCTGCTGTTCGTGAGATTGCCGAGGAAACCGGCATCGAGGGCAACATTCTGGCGCCCCTTGGCAGCATCGACTACTGGTTCACCGTGAGCGGCCACCGCGTCCACAAGACCGTGCACCATTTCCTGCTCCGGGCAACGGGCGGCGAGCTCACCATCGAGAACGATCCGGACCAGGAAGCCGTGGACGCCGCGTGGGTTCCCATCCAGGAACTGGCCCGAAAATTGTCCTTCCCGAATGAACGCCGCATCGCCGATTTGGCACGGGAAGTGCTTCCCGAACATCTCTGACCCGGGTACATGGGACGATAAAGGCGATGTCTGAAGCCAAAACAACCCAGTCCGTTCAGTCCGGAGAAGCACGTTCCAGCGCCATCATGGCCGCAGGAACGCTCGTTTCCCGGTTCCTTGGCTTCGCCAAAACGTGGATGCTCGGCGCCGCCCTCGGCCTGGGCTCCACGATCAATGACACGTTCATTAACGCGAACAACCTGCCGAACCTGATCTTCCTCCTGGTTGCCGGCGGCGTGTTCAACGCCGTTCTGGTCCCACAGATCATCAAGGCCAGCAAGGCCCCCGACCGAGGCGCGGACTACATCAGCCGCCTGCTGACACTGGCAGTCCTGGTGCTTCTGGCGTTGACGGCGCTGGTAACGCTGGCGGCACCCTTGGTCATCGACCTCACCACGCAAGGCTACTCCGAGCAACAGAAGGCCTTGGCGGTCACCTTCGCTTTCTGGTGCCTGCCGCAGATCTTCTTCTACGGGCTCTATGCCCTCCTCACGCAGGTGTTGAACGCCCACGGAGCGTTCGGCCCCGCCATGTGGGCCCCGATCCTCAACAACCTGGTGGCCATCGCCGGCCTGGGGATGTTCATCTGGATCTTGGGCGAGAACATTCACAACCCCCACACCTTGGACAACTGGGGGCCCACCCAGACGTTCCTGATTGCCGGCTTCTCCACTTTCGGTGTGGTCGCGCAGACTGCCATTCTCCTTATCCCCGTCTTCCGCCTGCGCCTCGGCCTTCGTCCGCGCTTCGGCTGGCGCGGCGTTGGACTCGGCCAGGCAGCCAAGCTGAGCGTCTGGACGCTGGCGACCGCCGCCGTCGGACAACTGGCGTTCCTGTACGTCATGCGGATCGCCACCATTCCCGGTGCCGAGCGCCTCCGTCTGAGCAACGCGGGGAATACAGTGGCCGCTGCGGTCCTGCCCGGCAACGCCGTCCTGGAGGTCGCGAGCCAGCTCTACCTGTTGCCGCACTCGATCATTGCATTGTCCTTGGCTACCGTCCTCTTCAACCGCATGACACGCGCGTCGCAGGACGGCAACAAAGCCGAGCTGCGGGACGCCCTTTCCCACGGCCTCCGCACTATGGCTGTTGCCACCGTTTTCGGTGCCTTGGCGCTGTTCGCGCTGGCCGGTCCGCTGGGAATGTTCTTCTCCGGTGGCGAACCGCAGGACGGCGTCATGCTGGCGCAGACGCTCACCATCCTCGCGCTGAGCACACCCTTCCTGAGTGCAAACTTCATGATGTCCCGCGTGTTCTACGCCAACGAGGACGCCCGCACGCCCCTGTACGTCCAGTTGTGGTTGGCCGTGATCTACGTGGTGGGCGCATTCTTCATCCAGTTCCTTCCCGTGGGCCAGATCATCTACGCGATCGCAATCCTCTACACACTGGGCAACATTCTGTCCGTGGTGATCAGCGTGGTGTTCCTGCGCCGGTTGCTGGGTCACCTCGACGGGCCGCGCATCGCTAACTCGTACATCCGCATGGGCTACGCAGGCCTGGGTTCTGCGCTTACCGGTGCAGGGGCTTTGTGGCTTCTGGGGAGCTACCGTGCCGACGGGTTCGCATGGAGCAGCCGCCCGGCCGCCTTGGTGACCGTCGTCGTCGTCGGGCCTGTCATGCTGCTCGCATACCTGGTCCTCCTGCGCGTCTTCCACGTCACCGAACTTCGCGACCTCCTGCGTCCGCTCATGGGCCGTCTGGGTCGCGGTGTCCCCGCGCCCGTTGGCGCCCCTGCGGAACCCACGACGCCGGCACGCGCTACGGTCTCGGACGATACCGGTTTGATTCCGCGCATCTCGGGCGAGTTCGACGCTGCTTCCTTCAGGGCCGGGCCGGCTCTTGCCCCTCAGCGTTCTCCCGAACCCGCCACCGGCGGCTCACCGGACGAGCCCAAGACCTACCTTCCGGAAGAAGACGCGCCAAGCACGGCCCGCGGCGGCAGGTTCCGTCCACAGGTCCCGCTGCCGGGTCGACGCACCTACCAAGGCGACGCCGGACAGAATCCGTACTTCCCCACACGCGGAAGCCACAGGAAGTGAGCCGGTGCCGCCAACACGGGCGGCGGGCCTCAATCCGTTAGGCTAGAAACGAATATAGGTAGTTGCAAAAGAGGTTCAACCGGTTCACCCGGGGGAGCCATGTGCTGGACCGCAGCTCCCGGACAGCCTAGGAGGAACACGTGTCCCACCCGATCGACGTCGGATCAGTACTTGGCGGCCGCTATAAGGTCACGGCCAATGTATTGACCTCGCATGACCAAGATCAGGTGCTCGACGGCGTGGACCAGGTCCTCAACCGTCCCGTGAGCATCCTTGTTGCCGGTCCCGGAAATGCCGAGCAGGTGGCCCAGAGCGCCCGCGAAGTGGCCACCGGGGAGAGGCCGGGCCATGTTCAGATCCTGGACTTGGGAATCAGCGAAAACACCACGTACCTGATCACCAACCACAGTACCGCTGCTGATCTGCTGGACCTCGTGGTCGCCACCAACCCGCCTTACATCGAGCCTTTCTTCACGGAGACGCTCGGAAGCGAGATTTTTGGCCGGCCGCGCACCTATGAGCCCGAGACGTACGACGGTCTTTACGAGGATGATGAGCACGACGCCGAGTACATCCAGTACGACGAAAACGGCTACCCCATCCCGTACGAGTCCGACGGCGAGCAGGCTGAACCTGCCGCGCCCGCACGCACTGCGCCGCACGTACCGCCCATGCCCTCGTCCAGCCCTTCTTCGCAAAAGAGCGGGATCGCGGGCAAGCTGGCTGCTGCCGCTGCCGGCGCCGGAGCAGCGGGGGTCGCTGCCGCTGCCGCTCTGAAGCACGCGGGTTCCAAAAACCACGACGCCGGTGCTGCCGCCGCTGATACTGCAGGTCCAGGTTCTGCCGGCGCTGGTTCTGCCAACGGGGGCGGAGCGTCGCCTGCTGTTGCATCGCAGCCGCCGACCCAGGCCGTTTCATCGCCGACGGTTTCGTCGCACACTGCCAACCGCGAGCCGGCTGCGGAACCAAAGGTTTCCCTGTGGTCCCAGGAGGACTACGGATTTAGCGGCTCAGGCGCAGATGCTGGTGGTTCCGGTGCTACAAACCGTGGCAGCGACTCCGGCTACGATCGGGCGGCCAGCAGCTTCCCGGCGTCGTCAGCTGTTACGGACGATTACGCGGACGAGGAAGTTTACGAAGACGAGGCTCCGGAGAAGGAACCGCGTTCACTGCGCTGGCTCGTCGGTGGCCTCCTTGCCGCCGTTTTGGTGGTGGGACTCGTCCTGGCGGTGACCAATCTCGGCAGCCTCTTGCCCAGCGGCGCACCGGCCGCCACGCAAAGCACGCCTGCCCCGCAATCCTCGGCTCCGGAAACTGAGGAGCCCGCGCCCACGCAAGCTCCGGCACCTGCCACGCCGCCGGAAATCGAAGAGATCAGCCGCCTCGGCGACTTCCCCTTCGCTGCCACCTATGACAAGGACCTTGCCCGGGCCTTTGACGGTAACGCTGCAAGCTACTGGTCGGACATGGAATTCGCCTCCGCAAACTGGGGTGGACTTTTCGAAGATATGCCGCTTGTGGTCAAGCTCAAGGAACCCACCGAGGTCAAGTCCGTTGTGCTCAACCAGCTGGGTGGTTCCGGCGGTAGTATCAGCGTCTACACCAACGATCGTCCTGCGATGGACGGCGCAAAACTGGTGGGAACCAACAGCTTCACATCCCCGGAACTGACCATGCCGCTTGCAGCACCGACGCAGACCCAGTACGTCATCGTGGTCATCAGCGCGCTCCCCAAGCTGGCTGCACCGAAGACGCGATTCGGCTTCGGACTGCGTCTCGCTGAGGTCACGGTGCAGTAGCCACACACCATCAGATAGTAGTTGGGGCCGTTTTGACTCGTCAGAACGGCCCCTACTGCTGTCTGCGTTGGCGTCACCGCTTAGATTCGGCATGCTTGCAGACGGTACCCTGAATGATGGTGGCTTTTAGGGTCCCCAACTCCAACGGAATATTTGGAACGCAACAGGGGTTGAGTCAGGTGGCTGCCCCGAAAGCCGCAGCATCGACTAAGGAAGAGGTTCACGCCAAGTGAGCATTGCAGAAAACAGCGCATCGCAGGTGCGTGACGTCATCATCGTTGGTTCAGGCCCTGCCGGCTATACAGCCGCCGTTTACACCGCCCGCGCCAACATGAAGCCTCTGCTCATTGCCGGTTCCGTCACTGCTGGTGGCGAACTGATGAACACCACTGACGTGGAAAACTACCCGGGATTCCCGGAAGGCATCATGGGCCCGGACCTCATGGAGAACTTCGAGAAGCAGGCGGCCCGCTTCGGCACCGAGATCCAGTTTGAGGACGTTACCGAGCTGGACCTCGACGGCGACATCAAGACCGTGACCATCGGAACGGGGGAGACCTTTCAGGCGAAGGCCATCATCCTGTCCACAGGTTCGGCCTACCGCGAGCTCGGCTTGGCCAACGAGAAGCGCCTCTCAGGCCACGGCGTTAGCTGGTGTGCAACCTGCGACGGTTTCTTCTTCAAGGATCAGGACATTGCCGTCATCGGTGGTGGCGACTCCGCCATGGAGGAAGCACTGTTCCTCACCAAGTTTGCGAAGTCCGTCACGGTAGTCCACCGTCGCGATACCCTCAAGGCTTCCAAGATCATGGGTGACCGTGCCCAGGCCCACGAGAAGATCAAGTTCGTCTGGAACACGGCCGTTGAAGATGTTCTCGGTGGGGACAAGGTGACTGGTCTCAAGCTGAAGAACCTCGTGGACGGAACCGAGTCAGAACTCGCTGTCACCGGCGTGTTCGTGGCCATCGGCAACGACCCCCGCACGGACCTCATCAAGGGCAAGGTTGATCTGACCCCTGAAGGAACCATTGCCGTGGAAGGCCGTAGCTCCCGGACCAACATCAAGGGTGTCTTCGCCGCGGGCGACGTCATTGATCCCACGTACCGCCAGGCCATTACGGCCTCGGGTTCCGGTTGTGTGGCTGCCCTTGACGTTGAGCACTACCTCGCAGACCTGCACTCCTAGGCTGCATCCAAGCAACCATACGAAGGGAAAAGTTATGAGCAACGCAAAAGACGTAACTGACGCAAGCTTCAGTACGGATGTCCTGGCTTCCGAGAAGCCGGTCATCGTGGACTTCTGGGCAGAGTGGTGCGGCCCCTGCCGCAAGCTCGGCCCCATCCTCGACGAGATCTCCGTCGAGTACAGCGAAAAGGTTGACGTTGTGAAGCTCAACGTCGACGACAACCCCGCCATCGCCGCCGAGTACGGCATCACGTCCATCCCGGCCGTGTACCTGTTCAGCGGGGGAGAAGTGAAGAGCACCGTCATCGGCGCCAAGCCGAAGCAGTTCTTCGAGAAGGAATTCGCGGACGTCCTGTCCTAAGTTTTCCAGACCAAGTTACATCGAAAAGCCGGCGGTTGCTGCTCCTCAGGGAGCGGGAGTCGCCGGCTTTTTGTTTCCTTCAATGATTTCAAACAGATTCGGTCTCATTAGTACCGTATTCTTCCTGAGCGTCCCCCCGGCTTCCTCCTGAGCTTACAGTGCCGTTCTCCCTACCTGGGGTAGGGAGAAATCATCGTTCTTTCAGGCGCTTCCCCGTTCTGCCAGACCGGGGCACCCCTGAGGGCATTTGTTCGTTGCTCGTCAAGCTGTCCTTCAAACTCTCCCCGCTTGTTGTCCCGGCCACTGGCTAAAGTGGCGCTAGCTCCCCGGTCCGGTTCCATGCCGGACTGACTTCTTGCCCATCCGGTGTCCCTTCCAGTTCCTCGCCCGTCCGGTTCCTTTGGGGGGAGGGCCGTGAGCCCTCCGAAACCGAGGGCCGCGTTGCTGCATCTCCGCTTTCACATCGGGATGCCCGCGGCGATGTAAATTGTATGGCTGCCCGCCGCAAGCTACGGGCCTCACGCGGCAAACAGAAGCCGCAGTCTGCTGAGGTAACCGCAGCTGGAGTGAATATCTTGCTGCCCCTGCGTCCTTCCACGTCTCGCCGACTAGCTAACCATCCCACTCCCTATTAACGTTGGGGAGGACCTTGGCCGTGCTGATGGAGGTAGTTCCTTGCCCGGTCGGACGCCTTGTCCAAAAAAGAACCTCTTCCTGCTTTCAATTGCTTGTGTTTGGCTTCGAAGGTGGTGGGTGCCGGTTTCACGTGAAACACTGCCCGAGATCTCTAGTCCTAGCATTCACTTTCCCAGTCACTTAGGTGGCTGGACCAGCGTTAAGCATCTGAAGCGCGCGGAAAATCACCAAATACCGACTGCGGATTCAGTACCTGGGGCAGTTGACCCTCAGCTGTCTATTTGACGGTTCTTCTCAATCATCACTAGTCAGTGCTTCCAATGCTTCCAATGCTTCCGATGCTTCCAATGCTTCCAATGCTTCCAATGCTTCCAATGCTTCCAATGCTTCCAATGCTGAAAAGGCTACATATTCGGGCCGGAAACAGCCCGCTCTTCAGCTTAAGGGGGGCGTTAGGGAACGTGCGCCGGAACAGGTACTGGTTGCCAGGATGCCTAGTAGGTCTCGATAGAAATCTGACTAGAACCAATTCTTATGCTGGAACCATCACTCGGTACTCGCATCAGATATTGTTACCGTTCTAGAACTGCGCGTTTCGATGAAGGTTACCCACCAGGTTCCGATCGTTCCGGCCGGTACACTCTCCACCTCATTGAGACCCATTTTCCTCTTGCTATGGACTTTTGGGGTCCTGGAAGGGCTTCTAGGACCCGGATCCATGCAGCGGCCGAGCGCTCTCGTTCTCCGCAGAACGCCCCAATCTTCCTGTGCAGGGCAATAGCAGCGTGCCCATGCTGAACTCGCTCAAGCACAAGTCCTTTCGCCCTGAGAGGGTGTCTGCGCTCATGAGGACTCATCTACTTGTAGACGGTTTCAGTAACCTCCGTGTCGGTCGCCAGCCGGTGAAACCACTCCTGCCAGGGCGAAAGAAGCAGACAAGGTGAATACCGTCTCGCTAGTTACAATCAGAGTCGGTATCCGCGCATCGTCGTCCAAAGCTTGGTGATTCCGCGCGCGATTCGCCCTAGTGCGCAGTTCTATCGGGCTAGCTCAGCCAACAGGTTCGCTTTGTCCGCCGGTTCCATGGCCTACGTTTCACGTGAAACACCATTCAGACCCTCTCAGCCCTGAGCTACGACGTTCACGCGATTTGGGTCCGCAATTGCAGTACCGACTCACACATGAATAGTCCGAAACCAGGGGTCCGGGATCCGGGGCCGCCACCGCCACGTTCCGATTCCCACATGACTCACGCGATGCCCGAGCATCATCACCGGCCCGACTGGCACATGTTTCACGTGAAACACGCTTCCGCACCACATCCTGAATCTTGCACGGGCCAAAACGCCCTCGAACGGACTACGAAGAACTGACCCTGAAGAGTCTGCGTGGCCCTGATTGAAGGGCACCCGGTGGCTTCTCTGCTGTGCGAAGGACTACGCCGTAGTGTTCGGCCGCGTGCGCGTGAACTAAGTTGCAGGCCCGCCAAGAGATAGCTGTAGGGGTGAGCCCGTTTCCACGTCAGGAACCCGCGCTGAAGACGCTCGGGCCCGCAGGTTCGTACGGGCGCGGCCGCATCGCTACCCGGAACACGGGCGAACCGGCGCACGAACGCACGGGCGCTCAACCACGCGACCACGCCTGTGGATCGACAAGAGACGAGTCAGAGTGCGGGCGATCTCTTTCCAATGTCTGCCTTTTCATCGGGGCGAGTGGCAATCGTGCGCCCAATGGGTCCAAGACCAAGTCCTCAGGCTAGGGGACGTAGCGGAACGAACATGTTTCACGTGAAACAGGATGAGCTCACGAAAGGACCCACCAACCGAGGCTTAGGCCTCAAACCAGACCATCCCTTCACTGCAGCTCCTTCCCCCATCCTTGGGGGCACTCCATGACTGCAGCGCGTACGTCACCAGGCTCTTGGCGCACGACGTCCGGCCAGCCCTAACGAGATGCCCCGCACAAAAGCCGGCATGGGAACGACGAGGCCGTCGTCGTACGTGAGTGCCCTGCATGCGAACTACGACGCCGTTGACGTAGGTCGGAGAAGCCGGCGGCACCATCCTGCAAGGAGCGCTTGGGGAGACGGTGGCTACAGTTCGCAGACCCATCCGGCGGTTCCTCCAATGCGCCCCCGCACTAGCCACGACTGCTTGTCTTGTCCTTGTCTCGCCACCGGGGTACCAAGCGCAGGGGGAGAACGTCTGCGCCGACGTATGAGGTGAAGGGGATGTCAGCGGCGCTGACCTGATACATCCGATGAATATCCCTTGATAGTGGAAGCAACTGTGTACACCGGGAGTGTGATGCGCACGCGTCCGGCCAATGAAGACGATCATAGGGGCTTAGTGCGTCGCACTGAAGTCCAATCTTCTGTCCGACTATCCATACCCTCATCAAGCACCAACAATCGCGCTTGCGAATTTTCCCACATGGTGCCGATCTAAACTGCCGTGATCAGGGGCGACTAGAGAGCAAAGAGTCGGCCTACGCCGACACCATCCACAGACTTGTGCACAGTGTTATCCACAGGCTTATCCACTGCTCATGAGATTGCCCACATACCCTCCCTTGGCGGCGACGGAAGCCCATGCAGACTTTCACTTCACTGAAGTCAGGATGGTTCTCGATCCTTGTTGTGGAACAAGGGCTTGGCCACATTGAATTGCCGCCAAATCAATGAAAATTGGGCAATATGCGCATACTCACAGTAGGCAGTGGGGGGGTGGACATCCTGGCTTCAGCCAATGTCGGGCTCTGGTTCCATTGGAGGCACGTTAACCCGACTTGGGACGTCGGCAGAACTGATTCCATGAGATCGGGCAGGCTTCGGATCAACAGACTTATCCCCAGAGTTTTCCACAGGGATATCCACCGCCGTATCCACGGTTTAACCACTGCTTAAATGGGCGCCTGCGAAGCTCCGTCAAACGGGAGGCAGCGTGCCCCGTTGCTCTGTTTCACGTGAAACACTGGACAGCGGCCACGCCGAAACCACATGCCACCGGCGAACTTGGCGAGACGCACGTCAGGAAAACGGCACCTCACAGAGTGACCACGGGAGTTCTAGGTCATTGAGAGTTTGATAGCCACAATGTGGGACCTAGCAACATCCGACCAATTGACAACGGCACAACTGCTCTGAGCACGGCCGTGGTCCGCCGCCCACCTATGGTCGACCGCTGCATAGCACTTCCGGACCAGGCGACCACACGCTGAGAGATGGACTGCACCACCTCATCTCTGCAGAGGACCAGCCGTCGGCGTGAGCGTACCGGTTGTAGTTCGTCGCAGTCGCTCAACTAGCGTGGCAACTTGAGGACGCCCAGGGTGTCATCACTGTGGCCCAGCGCCCTCGAGAAGGGACATTCATGACTTCATGAAATGCCGTCATGGCCCGCGTTAGCCCGATGTGGAAGGCACCGCAGCGCGGAGCTCAGGAGCAACGGAGAATCATGTTCGAGATACATGCAACATTCGTTAGCCCTCGATGATGCATCGACTACCTCTGTCCCTACCCCCAGCAACTCACAGAGGCCATAGATGGACCGCATTAGCGAAGTCCTGATGCCGCCGCGCTGTACAGGACACGATTAGACACAACGCCCGATGGCCACCGTGACCATGGAATGACAAGATGTGGTCTCAGTTGCAGCACAATACAAACCACCGGTTCGTCGTGAGTCCTCACAGGCACCGGCACGACGAGAACTTCGGATGCATTCGCTGACGCATCCGACGATATTGTCTTACCTCGGCGAGGACTAGAAGGGTTTAGCAGGACACCTTGGCAGCCTGGCCCTAGGGGGCACGAAGGCTAGAAGCCTGCGTAGTAGCTCCGGGAGCCGTACATTCCGGCCATCCATGCGTAATCTATTCGAGACGCCCAAACAGTTGCCGCCCAACAAGCAGTAGTCAGTGACAGGGCCCATGCCGACCATCCGAGGCATCGCCCATCGGCTCAAGGGCAATCCAGATGGTGATCGGTCAATCGCGGGATTTCCGGGCGGTTCGTGCCCTGGAACATCTGTGGCAGCCTAAGCACTCCGGCATTGAACCAAGCCTCCCTGGTAAAGCACGGGATGAAGACTTTAGTGTCTGCTCCATGGTGCCCAATCATGAGTCGCCTCGCACGCTGAGTGGGTCTGATCCAGCGGCGATTACTGGAGTAGCCCTGCCCTCCTGCGAGGTCACCAATAAGTCAGAACCTCGCAGTGCACCACATCAATGCGTTTGAGAGTATCTGTCTTCCGACACAAGAGGTTTCATTCCCCATCTGGACACTCGGTAGGTTCCGTTTTCCGGCCCACGATTCAGCAATGTTTCACGTGAAACTGCCGGGGCCCCCCTTATCACCATGGCGTAGCACCACCGGATACATGCATAGGCCCAACTGCCCCCTGCAACGCCCCGACACTCAGGACCCATTGAGCAATAGGAGTTAGCAAAAGCGGTATCACCGACGAGCAGTGCTCCGGGCGTACTGTTTCACGTGAAACAGAAACGGCAAGCGAACCGCGGGACGGCCGGGCTTTACGTGGGCCGTTATGACCCGTCTAGCCCGCTAGGACCACTCCGCCTACCGTACGTGCCAGCATTTCATCCTGATGCTCTCAGCAGGCTTAGCAGCGGCTCAACTCACCTCACGGGGCGGATAAGGTCCGCTACAGGCCGTTGACACTACACATTCCCAGGTTCAGCGCCTGTTCGCCACGGAGAATGCGCCGATTTGCCGTGGAATCTTGAACACTCGCGCACGCCCACGTCTGACCTAGGGGACGAACGCCCATATTCCTCGAATTCGAACGCACCGAGGCAGTCCCTCGCGTGCCTATGAGCGCGAATGGAGACATCCAAGTGCCAGCAGACTGAAGGCATCAGGTCCAAGAATCCAAGCTACCGTGCGTAGACGGCGCTAAACACCAGAAGCCTCCGAAGGCCCACTTGTCACGTCTGCTGTATTCTCATCGGAGCCGATCGATCTCAAACGAACCGATCGCGGCACGAGGTCCTACTTGATGCCGTGTTTCACGTGAAACACGCCCCGGGACATATCCGATCTGCAAGAAACGCCGCCATTGCGGGGGAGGGGTTCGGAGCCATCCCCCGACGTTAGTCCCTGGCATCAATCCCCGCTGACCCTCCAGAGGGTGCGTAATCCAGTGAAGCAAGAGATACGCACCCAATAATGAATCAGCACCTGAGGGCCCACCGTGCGCCCGGATGGCACCCGATCGGACTTCCAACGCAACAACTAGAACTAGGGGGAGCGTGCGCAGGGTAAAAGCCTAGAGCATCAACCTTCGCTAGTGTTGGCGGCGCGTCCTTCCGACGACAGTCCCGGTAGGCAGACACTCTCACCTGGACGCACGCGGCTAACAGATTCTAGTCGGACAAGTCCCGCCTCAAAGCCAACGGCCCTAGCAACATGTAAGGGCAGGTGAGCCTCATGTATACCCACCCCTTCCGGCAGATAACAGCCAGATAGATCCCGTTTCACGTGAAACATGACAGGCAGGCATCATAGAACGTCAAAACGGCCGAAACCAAGCACTGCATGCGGGCTAAGCAACAAAATAAATGGGGCCCACACCAAGTGTGAGCCCCATCCGTCAGTATCTGCCTCTAGTCTTCTGCGCCAGGGCCTAAGACATCCATGATGCGGTTGAGATCCTCAACGCTGGCGAACTCTATACTCACGCGACCTTTACGCGCACCCAAGGTGATCTTCACGTTCGTATCCAAACGGTCCGAGAGTGACGAGGCCAGGTAATCCAGGCGTTCGTGCCGAGCGTTGGGCTTGGGGATGCTGCTCTTAGCGGGCGTGGTGGGATCTTGGTACAGAGCAACTGATTCCTCGGTAGCTCGGACTGACATGCCCTCCGCCACGATCTTCTGGGCCATACGTTCCATCGCCGCAGCGTCCGGGAGTGCGAGCAGAGCACGTGCGTGCCCAGCGGACAGAACTCCGGCGGCAACGCGCCGCTGAACCAAGGGCGGGAGCTTGAGCAGTCGCAGAGTGTTGGAAACCTGCGGACGGGAGCGACCAATTCGGTCAGCCAACTGCTCGTGCGTGGTTCCGAAGTCCTCCAAGAGCTGCTGATAGGCCGCTGCTTCTTCCAAGGGATTCAGCTGGCTACGGTGAAGGTTTTCCAGAAGAGCATCGCGAAGAAGGTCATCGTCGGTGGTATCACGAACAATCGCAGGGATTGTTTCGAGTCCCGCGGCCTGGACTGCACGCCAACGACGCTCACCCATGACCAACTCGTACGGTTCTCCACCCTTTTCGGTTGAAGTACGCACAACAATTGGCTGGAGCACGCCGATTTCGCGTACAGAGTGCACAAGCTCAGCCATGTCGTCTTCATCGAAGACCGAACGAGGTTGTTTGCGGTTCGGATGGATGTCGCCGACGGGGATCTCGGCAAACCGGGCTCCGGGGACCTCCACCAACTCGACGTCTGGAGCCGAGTGGGAAGACGCAGGCGCGGCAGCCGCCGTCGACCCTTTCGAGTCGGCAGAATCCTTAGCGGCAGCAGCACGCGAAGCGGCCGGCTTGGAAGCAGATTTCGGGGGTGTGGATGTCCCGGCGTTGGAGGACCTGGCAGCCGAGGTCTTGCTCCGGGACTTCGCGGCTGCAGCGCCCTCTGCGGCACCGCCTAATGATGTAGACGTCTTTGCTGCAGCTGGCTTGGAATCTGCAGCGCCCGAATCTTCGAGAGAGGTCTCAACTGTCGGCTCCGCTGTCTTCCGCGCTTCGGGGAAGAACAGATCCACGGGACGGGATGGTGCGGCACCGTTTCCCTGGGCCGCGGCCGAGCTAGGAATGAGAGCCCCAAGACCCCTGCCGAGGCCCCTTCGCTTTTCGCTCATTGATTCATCCCTCCGATGGAATAGCCGAGCACGGATCGGCCCAAGCTGTTGCTGTGTTTCAAGAATTCTAGCGTTCAGCTATTTCGGCTGCGGCTTCCATGTAGGAAAGCGCGCCGCTGGAAGACGGATCGTACGTCATGACTGTCTGCTGATAGCTGGGAGCTTCAGAGATTCGTACCGATCGCGGAACCACCGCACCCAGAACCTGCTCGGGGAAGTGCTGGCGCACCTCGGAGGCAACCTGCGCGGCCAGGTTTGTGCGGCCATCGTACATGGTCAGAAGAATGGTGGAGACAACCAGATCGGCATTGAGGTGCTTCTGAATCATCTCGATGTTTTTGAGCAATTGGCTCAGGCCTTCAAGTGCGTAGTACTCGCATTGAATGGGAATGAGGACCTCGCTGGCGGCGCAGAACGCGTTGACTGTGAGCAGCCCAAGGCTGGGTGGGCAGTCGATGAAGATGAAGTCCAGGCGCCCTTCACCGTTCTTCTCACGCTCCTTGGCGTAGACGTCTATGGCACGGCGGAGCCGCTGTTCGCGGGCGACAAGAGAAACAAGCTCAATCTCGGCACCGGCGAGGTGAATGGTTGCAGGCGCGCAGATGAGGTTGGGAATGTCAGGGCACGGAGCCACAACT
Organism: Arthrobacter sp. GW822-FHT05G07; assembly: GCF_058799755.1. Lineage (NCBI taxonomy): Bacteria > Bacillati > Actinomycetota > Actinomycetes > Micrococcales > Micrococcaceae > Arthrobacter > Arthrobacter sp. GW822-FHT05G07. Next base: position 154,854 of record NZ_JBXALT010000006.1, on the reverse strand, counting down.
TCCTTGAGCGGAAGATCGTTGATCAGCACATCGTAAATGCTGTCTACGTCAGCGTGGTGCTCAATGCCCAACGCCGTGGAGGCATTGCCTTGGGGGTCGATGTCTATGACCAACACGTTGAGGCCGGCAGATGCCAAGGCCGCAGCGATATTCACCGTGGTGGTGGTCTTACCTACGCCGCCCTTTTGGTTGGATACGGTGAAGATGCGGGTCTTGTCCGGCTTGGGCAGTTCCCTGCCGATCAATCGTTCGCGCCGACGAGTTTCGTTAGCCAACTGACGGGCGATGGGGCTGGAATCATCGATGGAATCCATGACGTTACGCACTCCATCTGAGACGGTTTCACGTGAAACGGCATTATCAACCGAATCCGTACGAACTATTGCAGATTGAAGGGATGCAGAGGGTGTAGCCATGGCCCGCGCGGACCCCAAAGACATAAACGGGGGAATTCGCTGCGTGGAGGTTTCACTACTGCCCACTGGTCACACTCTCACTCTCATTCGGCGCTTGCTGCCGTTCTCTAGCCTAACCGCTCAGCCGCCGACACGCGGGATACCGAGCGGGACCTACGCCGTCTTTCCGGGCTTGTTGACGATGATCCTCACCACGGTGGTGGGTTCCTCCAAAAGCTCCTGCCCGCAAACCACAACTGACGTTTCCACGCCACCAAGTTTGCGGATGACTTTCTTTGCCTTTTCAATCTCTTCGGCCGCGCTGCGTCCCTTGATAGCCACCACTTCACCATGGCCGTTCAGGAGAGGAATGGTGAGACCAGCCAGGTTGGAGAGGGCAGAAACGGCCCGGGCGGTCACTACATCCGCATCCACCATTCCGACTGCGAGTTCAGCCCGCGTCCTCATGATGGTGACGTTGTCCAGGCCGAGGTCATCCACCACTTCTTGGAGCCAGATGACACGACGTTCCAACGGCTCAATCAGGGTCAGTTCAAGGTCCGGGCGGGCAATTGCAAGGCAAAGGCCCGGAAGCCCGGCACCGGATCCGACATCGGCAACATGGCTGTCCATGGCGATGGCGGACTCAATAACTGCGCAGTTCAGGACGTGGCGGCTCCACAAACGCGGAATCTCACGCGGGCCAATAAGCCCGCGCTCAGTTCCCGAGGTAGCCAGGTGCTCCACATAGCGCTTGGCAAGATCCAAGCGCTCCCCAAAAATCTTCTCTGCCGCTTCCAGTTCAGCTGCGGTGATTTCAACCATGAGCTGCTAGTCGGCAGAAACGACGATGTGGCGGCCAGCGCCTTCGCCCTCGGACTCGGAGACGTATCCGAGATCAGCAACGGCGTCGTGGACGATCTTGCGCTCGTAAGCACTCATCGGCTCAAGGGCAACTGTTCCGCCATCAGCCTTGACCTTGGCCACGGCGTCCTCGGCGATCTGCTGAAGCACGCCGGCGCGCTCCTTGCGGTAGCCGTTGATGTCCAGGACCAGGCGTGAACGGCTTTCGGTGGCGGAAAGGACCGAGAGACGGGCCAGTTCCTGCAAGGCTTCCAGGACTTCTCCGTCGCGGCCTACGAGGCTGTCCAACGCTGCTGATTCTTCATCCGCACCGATGGAGATGTACGTGCGTCCGTTACGGACCTCAATGTCGATGTCGCCGTCGATGTCAGCGATGTCCAGGAGCTCTTCGAGGTAGTCGGCGGCAATGTCGCCTTCCTCCTCCAAGCGGCTGGCCGTCTTGGACTGCGTCTCTTCCTGGGAATCTTCCTGGTCTTCAGTCACAGCGGTGATAACTTCTTCAGTGCTCTCGGCAGACATTACTTCTTCTTCCTGTTCTTACGTTGTGGCTGGACGCGCTGGGCCCTGATTTCGGCGGCTGCTGCAGCAGCAGCTTCGGCTTCAGCGGCAGCGTCCGCAGCGGCGTTTTTCTTTCCACCCAGCAGCGGCGGCAGGCCCTTTGCGGCGCGGCGCTCTTCAAGCGCCTTGGCTGCGGGGGATCCCGGCGTCGGCATACGGCGGATAACGAAGAACTGCTGGCCCATGGTCCAGAGGTTGGTGGTGGTCCAGTAGATGAGGACACCGATGGGGAAGTTGATGCCACCAATACCGAACACGAGCGGCAGGATGTAGAGCATCATCTTCTGCTGTCGCATGAACGGGCTGGCCATGGCCTCTTCGGACATGTTCTTGGCCATGATCTGCTTCTGGGTGATGAACTGCGAGGCCGTCATGGCAATGATCATGACGATACTCAGAACCCAGACAGCCACAGCACTGTTGCCGCCACTGGGGTCGCCGTGAAGCAACGAAGCGGACAGCGGAGCACCAAAGATGCTGGACGAATCGAACTGGACTACCTGTTCGTGGCTCATGGCGCCAACGCCCTGGCCCTGCTTGGCATTCGTCGAAATACCGGACAGCACCTGGAACAGCGCGAAGAAGAACGGCATCTGGATCAGCATGGGCAAACACGCCGAGAACGGGTTGGTGCCGTGCTTCTTGTACAGCGCCATCTGTTCCTGCGCCATGGCCTGGCGGGACAGCTGATCGGTCTTGCCCTTGTACTTGGTCTGCAGCTTCTTCAGGTCCGGCTGCAGCAGCTGCATGCCGCGCTGCGCTTTGATCTGCTTGACGAAGACAGGAATCAGGGCGGCACGGATCACCAACACGAGGCCAATGATGGACAGAGTCCACGTCCAGCCGTTCGCGGCGGGCAGGCCAATGAAGCTCAGTCCCTCGTGGAAGCCAACCATGATGATTGACACCAGCCACTTGAACGGAAACATGATTGTTTCAAAGAAGTCCATACGATATCCCTATTCGTTAGGCCGCCGAGCGGCCTTCTTCATCAGCCTGAGCAGCCAGGAACTGGTCCGGATTGTTCAGTACAACAATTGTGGGCGTCCGGCCTTCAGGCCAATGACGATGGCCGGCGGGGACGTGGTCCACTCCGCCGGCGTTCCAAGGGTGACATTTGGCGAGCCTTTTGGCTGCGAGCCAGCTACCCTTCACGGCGCCATGCACCGTCACTGCTTCCAAGGCGTAGGCCGAGCAGGAGGGAAAGAAACGGCAAACCTGGCCGTACAGGGGCGAGACGACCTTACGGTACGCCTTCAGCAGGAGAATGAGAATGTTGCGGGGCAGCTCCCAGAGGAACGTGCCTACCACCGCCGGAAGACTCCGATGCGGAACCTTCCCGGAGGGGTCGCTTGAGGAAGGAACGACGGCGGTGCTTATGTCATGCACGCGGTGTCCCTTCCGTAGTGGTGCCGTTGTGTTCGGTCGAAGCGTTGCGTGGAGCTGAGCCACCCAATCGCTTCGTCGTCACTGCCAGTGCGGCGTTGTAGTCCGAGAGCAACTGCTCCCAGCTGGCTGTTGCAGCTGCGGGCAGCGCCCGGACTACTACCGCCAGACCCGTTCCGTGCGTGTGCAAGGACAGTGCGCCTGCTTCTCTCAGTCTCCTCTTAACGAGGTTCCTGGTCACGGCGTTCCCGACGGCTTTGGAGACAATGAAACCGATTCGACTCGGCTCCCCGGCCCCGATAGAGGCCGTATATAACACTAAGTTCCGGCGTCCATTGCGGACGCCGGAACGTACAGTTGTTGAAAAGTCGGTAGACGTCCGCAGACGGTTAGGGGTGGCTAGCACCGTCGAACCCGCAAAAAGACCCTGACCGACAAGTCAGTTATTTACGCCGACAGTTCGACGCGGCCCTTGCCGCGACGGGCAGCCAGGATGGCGCGGCCGGCACGGGTGCGCATACGAAGGCGGAAGCCGTGCTTCTTGGCCCGACGGCGGTTATTCGGCTGAAAAGTCCGCTTGCTCACGTTAGTTACTCCAGTGGATCAAAGGTGCGCCCACCCGATCAAAAAAGGGGAAGAACTGGCCGACGCTAAGTTTTGTATGTGCCTGCCGCCGTTGCCTCCCGCACGGTGAACGTACGGAGTTACAACTGATCTCAAAAGCGGACACAAAGGACTTCACAACGTTAGGGCAAAAAGGCACCCACAGTCAAACCGGGAGCCTGCCGCGGAGCTATCCACAGCTGTGCCCAACCGTGGTTTCCAGCCTGTGGATGAAGTGGCTCACATGCGGGTTTCACGAACCACAACGGTGTAATTATCCACAGGCAACTTCCCAGCTATCTTCTAGCGATTTCATCCCCTAGAGTGGCTCAGTAGCCCATTGTCCACCCGCTGTGTATAACTCTGTGGATTATCGCCCAGAACAGCGCCGCCGGAGACACTTCGGCTGCCAGCAACGCCGGCAAGCAAGTATTTAGGAACTGATTGATGACAGTAGACGAAGCCAACCACGCCAACACTGTCGGAAGTTCCTGGCGCAGGGTGCTGAGCCTCATGGAACAGGACGACCGGGTTTCACCCCGTCAGCGCGGTTTCGTCATCCTCGCCCAAGCGCAGGGCCTTATCGGTTCAACACTTCTGGTGGCTGTTCCCAACGAACTCACCCGCGAAGTCCTCCAGACGCAGGTCAAGGACGCCCTGGACGATGCCCTCCGCAACGTCTTCTCGGACGACATTCGCTGCGCAATCGACGTGGACACCGATCTGGTGCCCGTCCACGCAGAGCCGGAACCCGCCGTCGAGCTTTCCTCAGTCTCTGACTTCGCAGAACCGAAGCCGCAGCCCACGCCGCCCAGCACCTCGCATGAGTTCGGCCGACTGAACCCGAAGTACATCTTCGATACCTTCGTGATCGGTTCATCGAACCGCTTTGCGCATGCTGCCGCAGTTGCCGTAGCTGAAGCTCCGGCAAAGGCATACAACCCGCTGTTCATCTATGGCGACTCAGGATTGGGTAAGACCCACCTGCTGCACGCAATCGGGCACTATGCCCGCCGGCTCTACAGTGGCATCCGGGTCCGCTACGTGAACTCGGAAGAGTTCACCAATGACTTCATCAACTCGATCCGCGACGACGAAGGCACCAGCTTCAAGACCACGTACCGCAACGTGGATGTGCTCCTGATCGATGACATCCAATTCCTGGCGGGCAAGGATCGAACCCAGGAAGAGTTCTTCCACACGTTCAACGCCCTGCACAATGCCAACAAGCAGGTTGTCATCACCTCCGATCAGCCGCCCAAGATGCTCGCCGGCTTCGAGGACCGCATGACGTCCCGCTTCGAGTGGGGCCTGCTGACGGACATCCAGCCGCCGGAACTCGAGACCCGTATCGCGATCCTCCGCAAGAAGGGCCTCAGCGAAGGCCTTTCTGCGCCTGACGACGCCCTGGAGTACATCGCCTCCAAGATTTCCAGCAACATCCGGGAACTTGAGGGCGCATTGATCCGCGTCACGGCCTTCGCGAGCCTCAACCGCCAGCCGGTGGATGTGGCCCTCGCTGAGATGGTTCTCAAGGACCTGATCACCGACGACGGAGCCCAAGAGATCACGGCAAAGCAGATCTTGGACCAGACAGCCGACTACTTCAAGCTCAGCATGGAAGAGCTCTGCAGCAAGTCCCGTACGCGCACCCTGGTGACTGCCCGGCAGATCGCCATGTACCTGTGCCGCGAGCTGACAGATATGTCCCTGCCGAAGATCGGCCAGGAACTCGGCGGTCGGGACCACACCACTGTGATCCACGCAGACCGCAAGATCCGCGAGCTGATGGCGGAGCGCCGTGTGATTTACAACCAGGTCACCGAGCTGACCAACCGGATCAAACAGCAGCAACGCGACTCCTGAAATCCACACCGGGCCCGCCACTACATACCTTATTAACAGGTGCATGTGGATAAGCCTGTGGATACTTAAGGGGACAAGCTCGGTTAATGGGCTTAAAACCCTTAAGGCATCTGTGGATCGTTAAAAACTGCCCAGGGAGTTGTCCCCATCCACACCCTGTTTAAAACCCAGTTAACACACAATCCGTGAACAGGGCTTAACCGCGAAACGACGCGGTGAGATCGAGTTATCCACAGTTTCCACAGCAGTTATTAACACTACGAATCCCAAAAAATTGAAATCCCTCAAATAACAATCTCGTTCTGCCACACGTCCCGACCTGAACAGAGCAGACCAACAGCCCGGCCCAAGCCGGCCTGCGACTGTCCACATACGAGGGGGCAGGCCCGACGGGGATGGGTTAATCGCAGATCTTCCGGCTAAGCTGTCAGCAGCGCTCCCATCCTTGGGTCTGTTTGTAGTTCGCTGAGTGCGGACCATGCAGGTTCCGGTGCCGGACTGCGAAGATTTAGCGGCTTCCAAGCAGGAATCCGCAGCTACTACATGGCAGCAGCAATGAAAGGCGGCACCCTTCCGTGAAGTTCAGAGTCGACCGCGACGTCCTGGCAGAAGCCGTTACGTGGACCGCGCGGTCGTTGTCTCCGCGGCCGCCCGTACCTGTGCTTTCCGGCCTCCTCCTCAAAGCCGAGGCAGGCACCGTTAGCCTCTCCAGCTTTGACTACGAGACCTCGGCGCGTTTGGAAATCCCCGCAGATATCGCTGTTGAGGGCACCATCTTGGTTTCCGGACGCCTGTTGGCAGACATCTGCCGCAGCCTTCCATCGGCGCCTGTCGAAGTGGAGACCGACGGCAGCAAGGTCACCCTGACGTGCCGTCGAAGCAGCTTCCACCTGGCCACCATGCCTGAGTCCGAGTACCCCGCACTTCCGGCCCTCCCGGCAATCAGCGGAACCTTGCCGGGCGACGCTTTCGCCCAGGCCGTGTCCCAAGTGATCATCGCGGCAAGCAAGGATGACACCCTGCCGATCCTTACCGGCGTCCGCATGGAGATCGAGGATGACCTCATCACACTCCTTGCCACGGACCGCTACCGGCTCGCCATGCGCGAGGTTCCCTGGAAACCTGTCACTCCGGGCATTTCCACCAGCGCACTGGTCAAGTCCAAGACCCTGAACGAAGTAGCCAAAACTCTCGGTGGCAGCGGCGACATCAACCTGGCACTTGCTGATGACGACAGCCGGCTCATTGGCTTCGAAAGCGGCGGACGAACCACCACATCACTCTTGGTGGATGGCGACTACCCCAAGATCCGTTCGCTCTTCCCGGATTCCACTCCGATCCACGCAACAGTCCAGACTCAGGAACTCGTCGAGGCCGTTCGCCGAGTGTCGCTCGTGGCCGAGCGAAACACTCCGGTCCGCCTTGCCTTCACCCAGGGACTGCTGAATCTCGACGCCGGTACAGGCGAGGACGCACAGGCTTCCGAGGAGTTGGAAGCCCAGCTTTCCGGCGAGGACATTACCGTTGCCTTCAACCCGCATTACCTCGTTGAGGGCTTGAGCGTGATCGAAACCAAGTACGTTCGTTTCTCTTTCACCACTGCTCCGAAGCCGGCCATGATCACAGCCCAGGCCGAAGCGGATGGCGAAGACCAGGACGATTACCGCTACCTCGTGATGCCGGTCCGCCTCCCCAACTAACTGGCAGTCGTGGCGGTTCCGGAGCCCCGGAACAATCACGAATGCAAGCCACTTGGGCCAGCCCGTACCGTCTCCCGCCACCTTCACAGAAAAGAGTTCACACTGTGCACATCGGACTGATCGGCCTCGGAAAAATGGGTTTCAACATGCGGGAACGCATGCGGAACGGCGGCATTGAGGTCACAGGTTTTGACCGCAATCCCGATGTCACGGATGTCGCGTCGGTGGATGACCTCATCGCTGCACTGCCCACTCCGCGGTTGGTGTGGGTGATGGTTCCCTCCGGCGCCATCACTGATGCGGTGGTGACGGAACTCGGCGAAAAGCTCAGCCCCGGTGACATGGTGATCGACGGCGGCAACTCGCGTTTCACGGAAGACCAAAAGCACGCTGCTGCACTTGCCGAGAAAAGCATCCGCTTCGCGGATTGCGGTGTCTCCGGCGGTGTCTGGGGCCTGCAGAACGGTTACGGCCTGATGGCAGGCGGTGCCGACGAAGACATCGAACTCGCCATGCCCGTTTTCGACGCTCTCCGCCCCGAAGGTGAACGAGCTGACAGTTTCGTCCACGTGGGCGGCGTTGGTGCGGGCCACTACGCCAAGATGGTTCACAACGGTATCGAGTACGGCCTCATGCAGGCATACGCCGAGGGCTACGAATTGCTAGCGGCAAAAGATATCGTGAAGGACCTTCCCGGGACTTTCCGTGCATGGCAAAAGGGCACGGTTGTCCGGTCCTGGCTCCTGGACCTCATGGTCAAGGCACTCGACGAAGATCCGGGTCTGGCCTCGATCGATGACTACGTTGAGGACTCCGGCGAAGGACGTTGGACCGTGGAAGAGGCAATAGCCAACGCAGTGCCCGCCCCTGCAATCACGGCTGCGCTCTTTGCCCGCTTTGCCTCCCGCGAAGATAATTCTCCGGCCATGAAAATGGTTTCCGCCCTGCGCCACCAGTTCGGCGGACACGCCACCCGTCCGGCCAACTAGGCCGCAGGAGTCCTGCAAACGGCGTGTACCTAGAACATCTTTCGCTGACGGATTTCCGAAGCTACGCACAGGTCGACCTGAAACTCGGCCCCGGTGTGACGGTCTTGGTGGGTTCAAACGGAATCGGCAAGACCAACCTGATGGAAGCCATCGGGTATCTGGCCACGCTGAGCTCCCACCGGGTCAGCACGGACGCTCCGCTGCTTCGTTTCGGTACGGAGCGCGCTTTGATCCGGGCCAAGTTGGTCCGTGGAGAGCAGTCAACGGTCATAGAGCTTGAGATCAATGCCGGCCGTGCAAACCGGGGACGCATCAACCGCAGCAACCCTGTCCGGGCACGGGACATACTGGGAATCTGCCAAACGGTGTTGTTCGCGCCCGAGGACTTGGCTCTGGTCAAGGGTGATCCTTCGAACCGACGTCGCTTCCTGGACGAACTGCTGGTGAGTCTGGTTCCGCGGCACGCCGCAACACGCAGCGACTACGACCGCGTATTGAAGCAACGCAATGCTTTGCTGAAATCCGCACGTACCGGCAAGTTCACCGCCGGGCACGAGGCAACCCTGGATGTCTGGGACCAGCACATGGCCCGCGCCGGCGCAGAACTCCTGCATGCCCGCTTGGAACTTGTGGAGCGGTTGCGTCCCCACCTGAACAGCGCTTACACGCAACTTACTGACGCTTCCAAGGACGCCGGCGCTGTCTACCGCTCAACCATTCAGGGCGTACTTGACGACGACGGCGGTCCGACCGATCACGGAACGGAACCTTCGCCGTCGGTTGACGACCTCCGGCTGCTGTCCGTTGACGAACTCACTGAGCGCTACGTTCAGGCCTTCGCAGCATCGCGGAAAAGGGAACTGGAACGCGGTATCTCCTTGGTAGGTCCGCACCGCGACGAACTGGAACTCGTTCTGGGGCAGGCCCCGGCCAAGGGGTACGCGTCACACGGTGAAACGTGGTCAATGTGCCTGTCCTTGCGCTTGGCTTCCTACTATGTGATGTTGGATGACGCCCGCACCGGTGGCACCGCTCCGATCCTGATCCTGGACGACGTTTTCGCCGAACTGGATGTCCATCGTCGGCGTAAACTGGCTGCAATAGTCGCCGGTGCCGAGCAAGTGCTGGTGACTGCCGCCGTCGATGCCGATATCCCCGAGGAGCTGGCCGGACGGCGCGTAACCGTTGTTCCGGGAGGCATCGATGGCGAAGGATAGCCGCGACGGACTACAACCCGGCCGCGAGCCGGATGAGATCGATGCTGCCCAGGCGGCTCTGAACCGCATGCGCGAGGCCGCAGCGGCCCGTGGGGAAGTTCGGCAGCGCGCGCCCAGGCCCGGATCTGCTCCAAAACGCCAAGGGCTTCGGGATACCAGGGGTTTCGCCCAATTCCACGGCAGCGGCCGGGATCCCTTGGGGCTTGGAAAAGTGGTTGGCCGCTTGGTCGCCGAGCGCGGTTGGACGTCCCCCGTGGCCGTCGGTTCGGTTATGGCGGAATGGGAAACTCTGGTGGGACCGGACATCTCCTCCCACTGCACTCCGGAGAGTTTCACTGACACCACGCTGCATGTCCGCTGTGACTCCACGGCTTGGGCCACTCAGCTTCGGCTGTTGAGCACGAGTCTTCTGGAGATGTTTCGCAATGAACTGGGCGAAGGAGTGGTCACCAGCATTCACGTGTTGGGGCCCTCGGCTCCAAGTTGGCGAAAAGGTGGACGCAGCGTTAACGGTCGTGGACCCAGGGACACTTACGGCTAAACGGCGTGCAGGGCGTTTCAACGCCCCCGAGTCGTATAGGCCCCCGTCGGGACCTCCACAGGGCCATTCCAGATAGGGCCAGCGGTCTCCCATGGGCATATTCAGCTGTCGGCTGCCCCCGTATTTGCAAGGATTCGAGCGTTTCCACGATAGAATTGGCGTAGATCACTGAGCGCCGGTGAAACGTCGTCTGGACCTGAATCCACTCTTGTGGCATCGGGGGCCCCTGTCGTCGTAGTAATCGGCGCAATCAGTCACGTGCCCGTTGGCCGCTGCGGTTCGCCGTGGGCAGCTCCGGGAACGGCCGACATCGAGTACAGAGGAGTCGAAAGCGCCTGTGGCTAACGACAATGCAGAGACCTTGGCAGTAGAGCCCGAAGAGGAGACTGTTCCCAAGCCTGACACGCCCGCGGAGGCGCCCAGGGAGTACGGTGCCAGCGACATCACCGTGCTGGAGGGCCTCGAAGCCGTGCGCAAACGCCCCGGCATGTACATCGGCTCAACCGGTCCCCGCGGCTTGCACCACCTGGTCTACGAAGTGGTGGACAACTCTGTTGACGAGGCTTTGGCCGGCTACTGCAGCCACATTGAAGTTACGCTCCGTGCTGATGGCGGCGTCCGCGTTGTGGACGACGGCCGCGGTATACCCGTGGACATTCACCCAACCGAAGGCAAGCCCACGGTTGAAGTGGTCATGACCATCCTGCACGCCGGCGGTAAGTTCGGCGGCGGCGGGTACGCCGTATCCGGTGGCCTCCACGGCGTGGGTATCTCGGTAGTTAACGCCTTGTCCCGCCGGGTGGACACCGAAGTTCGTCGGCAGGGCCACGTTTGGCGGATGACCTTCGCCGACGGCGGCAAGCCGCAAGGTGAACTCGTCAAAGGCGAGGCCACCGACGTTACCGGGACGTCCCAAACGTTCTACCCTGACGGCACCATCTTTGAGTCCACGGAGTTCGACTTCGAGACGCTCCGTGCACGTTTCCAGCAGATGGCCTTCCTCAACAAGGGCCTCCGGATCACGCTGACGGATGAGCGGCCGGTAAACCGCGACGGCGACGACGACCTCGACCTGGACGCTGTGGCAACCGAGGGCGAAGTAGCCGCCGAGCACCGCACTGTGGTGTACCAGTACCCGGACGGCTTGCTGGACTACGTCAAGCACCTGAACTCGAGCAAGAAGGTTGAAATCGTCCACGAGGACGTCATCGCTTTCGAAACCGAGGACACTGAGCGGCACATCGCCGTCGAGGTTGCCATGCAGTGGACCACTGCTTACTCGGAAAGCGTCCACACGTACGCAAACACAATCAACACCCATGAGGGTGGAACGCACGAAGAAGGCTTCCGCGCCGCGATGACCTCTCTCATCAACCGCTACGCGCGGGAGAAGAGCATCATCAAGGAGAAGGAAGACAACCTCACCGGCGATGACATCCGCGAAGGTTTGACTGCCGTCATCTCTGTGAAGCTTTCCGAGCCGCAGTTCGAAGGCCAGACCAAGACCAAGCTGGGTAATTCCGAGGTCAAGGGCTTCGTCCAGCGCGTTGTCACGGACCAGCTGGGTGACTGGCTGGAACGGAATCCCGGCCCCGCCCGCGATGTTATCCGCAAGGCCATTTCCGCTGCCCAAGCACGCATGGCCGCGCGTAAGGCCCGCGATAATGCCCGCCGGAAGAGCCCGCTGGAGTCCTTCGGCATGCCTGGCAAGCTCTCCGACTGCTCCTCGAAGGATCCCTCGCGCTGCGAGGTCTACCTCGTGGAGGGTGACTCCGCAGGCGGCTCAGCCAAGCGTGGCCGTAACCCGGAGACCCAGGCCATCCTGCCCCTCCGCGGCAAGATCCTGAATGTTGAGCGTGCCCGCCTGGACAAGGCCCTGGGCAACGCCGAAGTCCAGTCCATGATCACCGCCTTCGGTACGGGTATCGGTGAGGACTTCGACATCGCCAAGCTCCGCTACCACAAGATCGTCCTGATGGCAGATGCTGACGTCGATGGTCAGCACATCACCACCCTGTTGATGACGCTCTTGTTCCGCTACATGCGTCCGCTCATCGAGAACGGTTATGTGTACCTGGCTCAGCCGCCGCTGTACAGGATTAAGTGGTCCAACGCGGCCCACGACTACGTCTACAGCGACCGCGAACGCGATGAAACCATCCGTAAGGGTGCCGCTATGAACAAGCGCCTGCCCAAGGACAACGGAATCCAGCGCTACAAGGGCCTCGGCGAGATGGATTACACCGAGTTGTGGGATACCACCATGGACCCGGATCGTCGCACGTTGTTGCAGGTCACCATGGATGACGCACTGGCCGCCGACCAAACCTTCTCCGTCCTGATGGGCGAGGACGTCGAATCGCGCCGAAACTTCATCCAGCAGAACGCCAAGGACGTCAGGTTCCTCGATATCTAGGGCCCGCACGGGCATCTGAATATTCCAGAACTGACATATACCTGAAACGGAAATCTTAGATTATGAGTGACGAAACTCCCGAAGTCCCGGAACCGAACGACGTCGAGGATGTTGTTCTCGAAGGTGATGTGCTGACAGACCGCGTGGAGCAGGTGGACCTGCAGACGGAAATGCAGCGCTCCTACCTGGACTACGCCATGGCCGTGATCGTCGGCCGCGCCCTCCCGGACGTCCGCGACGGTCTCAAGCCGGTGCACCGCCGCGTTCTGTACGCAATGTTCGACGGCGGATACCGCCCCGACCGCTCGTTCAACAAGTGCGCCCGCGTTGTGGGCGACGTCATGGGCACCTACCACCCTCACGGCGACATGGCGATCTACGACGCTTTGGTCCGCTTGATCCAGGACTGGACCATGCGCTACCCGCTGGCACTGGGCCAGGGCAACTTCGGTTCGCCCGGTAACGACGGCGCGGCCGCACCCCGTTACACCGAAACCAAGATGGCCCAGCTGGCCATGGAAATGGTCCGCGACATCGACGAGGAAACCGTCGACTTCCAGGACAACTACGACGGCAAGAACCAGGAACCAACCATCCTGCCGGCGCGTTTTCCCAACCTGCTGGTCAACGGCTCCTCAGGTATCGCCGTCGGCATGGCCACCAACATTCCGCCGCACAACCTTCGCGAAGTTGCAGAAGGCGTGCAGTGGGCGCTTGATAACCCCACAGCCACGCGCGAAGAGCTCCTCGAAGCACTGCTGCTGCGCATCAAGGGACCCGATTTCCCTACGGGTGCCACCATCCTTGGCCACAAGGGCATTGAAGATGCTTATCGCACAGGCCGTGGCTCCATCACCATGCGTGCCGTGGTTAATGTTGAGGAACTCCAGGGACGTACGTGCCTTGTGGTGACCGAGCTTCCCTACCAGGCCAACCCGGACAACCTGGCCATCAAGATTGCCGAACTGGTCAAGGACGGTAAGATCCAGGGCATCGCGGACCTTCGCGATGAAACGTCCGGCCGAACCGGCCAGCGCCTGGTGATCGTGCTCAAGCGCGATGCCGTGGCCAAGGTGGTCCTGAACAACCTTTACAAGCACACCCAGCTGCAGGACAACTTCTCGGCGAACATGCTGGCAATTGTGGACGGCGTACCGCGTACGTTGAGCCTTGATGCCTTCATCCGTCACTGGGTTGCGCACCAGATGGACGTCATTGCCCGGCGAACCCGCTACCGCTTGCGCAAGGCTGAGGAAGAAGCGCACATCCTGCGCGCACTCCTCAAGGCTTTGGACATGCTGGACGAGGTGATTGCGCTCATCCGCGCATCCAACACCACGGAAGCGGCTCGCGAAGGCCTTATGGAGCTTTTGGAGATCGACGAACTCCAAGCCCGTGCCATCCTGGACATGCAGCTGCGCCGACTCGCTGCCCTCGAACGCCAGAAGATCCAGGACCGTCATTCCGAGCTCGAAGCGATGATCCAGGAGTACAACGCGATCCTGGCTTCTGAGGAACGCCAGCGCCAGATCATCAGCGAGGAACTCGCGGAGATCGTTGCCAAGCACGGCGACGACCGCCGCACCCACATTCTGATGGGCTTCGACGGCGACATGTCCATGGAAGACCTGATCCCTGAAGAGGAAATGGTAGTCACCATCACCCGTGGCGGCTACGTGAAGCGGACTCGGAGTGACAACTACCGCTCGCAGCAGCGTGGCGGTAAGGGCATCAAGGGTGCGCAGCTGCGCGGTGACGACGTAGTGGAGCACTTCTTCGTGACCACCACCCACCACTGGTTGTTGTTCTTCACCAACCTTGGTCGCGTGTACCGGGCAAAGGCTTACGAACTGGCGGAAGCCGGCCGAGACGCCAAGGGCCAGCATGTTGCCAACCTGCTGGCGTTCCAGCCGGATGAGCACATCGCCCAGGTCCTTGACTTGAGGGACTACCAGCAGGCTCCGTACCTGGTGCTGGCTACCAAGAATGGCCTGGTCAAGAAGACTCGGTTGGAGGACTACGACACCAACCGCACAGCCGGCGTCATCGCCATTAACCTGCGCGATGAGGACGAACTCGTTTCGGCCCAGTTGGTCAGTGAAACCGATGACCTCCTCCTGGTTTCTCGCAAGGGCCAGTCAATCCGCTTCACGGCCACCGATGATGCTTTGCGTCCCATGGGCCGCGCCACCTCCGGTGTGACCGGTATGAAGTTCCGTGAAGACGACGAACTACTTGCCGCAGACGTGGTCCAGGACGGCTCGTTCGTCTTCATCGTGACGGAGGGCGGCTATGCCAAGCGAACCGCCGTGGACGAATACCGTCTGCAGGGTCGTGGCGGCCTGGGCATCAAGGTGGCCAAGCTCGCTGAAGACCGCGGTGACCTTGTTGGCGCCTTGATCGTGCAGGAAGAGGACGAAGTCCTGGTAGTCATGGAGGGTGGCAAGGTGGTCCGCTCGGCTGTGACCGGTGTCCCTGCCAAGGGACGCGACACCATGGGCGTCATCTTCGCCAAGCCGGACAAGAATGACCGCATTATCGAGGTTGCCCGCAACAGCGAACGCGGATTGGAAGTGGAAGAGTCAGAGGACGGACTCGACGATGACGTAACGTTGGCTGCAAACGACGGCGCCTCCGAGGCGACCGTGACGGCCGAAACGGAAAACGACGCAGACCCGGAATTCGAAACGGGCGCGGAGCTGAACGAAGACAATACCGGAGGTAACGAGTGAGTAATTCCGACTCATATCCCAAGCCGAGCACAGGTGTCCCCGGCGGACTCCGGCAGCCCGCGGGCAGCGCACAGGCAGGAACGCCTGCAAGGCCCCAGCAGCGTCCCGGAACCGGTGCACCCGGAACCGGTGCTTCAGGGAGCGGAGCAGCAGGCGCACGTCCCGCAAGCGGCACCAACTCCGCTCAACGGCCTGCTGGTGCTCCCGGACAACGCCCTGCCACGGGAGCTCAGCGTCCCGCTGGTGCCCCGGGCCAGCGCCCGGTGCAGCCCGGCCAACGTCCGGCGGGCACCGCTCCCCAGCGTCCAGCGCAGGGTGCGCCCGGACTGGTGAAGCCGGCCCCCAAGGCAAAAGTTCGCCGTGCGCGCCTCTTGGTCAGCAAGGTGGACCCGTGGTCAGTACTGAAGATGGCATTCCTGCTGTCCGTTGCGTTGGGTATCGTCACGGTGGTTGCCGCGATCGTTCTGTGGACTGTGCTGGATCTCACAGGCATCTTCGACCAGGTGGATAGCCTCCTCGGTACCCTGGCGGGTTCCGAAGGTGGCGGATTCGAACTGAAGAAGATTGCTTCGCTCGGCCAGGTGGCGTCCTTTGCCACCATCATTGCCGTAGTGAACGTGGTCCTCCTGACCGCACTGTCCATGCTGTCAGCCGTTCTGTATAACATTTCTGCAACGTTGGTTGGTGGCGTCGGCGTCACTCTGACCGACGACTAGTCAAAACCCCCGGAAATACGCCGAAAAGGGCGGAAATCCTCCGGGGAAATGCCTCGATTTGAGATCGGGCCGGGATGTGCTGTACAGTCATATCTCGGCCCGATGAGGCATCGGGGCGTATAGCTCAGGCGGTTAGAGCGCTTCGCTGATAACGAAGAGGTCCCAGGTTCAAGTCCTGGTACGCCCACGGAACCGAAAGAGGTTCAGGTAAAACTGAACCAGAATGAGGTGCTTGTGAAGAAGTTGCTGGTAGTAGTAGCAGCGGTAGTCGCAGGTGTCCTGGCCTATAAAAAGGCCCAGGAATCCGAAGCCCGGAAGGATGTCTGGAGCAAGTCAACCGACACGGTCGACTAGCCGAGGAGCCCGGTTTGAGCTGGTAAATACCAGTCCAGACATGGGGTATAATTGACGGGTTGCTTCTTATGGGGGCATGGCGCAATTGGTAGCGCACCTGCTTTGCAAGCAGGGGGTTCGGGGTTCGAGTCCCCGTGCCTCCACCATAAGAAAAGTCCCGGTCAGAAATGACCGGGACTTTTGCATTTAAGGTTGCTTTCCCAATAACTGGAGTAGGTGTTCTGATGCCTTACCTGCAGAGCATCTACGGCCGCTTGGTTGGGGAACCTCCCGCCACACTATGGTGGATCCGTGAACCTTCTCATTGCCGCGCTCGGTGTACTGGGTGTGGCCTCCTCCGGACCCCTCATTGCCGGCACGCTCGGTGCCACCTCAGTGACAGCATTGGCAATCGCGTTCTGGCGCAACGCGATCGGCGCCGTGGTGATGGCGGGCCCCGTCGTCATCCGGGAGCCGAAGGCATTCGGGAGGATCACGCGCCGTGAATTCGGCTGGTCCGCGGTAGCGGCCGTGGCACTTGCCTTCCACTTCGCGTGCTTCATCACCGCCTTGCAGCTGACGTCCGTGGCGGCCGCTACTGCCTTGGTGTGCCTGCAGTCGGGTTGGATTGCCGTCTTCCAGTTGATTCGGGGGACACGGCACCGGTGGCCGGTTCTTGTAGGCCTGGGCATTGCGTTCGGCGGCGTTGTGGCCATCACCGGGTTCGACATGGGTTCATCCCCCGAAGCGCTTCTGGGCGACCTCTTGGCCCTTGCTGGCGGTGCCTTGGCCGGGCTGTACACCCTGGCTGGGGGCAAAGCACGCCAGTCCATGGGGACGGGAACTTACACGACGCTCTGCTACGGCATGTGCGCGGCGATTGTGGCGGTGATGGCTTTGTTCAGCGGCCAGCCGCTGACAGGGTTCGACGCCGGCGGTTGGCTTGGCATTATTGCCATCACCGTTTGTGCGCAGTTGGTGGGACACACGGCGTTCAACCACTTGCTGGCCACCATGAGCCCGTTACTGGTTTCCATGATCATCCTGCTGGAGATTCCAGGTGCTGCCATCCTGGCGGCCATTTTCCTCAATGAAACCCTGCCTGCCGGAACTTATGCGGGTTTGGCGCTGATCTTGGTGGGTCTGGCAGTCGTCGTCTCCGGTCAGCGGCGTGGGCGGCCGGTAGCAGACCGGCGCGAAGCCGAGCTGGGCGCGGACTAAGGTGCCGCCGTCGGGCGTTTACACACCGCCGCGGCGGGCGCCTTGCGCCGAGTTGGCCGTGTGGATGGCACGAAGCAACTTGGCCGGGAAGTACACCGAGAAGAACACCACCATGGGTGCCTTCAGCGCCATTTTCTTGACGTTGTGGGCCTTGTACGTTCGATCGAAACGCTGGACGTAATATCGGTAGTCCCGCGGCGAGTCCTCAAGCCGCCGGGCAGACATCCCGGACACCATCTGGGGCAGGTACTGCACTTTGAGGTCGTGCTCGAACAGGTGCAGCGAAAGATCAATGTCCTCGTGCATCTCGTCTTTGGGATCCAGGCACGTTTCATCACGGATGGTCTCCCATGCCGAGCGGCGAAGGGCCATGTTGGAGCCGAAGAGGAAATGGTACTGGTGCTTCGCTAGGCGGAGCATAAGCTGGCGCATCTTGTCGTCCGCTTTGAGTCCAAAGCGCCGCATGGGCATGTCGTAATAAACCACGGGACCCGTAGCTGCGGCGACGGACGGGTCCATGAATGCCTTTTGGACTTGCTCCACCCAGTCCGGTTCAAGGACGGAGTCAGCGTCGATGCGGCCCACCACGTCCCCTGTGGCGTTGTTCAGCCCGTGGTTGCGTGTGGGGATCAGGCCCTGGGTGGATTCCTGGCTCAAGAGGATGATGGGACTCTCGGGGTATTCCTGCTGCATCTGGCGCACGATCCTGGCCGTGCGATCCGTTGACAGGTTATCCACCACAATGATCTCTTCGGCGGGAACAGACTGGTAGATGGCCGCGATGAGGCACTGGCGAATGACGCTTTCCTCGTTATACGCCGGGATGACGATGGACACACCCGGAGGTTCCGGAGCGTCCTGGAGGGCACCCGCAAGGGGTCTATCGGCTGACATCCCCTCAAATCTAACACCCGGGGCGTTGCGTCCAATGGAGGCTAGGGTTACAAGCCGGCAAACACTGAAGGGACCACGGCTGACGCCATGATCCCTTCACATGCTTGACTTGCTGGCCCTTGATTGAGGCCGTATGTTCAGGGTTTAGCTTTGTGCACCCTTGGCGTCTGAGTCCTTGCCTTCGGTGTCCTTTTGCAGGCTGGCCGCAATGTTCTTGACGGCAGTCTTGGCGTCGGTTGCCACCTTCTCGGTGGAATCCTCCACGTTCTTGAAGGCGTCTTTGGTTGCCTGCTCGGCCTCAGCTGCGGCTTCTTCCGGCGTGATGTCCGAAGCCTTCGGCTCAGCAACTGCTGCTGTAGCCGACACAGAGGCTTCGGCCGGAGCCGGAGTTGAACTCGTTGCCGGAACCGGAGCGGGCGTCGGCGTCACCGGTGAAGGGGTCTTCCACGGATCTTCAACCGGCTTGGAGGCCTTCCAAGCAGCAACACCGGCAGCAGCGGCGGCGGCAATGACCGTGACGATCAACCAACCGCGCTTCTTGGGCTTAGGTTCCTTGACCAGCGTGGTGGAGACGGCCTTGCTGGCTTGGTCCGCAACTGCCTTGATCTGCTTGCCAGTGGCGTGGGCTTGCTCCTGGACACTGTGGACAACACCCGAATCAACCAGCTTCTGGGCTACGGCATCCACCTGTGCCGGCGCGTTCTCCAAGGCATGGTGAACGGCTACCGAAGCCTGGCCCAGCTGCTCGGAGAGCCTGGGCAGGTATTCGTCAACAACCTTGTCCCGCGCGTGGCCGAGTGCCGGAGTTGCCCTGTTGAGGGTCTCCTGGATCCTGGGTGTGGCGTCTTCAACTACGTCATGGATCTTCGGCGCGAGGTGCGCCAACCCGTCCTGAATCCGCGGCGTTACAACTGCAACGCCGTCGGCGAGGTTGTGAGCAGCGGACTTCAGCCCCTCTTGGATCTTGGGGGAAGCGCTGTCAATGCCGTGCTGGATACGCGGAACAGCCCAATTGACGGCTGCTTCCACGCGTGGCGCAGCCCAGTCGCGGGCGTTATCCACACCGGCCGTGACTGATTGTTCGAGTTCGCGGGCAATACGGTCTGATTTCTTCACAACTACCTCCCGATACACATGCTCGTTTGTTGCTAGCCTACGTCGCTTGTGGAACACCGGCTATTCATCTGTCCGAGTTCGTCCCGGATTTCACCGAGCGCGGAACCGGCTTTACAGCCGGACGGGCGTTGACCCTGCATGGAAGAATGGGCCCATGACCATCGCAACCGCAAAAGCAACGATCCACACGAGCCTCGGCGACATCAAGGTTGACCTCTTCGGCAACCACGCCCCCAAGACGGTCGCCAACTTCGTTGGCCTGGCCACGGGCGAAAAGTCCTGGAACCACCCCGAAACCGGCGAAGACAAGACCGGCACCCCGCTTTACAACGGCACCATCTTCCACCGGATCATCAAAGATTTCATGATCCAGGCAGGCGACCCCTTGGGCCGCGGCGTGGGTGGACCGGGCTACCAGTTCGATGACGAAATCCACCCGGAACTGACCTTCAACGCTCCGTACAAGCTTGCTATGGCCAACGCCGGCATCCAGATGGGCAAGGGCACCAACGGGTCACAGTTCTTCATCACCACCGTGAACACGGACTGGCTGTTCGGCAAGCACAGCATCTTCGGTGAAGTGACGGACGAAGAGTCCCGCAAGGTTGTTGACGCGATCGAGTCCGTCCGCACGGGCATGGGCGACCGCCCGGTTGAGGACGTCGTCATCAACAGCATCGACATCGAACAGCTCTAGTCGCACGCTGAACCAGAGCCCATGAGTTACGGAATTCCGTCGGCCGAGCCGTCCGCTGATATTCCGGTGTGCCCCAGGCACCCGGACAGGCCCTCCTATGTGCGGTGCCAGCGCTGCGGGCGCCCTGCGTGCCCCGAGTGCCAGCGGGCGGCCGCCGTCGGGTTCCAATGCGTTGACTGCGTCAACGAACAAAAACGTACGACGCCGACATATCGCTCACCGTATGGCGGAGCCTTGGCAGTAGGCCGGCCTTTGGTGACGTTCGTAATCATCGGTCTGTGCGCACTGGTTTATGTCCTTCAGTGGATTGTGCCCGGGGACGCAGTCTTCGAGGACTTTGCGTTCGCCAACATCTTTGCCGTCAGTGAGCCATGGCGCATGGTCACGGCGGCGTTCTTGCACTCGCAGGGCTTCCTGCTCCATATCGTCCTGAACATGTATACGCTGTGGATTTTCGGACAAGCCCTTGAGCCGTTGCTCGGGCGGATCCGATTCCTCGCTGTGTATCTGATCTCCGCAATTGGCGGATCCGTGGGCTTCCTTGCCCTGACTCCCACATTGCCCCCGGTGGGAGTGGTAGGTGCTTCCGGTGCCATCTTCGGTCTCTTCGGCGCCATGCTTGTTGTGCAGCGGCACAGGGGTGGAGAGACCAAGCAACTGTGGGTCTTGATCGCCATCAATGGCGCCATTGGCTTCTTCGTGCCCAGCATTGCATGGCAAGCCCACCTGGGCGGCCTGATCACCGGAGGCCTGGCTGCTGCCGCAATCGCCTATGCTCCGCGCGGCAAGAACCAGGCCCCGCTCCAAGCCGGCGGGTTGGTTCTGGTGGCGGGCCTGTTGGCCGTAGTCACATGGTTCCGCGTCACCGCTGGATAGCGGGCTCGTTCAAGACCGGCTGCCGCAGGATGGTCTTGAGTTTCTCGGCCGCAGTGCGGCGAGGATCGCCCAGGTAGATCTCGTGGTGCCTGCCGGTCATCGTCAGTGACTGTTCCGGAATGAACTTGGTGTGCATCTCTTCAAGGACCGGACCTTCATCGTCGTACGGCCCTACGTGAAGCGTTTGCACGCACAAACCTTCATTGAGGGGCTCCAAGCGCAGTGCTTCCAGAAGCGGGGCCTCCCCCTTCTTGGCGACGGTCTCCCGCGCCATATCCACGTGCTCCTGCGTGATCCATTCGGGGACCATGTTCATCAACGTCCAGTCCCAGCGTGATTTGTCCCTGGCGCTGGTGAAGGACTCCATATCGTCGGACCACCACAAAGCTTCAAGCGGCATCACCGTGTAGTCCTGGCCGAGCTCACCCTTGCTAAAGAACTTCAATTTATAGGCGACGGGATACAGCGTAGCCAGCGAGTCCTTGTAGGACTGCGCCGTGTTGGGGTCACCATGACCGTCGATCATCAAGAACTGCAAAGTGGGAACGCTGACCACCGAGAACCGGCCGTGCTTGGCACTGTAGCTGGAGATCTTCTTCTTGAAGTCGCTCTTCATGACACCACCGTACTCTCAGGGCTTATCCACAGACTTTATCCACAGTGTGCGTAACTTACATGCGTGTAGTTAGCCTCCGAAACCGTCCGTACGCTCGTCAGTACGGTAGATATCCCCCGAAAGGCATGCGTTTCTCCACATCTGTGGATAACTTTGTCCCCGTCGAGAGAGAATATGTGGACAAACGGCCCATATTGTTGGCGGCTGTGGACAACCCTGTTAATACGGCTGTGGGCAGCCATATATCAACAGGCTTATCAACAGTGTTAATAACTTACACTCGTGTAGTTCAACCCGTCGGAAGGGCTGTAAAGCCCGGCAAAGCAGTGATCTGGATCTGGAAACCCACACGTTTTCCCCAGTTGTGGATAACTTGTGGGTATGGGGTTGTTGTTAAGTGGGTAAGTCCTCAGCCGCTCTCGGTAACGGGGACGAGCCTTTGGGCCGGAAGGTAGGGCCCGAGTCTTCCCTTGGCAAATCGGACAATCCCGAGAAGCTGAACTTTAAGTGAAGCTTGGGGCACTATCCACAGCGCGGTGCACAGTGGGTAAAAGTCTGTCGGGTCCGGCTCCAGGTCTGCGATCGCCGGGTTGGTGCTGTTTTTCCCCACAACTACGTGGATGTCCACAGAAGTTATCCACGCCTGTGGATAAAGTTACACACTTCTGTGGACAAGCGCTGTGGACTAACGGAAGCGATTCGGCGTCGGAGAAGACGGCAAACTTACGTCCAAACTCCCGAGGCACCCCGACGGTGACTATCCATCAGATGGGTGTCGATGATGCCCACGGCTTCCATGAGGGCATACATGGTGGTTGGGCCCACGAAAGCGAAACCCTTCTTTCTGAGGGCCTTGGACAACGCGATCGACTCCGGGGACGTCGTGGGGATGTCGGCCATGGTGCTGGGCGTCGGCGTGTTTTCGGGTTGGAACGACCAAACGAAGTCCACCAGGCCGCCTTCGTCGCGCAAGGCAATGGTGGCCTTGGCATTGGTGATGGCTGCCTTGATCTTTAGTCTGTTGCGCACAATTCCGGCGTCAAGCATGAGCCGCTCCACGTCGGCTTCGGTGAAGGCAGCGACACTCTCCGGATGGAAGTCCAGGAAGGCCTTCCTGAAAGCATCCCGTTTCCGAAGAATGGTGGCCCAAGACAGGCCGGCTTGGAACGCTTCGAGGCTGATGCGCTCGTACATGCCCTGCTCATCGCGGACAGGCATTCCCCACTCGTGATCGTAGTAGGCCTGCATGAGGGTGTCAGAGGCAGCCCACAGCGGACGTGCCAAGCCATCCTCGCCGAGGACGGTGCCGTTATCCGGGGTCATGCATGCTCCTCTGCAGCCGGGCCGCTCCCGTGGCCGACCAGTAATTCAGCTTCCGGGGATATTCTGCCCGGTGCCTCTGACATTCTTGGGGTGGGACTCCGGAATCACGACAACCCCGTCACCCGCATGGTGATGTTGATACGACCTTCTGAGAGGCCGCACCCATCCGGTGCCGTTCCCGGGAGGACTTTGGGGATGCCGTGATAAGAGAACCGTGCAGGTCCTCCAAAGACGAAGAGGTCTCCGGAACGAAGTTCAACGTCGGTGTAGGGCTTGGTCCGTGTCTTCGTATTTCCAAACCGAAAGACGCACGTCTCTCCTATGCTGAGCGAAACCACAGGTGCGCTGGAGCGCTCGTCCTTGTCTTGATGCATTCCCATGGCAGCGCCGTCATTGTAGAAGTTCACCAGGGCAGCGTCGGGTGTGTACTGGTTGGCAAGCCCACTCAGCGAGCTCGTTACCTCATCGAGTTCAACGCCTTCATCGCCTGGCGAGTAGGCCGCTTCCAGTGCTTTACGGCCCAATCGCACCATCCAGTCCGGGAACATGAGCACGGGACGACCATTGACGTCCGTGGCTTCCCTTGTGTACCGGTAAGGCTGCCAGTGCCAACCAAGGCAAACGGTTCGAACCGACATCTGGTGTCCGCCCGGAAGGGTGGCGGCACGCAGGGGAACCGGCCCTTGGGTCCATTCGCCAAAGCGCGCCACGATCCATCGTTGCTGCTCAAGGGTGAGCCAACCAGGAACGTGGACGGCACCGGGCGCAATCAGGCGGGGACCGGCGTCGTGCCCTTCCGGCTGGAGAAGTTCCAACGGAAACAGGGCGTCGTCACTCATGCCGCCGCCTCAAGGCGGAGCAATGCGCGTTTGGCCTCGCTTCCGCCAAGATAGCCGCCGAAACTGCCGTCGGACTTCACTACCCGGTGGCACGGCACAATGAGGGGCAAAGGGTTGGTGGCGCAGGCGGTTCCCACGGCGCGTACCGCGTTGGGGCTGCCGGCTGCCTGGGCTACCTGGGCATAGCTGGCTGTGTTGCCATACGGGATTCGAGGCAGATGACGCAGAACGTTAAGACGGAAACCGCGGGACAAACGGAAGTCCAACGTGAGGTCAAACTCCTTCCGGGCGCCTGTGAAGTACTCGTCGAGTTCCCGCGCGGCGTCGTCCAACCGGGCTGGTGCCTCAAGGATCCGTGGACTTACGGTATTAGCCAGGAGCTGCAGGACGGACTGGTGGTCTTCCGCCTCAAATGCCACGCGGACAATTCCCCGATCCGTGGCAGCCAAGAGGAGTTTCCCTAACGGGGAGTCCACAATCCTGTACGCGATGTCCAAAGTGTGGGTGAGCTGAGCGTCGCTCTCCAACCGGGCATGGAGGCTGGCCATGGCCAGTTCGAGTCCTGCGTCCAACGGTTTCAGAAGCGAAACGACCTCGGCGTGATCGGGGCTGAGCTCAAGTGTCATCAGATATCACCTTTCGAGGATGTATGAGCCAGCGACGGCTGGATGGCCAGAGCGGAGCGGAGCGACTTCACGCCGTCAGCGCCGGCGCGACGGGCGGCCTCGGCGGTGCCCCCCAACAGGGCGGCAACATCGCCATAGGGAAGACCCGCAAGATAGTGGTAGGCAACGGCCTGGCGCTGCTTGGGCGGGAGGCTTGTGACTGCGTCGAGCAGGTCCTCGTGCCCGTCACCAGGAATGCCCAGGCTGGAGGGTTGTTCCGGTGGATGGTCTACCGGCATGGCGCGGCGGGTTCCAGCCCTCACATGGTCGATGCACTTGCGGTGGGCGATGGTGACCAGCCAGGCTTCAACATTCGCCTCTGCCGGGAGAGCCGGATACGCCTGCAGGGCGGCCAGGAACGTATCTGACCATGCATCATCGGCGTCGTGCACGCCGAGAATCGCACGACACACCCGAAGCACTGTGGCGCCCTGCTCGCGCACCACCGCTTCGAACGGCTTCTTATTAACCATTTGCCTGGGCTTCATCAAAAAAGCTTGCCCTCCCGCACTTCAGCCGGCTCTTCCAATTCCAAGAGGAAACGCTTGTTTCGAAGACCACCCGCATACCCGGTGAGTTGACCGTTGCGCCCAACCACTCGATGGCAGGGAATAATGATGCTGATGGGGTTGCGTCCCACCGCGGAGCCAACGGCCTGGGCAAGATGGGGATCCCCGAATTCAGCAGCCAACTGCCCGTAGCTGACGGTTTCACCGAAAGGAATATGTTGAAGCCGCTCCCAGACCTTCTCCTGGAACGGGTTTCCCAAAGCTTGGAAGGGGACATCGAAAACTGTCCGGTGGCCATCCAAATACTCGGCTAGTTCGGTCCGGGTACGCGCGAAGACCGGGTCCTCGATCCCGGCTGGGTCTCCGAAATAGTCGGGCGGAGGCATATGCCAGTGTCCCTCGTAGAAAATGCCCGTCAAAACTTCCCCGCGGGCAGTCAGCGTCAACTGCCCCAGTGGGGAATCCAAGGTGGTGTGCCGGCTGCTCATATCTTGTAGACGTTCACGGGCACGGAAATGTGAGGCGCGGAATTCCTAGGAGCGCCACCGGGTGGTCATGAGGAAGCCGACGATCGCAATCCCGAAGCCTGCCACGATGTTCCACGAGGCCCACTCGCGGATGGGGAGCTGGCCCTCTGTGATGTAGAAAGTAATGATCCAGATCAGGCCGAGGATCATCAGGCCGAACATGACAGCCTTGTACCAAACCGGGTTGGGCTTGTACTGCTGTGCTGCGGAAGTCTGCTGGGCCTGACGGGCAGGCCGCTTGCGGGGCTTGGACTCGGGCACGGATCCTCCTGGCTGTTCGGTTAATACCCGTCCCGCCAGCCTTGATATCCTGCAGGAAGGAAATTTCCAGCGGTTAACGGCCACACGGCGTTCCGGGTTGGTTCTAGCTGTCAAGTCTAGCCGCAACCGGGGGTCCGCCCACGCCGCCCGCGCCCTATGCAAGGAGACCTTGTGGCGCATCAGCAGCAGACGGCGGTTTCAGCCGTGCCGTCCGCCCGCCATGGGCAGGAACTCCGCCCCCGCAAGCGTCTTCGGGCTTCGGACGTCATCCGGAAAATCAGTCAGATCCTGGGAGAACTGCTCATCACGGCAGGCATCGTCCTGCTCCTCTTTGTGGGCTGGGAGCTGTGGTGGACCAACGTGGAAGCAGACGCCAAGCAGACTGAAGCGGTGAAGAGCTTCGCTCAGGACTTCTCCGGCCCCATAACTCCTGCAGCGCCTGCCGCCGCCCCCGTGGACTACGGACCGCCTGTGGTTACGCCGGCACCGGCCTACGCTGGAATGATCGGAATCATCTACATTCCTCGTTTCGGCCCGGACTACACACGCCCCATCATCGAAGGCACCGGTTCAGACGTCCTGGACACCCTGGGACTGGGACACTACGGAAGCACCACCATGCCTGGCGCCCCCGGCAACTTCGCAGTGGCCGGCCACCGTCAAACCCACGGCGCCGTACTGGATAACATCCACACTCTGGTTCCCGGGGACAAGATCTACATCCAGACGGCTGACGGCTATTACACCTACGTGTTCCGCAACAATCAGATCGTTCTCCCGGACCGCACGGACGTCCTGATGCCCGTTCCCACCCAACCGGGAGTCCAGCCCACGGAAAGTATCCTCACCATGACGAGTTGCAACCCGCGGTTTGGGGCACAGGAACGCATCATCGCGTACTCGATGCTGGATAGTTGGCAACCCGCCTCAGCCGGACCGCCGTCGGAAATCGCCGCCCAAGTAGCCCGGGCACACGGAAAGGGGTAACAGATGTACGCGTGGATCTTCCGTAATTTGCCAGGCCCCCTATGGGTGCGGATCCTGGCATCCTTGGTACTGGTGGGCGTAGCACTGGTACTGATGGTCGAGTTCCTCTTCCCGTGGTTCTCCCAATTCACCACTTTGACCGACTCAACGATTGGTTCAGTGCAGCAGCCATGAGCACAACAAAAATCCTTGTAGTGGATAACTACGACAGCTTCGTCTACACGCTGGTGGGATACCTCCAGGAACTCGGCGCAGAGACCACGGTTGTCCGCAACGACGACGTGACACTCGCCGAAGCCACCGAGCTCGCAGCAACCCGCGACGGCGTCCTGGTCTCCCCCGGCCCGGGTACTCCTGCCGAAGCAGGCGTCTGCATCGAGCTCATCAAGTGGTGCGGTGAGGCCGCCAAGCCTATGTTCGGTGTCTGCTTGGGGCACCAGGCCCTGGCCGAAGCCTATGGCGGAGTGGTGACTCACGCGCCGGAACTTATGCACGGCAAGACGTCACCGGTCCGGCATGAAGGCAAGAGTGTTTTTGCCGGCCTCCCGTCGCCCGTCACGGCAACGCGCTACCACTCACTCGCAGCGGTCCGGGACTCCATCCCTGACGTTCTGGAAATCACCGCGGAGACCACCAACGGCGTTGTGATGGGGCTGCAGCATAAGACGGCACCCCTCTGCGGCGTGCAATTCCATCCCGAATCGGTGCTCACAGAAGGCGGATATCAGATGCTGGGCAACTGGTTGGAGTCCCTCGGCATGACCGGGGCGGCGGAACGCGCCTCAAAGCTGAGCCCACTGATCAAGCAATAAAACCTAAACCGTCTGTCGCGGGCTGTCGACCGGAAGCGTGCGTCTAAGCGAGGAACGAGCGAGCACGCGGAGGTCGGCGGACGCGACAGACGCAGAAGCCCCTATTTCTTAGTTGGCGTAGGTGTGGGCTTCGGCGTCGGCTTCTCAGTCTCCGTAGGAGTAGGGGTAGGCGTCGGTGTGGGGACCGGTGCGGGGGCCTTGGCCACCGTGACAGTTACCACCTTGCCCTGGGCCACCTCAGTGTTGAAGGCATCGCTCTGAGCCGTGACTGTTCCCGCCGCAACCTGCGAATTTTCCTGTTCCACGATTGCGATGTTCAGCCCGTTGGCCTTCAGCGCGGCTTCCGCTTCAGCTGCCGGTAACGCGATCAACTGAGGCATGAGGACCTTGCCGGTGGAAACCTGCAGCTCCACTTTGCTTTCCACAGCAATCGCGCCGCCCGGTGCGGGAGCAGTGCCGAGCACTACGCCGGCCGGGACAGTGGGGCTGTGGGTCAAAGCGGTCACTACTTCGCCGGTGATGCCAAGCCTGCGCAAAGCTTCCCGTGCGTCGGATTCAGTGCGCCCCACGATGTCCGCCGGGATGGTCACTGAGCTGGGACCGCTGGAGATCTTCAGGACGACTTCAGCATCTTGTTCCAACATGGCACCAGCAATCGGCGATGTCCCGATTGTCATGTCCTTGGCCACGGTGTCGCTGGGCTCACGAACAGATGTGGGTTTCAGTTTGGCCGAGTACAGGGCCTGGATGGCCTGGGATTCGGACATGTTGGTGACTACCGGAACGGCAATTTTCGCCGGTGGCGGCGGTTGCATGTTCATGAGGCTGTAGAGCCAGAAGCCGCCGCCGGCCAGCACCAGGACTGTGAAGATCACCAACGTGGCAACCCAGGCTCGACGGCGGGACTTCTGGCGCTCGGGCACCTCACGTTCCGGTGGGAGGCCCAACGGAAGCGGTTCTTCCTGAGGCTGATCGGTCGGTTCGTCCTTAAACTGATCGGCATCGAGGAAGCCTACGGCCGTTGTGCTCAAAAGCTCTGTTGCCGGGTCTTCAGGGTCCACGAGGTCGTTGGGGTCCGTGGGAGCCTCGCTGGCTGCCACCGCGGGTACGGGGATGCCGTTGCTGGCGGCACGCAGGGCCCGACGGAAGGCTGCCGCATCCTGGAATCGATCCGTGCGGCTCTTCTGCAGCGCCTTAACCAACACGGAATCCAGTGCTTCGGAGACCTCCGGGTTGTGGGCGCTGGCCAAGTCCGGGGTCTCACGGACGTGTTGGTAAGCAACCGATACGGGGCTGTCGCCAATGAACGGAGGCCTGCTGGTCAGCAGCTCGAACAGCAGGCAACCGGCCGAGTATAGGTCACTGCGCGCATCCACCGTTTCGCCACGGGCCTGCTCCGGCGAAAGATATTGGGCTGTGCCCACCACGGCCTGTGTCTGGGTCATTGTGGCGGCAGAATCGGCCATGGCACGCGCGATGCCGAAGTCCATGACCTTCACATCCCCGGTGTCGGCACAGACCATCACATTGGCCGGCTTGATATCGCGGTGGACGATGCCTGCACGGTGGCTGTACTCGAGAGCGCCCAACACACCCAGGGTGAAGCCGACGGAGTCCTCGACGCCAAGCTCGTTGGCCTTGATCATGTCGCGCAGGGTACGTCCGGCCACGTATTCCATGACGATATACGGGACGCGCACGTCTTCGCCCGGCCCTCCAGGTACCGAGTATTCGCCGGTGTCGAAGATGGCCACGATGGACGGGTGGTTCAACGCCGCTACAGCTTGGGCCTCGCGCTTGAAACGGGCCTGAAACTGGGGATCCCGTGCAAGGTCCGCTCGCAGGACCTTGACGGCGATGGTCCGTCCCAGCAGGGTGTCCGTTCCCCGGTAGACATCCGCCATACCGCCACGACCGATCAGCTCGCCAAGTTCATAGCGAGAATTGAGGATGCGCTGGGAGGACACGGGTGTGCTCTCCTCTCGATGCGCAGGACCTGGGCGTGACGTTGACATGGCGGTTTACTTATCTGCTCGGGCTGCCGGTGCCGGTGGGCGTGGCAGTGGACGTCCCGGGATCGATCGGAACAAGTTCCTTGGACAGGTAGTAGGTGACCGTTGAGCCTGCTGCGACCTGGCTGCCGGCTGCCGGCGAGGACCGGACAAAGGTTCCGGGCTGCTGGCCGATTGCACCGTTGACGGGTTCGCCCGCCACCCACTGCAGTCCGGCACCTTCAATGGCTTGCTGAACTCGGGCTTCGTCCACCCCTGGAGCAATGGCGGGTACAGCCACCAATTCCGGGCCCTTGGAGTAGGTCACGGTGATGGTTTCTCCCGGGTTAACAGGACCGGTGGGGTTCAGGCCCGTCACGATACCAACGGGAGCTGTGTCGTCGAAGACTTCCTGACCGTCCACTCCAAGCCCCAAGGCACGAAGTTGTGCGCTGACTGTCTCAAAAGGCTGGCCCTGGTATTGCTCCGGGATGACGTTGATTTTCTGGGGAACCGACTGCGTGGGTTGGGGTGCCTCAGAGGTCTCCGTAGGCCTCGGCGTCGGGGTGGCCGACGCGGAGGTGGGGCTTGCGCTCCGGCTGGCACTGGTGGTGGTGGACTCACTCGGCGCGGGGCTCGGCGAGAAGAATCCCGACTGGGAGATCAGGAAACCAACCAAGGCAAACAGGACCAGAAGGATCAGGGCAACCAAGGGCCACGTCCACGGACTGCGCTTCTTGCGCTCCGGTTCAGCGTCATCGTAGTTCTCGTCGTCGGTGTAAACCACTTCTTCGTCGTCGTTAAGCTGCCGCTCAGCCTCCAGCGCGTTGGCACGCGTCAGGGGGTTGTCAGACGCAGCAGCGGCTCCGAGAGCAGCCCCTGCAGCACCGGCGCCCAGCACCGGAAGTGCGGAGGTCGCCGTCGTCGACTGCTCCTTGCCGTAAGGCGAGGTTACGACGCCGGTGGGGGCCGTCGCGGTGTCCACAGGCGCTGTGATGGGTCCGGTAGTGGATTCGAACAACAGCATGCCGGGTACGGCCGCGTGCGCCGTGGCGATGTCCCCATTGCGGATGGCTTCAGCGGCTTCGGCCAGCTTGATGGCGTTGGCGGGGCGGTTCTTGGGATCTTTGGCCAGCATGGACATCAGGAGAGCGCGCACGGGCGTGGGCAGCGTTTCCGGAAGGGGCGGCGGTGCGTCGTTTACCTGGGCTAGGGCAATGGCAATCTGCGATTCACCGGAGAACGGACGGTGCCCTGTGAGGCACTCGTAGCCGATGACGCCGAGCGAGTAGATGTCCGAGGAGCCCGTTGCCGTCTGGCCCGTCGCTTGCTCCGGAGCCAAATACTGGGCGGTGCCCATGACCTGGCCGGTTTGCGTGAGCGGCACCTGGTCTGCCAATCGGGCGATGCCGAAGTCGGTGACCTTGACGCGGTTGTCCGGCGTGATCAGCAGGTTGCCTGGCTTGATGTCACGGTGGACCAAGCCCTGCGCGTGCGCAACCGCCAGGGCCCGCGCTGTCTGCGAGATGATAGAGAGCGTCATGTCCGGTGAGAGGACCTGCTCGCGCTCGAGGATGCCACTCAAGGGGTGTCCGGGCACGAGCTCCATCACCAGATAGGCCGAACCGGCTTCCTCGCCGTAATCGAAGACGTTGGCGATGCCGACGTGGTTGAGCAGGGCAGTGTGCCGTGCCTCGGCGCGGAAGCGCTGGAGGAAGCCGGGGTCACCGGTGTATTCCTCTTTGAGCACCTTGATGGCAACGATCCGGCCGAGGATTTGGTCCTTGGCCTTCCAGACCTCGCCCATGCCGCCAATCGCAATGCGACTGGTCAGCTGGAACCTGCCGCCGAGTGTGATTCCTGAAGTAGGCCTCACTTATTCAACACCGCCTCAAAAATCTTCTTTGCGTTCGGACTGGTTAGCTGGGCCCCGGTTTGCACGTCCACACTCTCCATGACAATGGTGACGGCTACTTGCGGGTCGTTTGCCGGGGCGAACCCGGTAAACCATGAGTTGTTCAAACCTGAATCGCCGAGCTCGGCGGTGCCGGTCTTGCCGGCCACCTTGACGCCGGGAACGGCTGCACCCTTGGCAATGCCATTGTCTACGGCACTGGTCATCCACTCAGTGATCTGACTGGCGATGGGCTGCGTGGTGCTGGTGCGGAGCGCCTCAGGCTTGGGTTCGTTGATGACGCGCAGATCAGGCGCACGGATGGCCTCAACCAGGTTCGGCTTCATCTGCACTCCGCCGTTGGCGATGGCCGCCGTCATCAGGTTGATCTGAAGCGGTGTGGCTTTGACGTCGCGCTGACCCACTGAGGACTGAGCCAACTGGGCCTGGTCCAGGTCCTCCGGGAAGATGCTGGTGGCCTGCTGCAGCTTGAGTTGATCGCCGAAGTCCTGGCCGAAGCCGAACTTCTGCGCCTGTTCCCGGATGGCATCCTGGCCGAGATCAAGCGCGATGCTCGCAAACGGGGTGTTGCAGGACTGCTCAAGGGCAAAGGCGAAGGACGCAGTTTCGCGGACGTTGCAGTTGCCGCCTGCGTAGTTGGGCAGGCTGGCACTGCTTCCGGGCAATGGCAGGCTGCTGGGGTTGGGCAGTTCACTGTCCTTGTTGTACTTCCCTGAGTTCAGTGCAGCAGCCGTATCAATGATTTTGAAGACCGAGCCAGGTGAGAGGAGATTGCCGGTAGGGCCGCTGACGTTCTGGTTCAGGTTGATACCGGGAATCTGGTTCAGCTGGGCGTAATTGGCCTCCGCGGTGGTTCGGTCATGCGTGGCAATCAAGTTGGGATCGTACGTCGGCTTGGAAGCCATTGCGAGAATGGCGCCGGTCTTGGGGTTGGTCACCACAATGGAACCGCGCTGGCCTTCAGGAATCAGATCCATGGCCAACTGCTGGATGGCAGGATCCAAGGTCAACTCCACTGACGCTCCCTTGGGCTCCTTGCCGAGGAACATCTGGCTCATGCGATCCAGGAACAACTGATCGGAATTGCCCGCCAGAGTTTCCCCCATGGACTGTTCCAAGCCGGTGGAACCAAAGAACTTGGAGAAGTATCCCGTGATGCCGGCATAAAGCTCCGGCTGGTTGTACTTTCGCTGGAACGCGCAAGATTCAGTCCCGGGAACTGACTCCGCCACAGGCTTTCCACCCACAATGATCGAGCCGCGCTCGTTGCAGAAGGACGCCAAAACAGCTCGCTGGTTCCAGGGGTTGGCATTGAGGTCATCAGCACCAATCACCTGGACGTAGCTGATGGCGCCGAAGATCAACGCGAACATGGCGACGGCAGCCATCCAACTACTGCGAATAGCCTGGTTCATTGTTGCTTCACCGCCTCTGTTGATGCGCTGGGTGTCTGTCCTGTGGCCGGTTTACGTGAGCCCGGGGTGCTGCTGCTTGCCGGAGGTTTGTTGACCATGGGGGTGGTGTCCACTGGACCGCGGGCTGTATTGGAGATCATGAGCAGAAGGCCGACGATTATCCAGTTGGCCAGAAGCGAAGAACCGCCGGCCGCAAGGAACGGAGTGGTGAGGCCGGTCAGCGGGATGAGCCGGGTGACGCCGCCAATGACCACGAAGCACTGTAGGGCGATCGCAAAGGACAAACCGCATGCAAGGAGCTTTCCAAACGCATCACGTGTGCCCAAGGCTGCACGAAAGCCACGGGTAAAGAGCAGCAGGTAAAGCATCACCACGGCGAAGAGGCCAATCAGGCCAAGTTCCTCGCCGATGAGGGCCACAATCATGTCGCTGTTGGCGAACGGAACCAGATCCGGCCTGCCTTGGCCAAGACCAGTGCCTACCAGCCCGCCGTCGGCCATGCCGAACAGGCCCTCCACGATCTGCCCGCTGCCACCGGGGGACCTGCCAAAGACCTCCGGCGTGAACGCATTGATCCAGCTGTCGATGCGGAACGCGACGTGGGAGAAGATCTGGGAGGCAATGAAGCCGCCGCCAAGAATCAACAACAGGCCGATGACCACCCACGAGATCCGGCTGGTGGCCACGTAGATCATCACGATGAACAGGCCAAAGAAGAGGATGGAGGATCCGAGGTCACGCTGGAAGACGAGCACGCCAATGCTCACCAGCCAGGCGGTGATCATGGGACCGAGGTCCTTGAA
The DNA here is from genome assembly GCF_058799755.1 of Arthrobacter sp. GW822-FHT05G07. Lineage (NCBI taxonomy): Bacteria > Bacillati > Actinomycetota > Actinomycetes > Micrococcales > Micrococcaceae > Arthrobacter > Arthrobacter sp. GW822-FHT05G07. The sequence goes on along the minus strand of NZ_JBXALT010000006.1, from coordinate 121,071 downwards.
GCGCGGGAACTGCATGGGGCCGATCTTCCGGCCGGCCAACAGGATGAGATCCCGGTTGGAGGAAAGATAACCCGCAAAGAATATGGCGAGGGTGATCTTGGCGATTTCACCGGGCTGGAACGTCATGGGACCCACACGGATCCAGACACGCGCACCCAGGATCTCACCGGCGGAGATGCCCGGAATCAACGGAAGAACCAGCAGGAACGCACTGGCCGCCAGGGAGATGTAGGTGAAGCGGCGAAGGATGCGGTGATCCTTAAGGAACCAGATCACGGCAATGGAGACCGCCATGGCTATGAGTGTCCAACGGAGCTGGTTGTTGCCCGTATCGTCCCCGGGACCGTCCATCCGGTGAATCAGCGCAAGGCCAAGACCGTTGAGCGCAACCACGATGGGAAGAATTACTGGATCCGCATACTTCGCGCGGAGCCTCAGGACAATGTGGAACGCGAAAGCCGCGACAGCGAGGAGACTCGACTGGAACCAGAAGTCACTGTCCAGGCCGACTTCCGAGTTGATGCTCACCAGCGCACTGGCGCCGATGCCTACGGCAAGGGCCAGGACGATGAGCACCAGCTCAACGTTCCTGCGGGGCTTGGGGGCGATCTCAGTCTGCATCATTTGGCCGCCTCACAGGGAGTCGGGACGGGCGAAGGAGTAGGGCTGGCAACGGCAGCCGTGCTGGGTATGGGCACAGTGGCTGTCGGAGTCGGCGTCGGGGTGGTAGTAGCTGATCCCGAGGCCGTGGGCGAGGGGCTCGGGCAGTTGGCGGAGGCGCTGCCAGTGTTCCGCAGGTTCTCCACGATGCCCTGTGCGCCGTTGAGGTCACCCGCCGGGACCGTCTGGCGTACGCTCTGCTGGCCGTATTCCGGCAATGAATCCACCCTGATGTCGGTTACGGCTTCAAGCCGGGAAAGCTGAATGGGTCCAAGCCTCTGCGAGATCCCATTGAAAATCGCGACCCGCTGATCGTATTCGCCTACGTAGTACCGCGTCTGTGTCCAGGCATAGCCAAGCCATAGGCCAACCACGACGCCCAAGACCACAACGGCCGCGACGGCAGGCATGAGCCAACGCACGCGTCGACGAGCCGGCTCTTCGACCTCAACACGGTCTTGCTCGGCTTTATGCGTCAGGACAGTCGCTGCCCTGCGTGCCACAGTGCGGCCGGCGACGGTAGGAATGGAGCCCGTCTCAGCAGCGGTGGCGGCGGCGCCAACGAGTTCATGAGGGCGACTGGCCAACTCCTCGCGCAGCACTTCGGCCGACAAGTGCTCACCAAGATGGGGGTCGGTAGTGGCAGGAGGTTCTTTGGACTCGTCCGAAGACGCAGCGTCGTCCTTTGAGTCGCCAGGATCCCCCGCGCTGAACGATGATCCAGCATCGGCCTCCCGTGCGGCCTTGGCTTGGGAGTCGGCTTTGGTGTCTTCTGCTGCCTTGTCCGCAGACAGGTCATCCGCGGACTTGGTGGCCGTGACTGCCTCGGGCTCGTCAACCGCGGCAAGTGCCGCGGCAGGAACGATGTCGACGGCGGCCGTGTTGACGTCGTCGTCCGTCTCCTCCGCAATCTCCAACATCACCACGGTGACGTTGTCCGGGGCGCCGGCTTCCAGCGTCAGGGCCACAAGGATCTCAGCACATTCATGCAGGTCCTTGGTCTCGCGGACCATGCGTTCCACGACGTGGCCCGCTACGTAGTTGAGTCCGTCGGAGCACAGGAGCCAACGTTCGCCAGGCTCGACGTCCAAGACGTCCAGATCCAGTTCAGGGCTGGCATCTACGTCACCGAGGACTCGCATAAGGACGTTCTTGTGCGGATGCGTTTCGGCTTCCTCAGGGCGGAGCCTGCCCTCGTCAATAAGGCGCTGCACGAACGTGTGGTCAATGCTGACCTGCTCAAACTTGTTGTTGCGCAGCCGGTAGGCGCGGGAATCGCCAATGTGGGCGAAGTGAAGCTTGCGGCCCTCCAAGAGCAGGGCGGTAACGGTGGTACCCATGCCCGAAAGCTTGGGATTCTGGTGCACAAGCTCGGAAAGCAGCGAATTAGCGGTCTGGATCTCGTCGGCAAGGACGGTCTCAGCACCTTCCGGATAGTCGTCATGATCAAGGTGGATCATGTCCAGGACCGTTGAAGCGGAGGCGACATCGCCGCCGGCGTGACCGCCCATGCCGTCGGCCACGACTGCAAGATGGCGGCCCACATAAGCGGAGTCGTCATTCTTGGAGCGGATCCGTCCGACATCGGAACGCGCGGCGTAGCGCATGATCAGCGGGCGCTCCGCAGGCTTTTCCTGGCCTTTGGGGGTCTCGGGAGAAGCCATGGACTATGGCCTCAATTCAATGACCGTCTTGCCGATTCTCACGGGGACGCCAAGCTCAACCGGTAAAGCACGGGTGAGCTGTTGATCGGCCAGGTAGGTGCCGTTGGTGGAGCCAAGGTCCTCGATAAACCAGCGGCTGCCCTGCGGGAACAGGCGTGCGTGCCGGCCGGAAGCGTAATCATCTTCCAAGACAAGCGTGGCTTCCTGTGCGCGGCCGAGCAGGATGGGGCTGGCGGCCAAGGGAACCGTGGTGCCCTTGAGCGGGCCCTCCGTGACTACCAGCGTGCGTGCATGCTGGATTGCCGGTGGCGGAGAAGCTGCGAGCTCAGGATGCTTGCGCACTTCGCGTGCTGTGGGAACGCCAGTGACGGCCTTGCGGCCAATCTGGAAGTCGCGGCGCATGGTGGTCACGATGCTGAAGATCAAGACCCACAACAGAAGGAGGAACCCGAAGCGAAGCGCTGTAATGGTCAGTTCGCTGATGTCGTTCACGCGTGGCCACCCGGGGTTTGGGGGAGGAGGCGGAAAATGATCTTGGTACGTCCCATCGTGATGGTTGAGCCGTCTGTGAGCTCCACGCTGCCGTTCACTTTATGTCCGTTAACGTAACTGCCGTTGGTTGAGCCAAGGTCAACTGCCCAAGTGCTGCCATTCTCGGTGCGGACCTCAAGGTGCTTTCGGGAAACGCCCGTGTCATCCACAAGGATGTCCGCTTCCGAGGAGCGGCCCAGGACAACGGACAGGGCGTTGAGGGAATACCGCTGGCCACCGATGTCCAGCACAGGCTGCAGGCGGGTGGGTTTCCGCGCCGGGGCAGCCGGAACGTGGGCACGAGGGGCTTGTGGAGCAGCGTCATCCGACGACTTCTCGGTGCGCGAATTGATTTCGAAATGACCGGCACGCTCTTCGTCATTGCGCCTGAACGAAATGCGGACGGCACCTTGAAGGGTGTAGCCCTGGCTACGGACGTGCTGGATAACGACGTCGCACAGTTCCTCGGCCAGTGGGGTTCCCCATTCCTGGGCCCTGGCAAAATCCTCGTCGCTGAGCAGGACATCAAAAACGTTGGGAGCCAGCGTCCGCCCGGCTGCGATGGTGATGGACTTGTTGTCCAACTCGCGCCTTAGCTTGCTTGCAATCTCCACCGGCTCAACACGTGCCCGCGACCCCGTGGAGAAGACGTTGCGGACGGCCTTTTCAATGCCGCGCTCGACTTTGTCCAGCAAACCCATGGTCCTTCTCCTTTCCTTGCCGCGGCACCCGTTGTGCCTGGTCCGATAGTCCGTCCATTGCTCCGTCCGCCCACACAGCGAAGTACGCGCCTGACGGCCCTTCCACTTCCCGATACTACTGGGACTGACTGGGAATGGCCTTAATCCACAACGCCTTGCGACCCGGAAAAGTTCGATCCAGGCCCATGTTGGCGCGGGAGGCGGGGGATGAAATTTTCGTCAGGTTCAGCTGTTGTTAGGGGACTCCCAGCCCGCTGCGGAGCTCTGCCCAGCCGCCGATTGGTGTTTTGCTCCGGATGTCCGTTATGCTTGATCTCGCTGCTTTTGAAGGAAACGAAGCTGGGAGACCAGCCGAAGTCCGGAAAAAGAAGTTGCGCGCGAGTGGCGGAACGGCAGACGCGCTGGCTTCAGGTGCCAGTATCCGAAAGGGTGTGGGGGTTCAAATCCCCCCTCGCGCACGCAATTGAAAGAGCCCCGGTCTTAGGACCGGGGCTCTTTTTGCGTTTCACGGCTCGGCCTGTCTCGCGGATCCCGCCCCGCGGCTCTCCGAAACCCGCCCTTGTCCGGTCTCCTCGGCGTCGTACGGCGGGGGATTCCTGTAAGCCGGGGAGCTATCGCAAGGTGCCCGGACCCTCCGTTCCGGTCCCCAATCGCGACCGTCAGCTGCGCGCGGTACCCGTAAACCGGCGTCGTGAGTTGCTCAGGTGCAGCCGCATCGCCGCTGCGGCAGCCACAGCATCGCCCTCCGCGATTGCTGCGTATATAGAGGAGTGCTCGTGGACCACTTGCTCGAAGCGTCCGCGGGAATCCTGCTCATCGTCCGATACGAGGCGCGGGCGGGGCATGGTGATCATGGTTTGGCCCAGGGCCGAGATGCAATCCGTATAAAAGGGATTACCGGTGGCAGCCGCAACGGCCCGATGGAACTCGAAGTCGGCCTTCATTGAATGGGCGGGGTGGCCTGAGCTCGCGATGAACTGTTCCAAGGCGCCGTGCGCGGCCTTGAGTTGCCGTTCGCTGTGGTTTCGCGCGGCAAGTGCGGCAGCTTCGGTTTCGACGCCGATCCGGAAGTCGAGCATCTGAAGCCGCTCTTCGATGCTGGCAACCGCCCGCGTTCCGGGGGCGGGCGTGGGGCCGCCCGAGGGTGGGGTCAGCGCAAAGCTGCCCCGTCCTCGTTCGGTTTCCACAAGTCCCTCGGCCTGCAAGCGTGTCAGCGCGGAGCGGACGACGGTCCGGCTCACCCCGAACTCGCTGATGAGGGTGTTTTCGCTGGGGAGCTTCTCACCTGGCTGGATGACGCCGTCGACGATGCGGTTGCGAAGGTCGGCGGCGAGATCCGCGGTCAGGTTTCGGCTCATGGGTTCCAGATTACGCGCCGAACTCCACGGAATCGGTGGTCCACGCACGTGCCTGATCGCTCAGGGTGACGCCCAGTCCGGGGCGGTCCGGAACAATCATGCGGCCGTTCTTGGTTTCCAGGCGTTCCTCGAACAGGGGATCGAGCCAGTCGAAGTGCTCCACCCAAGGCTCCCGCGGGTACGCGGCGGCCAGGTGCAGATGGATTTCCATGGCGAAGTGCGGCGCGAGGCCCAGACCTCTTTCATCCGCCAATGCGGCCAAGCGCAGGAACTGGGTGATGCCGCCGACGCGCGGAGCATCTGGCTGGATGATGTCGCAGCCGTTGGCGTTGATGAGGCCCTTGTGCTCGGCGACAGACGCCAGCATCTCGCCCGTGGCGATGGGGGTATCGAGGACCTGGGCCAGGTGCGCGTGGCCTTCGAAGTCGTAGGCATCCAGCGGCTCTTCGATCCAGATGAGGTTGAATTCCTCCAGTTGGCGGCCCATACGCAGCGCGGTGGCCCGGTCCCATTGCTGGTTGGCGTCCACCATGAGCGGGACGTCCCAGCCGATGTGTTCGCGGATGCCAGCTACGCGGCGGAGGTCTTCCTTGGAATCAGGCAGGCCAACTTTGATCTTGATGCCGCCGATGCCTTCCTCGATGGACTGGCTGGCGCGGGCCTTGACCTCGTCCAGGGTGGCGTTGAGGAAGCCGCCGGAGGTGTTGTAGGTCTGCACTGAGTCGCGGTAGGAACCCAGGAGCTTGGCAAGGGGGAGTCCGGCACGCTTGGCTTTGAGATCGTAAAGCGCGATGTCGATGGCGGCCAGCGCTTGTGTTGCAACACCTGAGCGTCCAACGGAGGCGCCGGCCCAGAGGAGCTTGGTGTAGATCTTGCCGATGTCGTTGGGGTCTTCGCCGATGATGCCCTCGGCGACTTCCTTGGCATGCGCGTACTGCGCGGGGCCGCCAGCGCGCTTGGAGTAGCTGAAGCCAATGCCGCTGTGGCCCTGTTCCGTGGTGATCTCGGCGAACAGGAAGACCACTTCGGTCATGGGCTTTTGGCGGCCTGTAAAGACTTTGGCGTCGCTGATCGGTACGGTGAGGGGCAAACGTGCCGTGGACAGCTTGACGTGGCGAATGAGATCTACGGTGCTCATGGTTCTCCTAGTGGGTACGGCGTCCTTGCCTGTCACTTAGGATACAAGTTATGTACTTGTACTACAAGAGTTGGGGGCTAGTTGTGGCGGCGGCTGAGACTTCGCATAGCCATTTGTTCCCGGGGGCTGTTGTTAAGGTTCGCGGCTCGGGGATGGAGCTGGTGGTTACCTTCTCTGACGGCGCTACGGCTGCCGCTGAAATAGTCGACGACGGCGGCAAGCCCGCCTTGGTGGTAGAGGCGTACACCACGGGTGCCGGGAAGGAGATCACGCGGGATGTGGTTTGTGTGTGCTGTTTTTGCTGAGGGGCGGGGCTGAGGGTTGGGTGGTGAGTGGCTTTGGAGTATTGCCCCTGCGGCCGATCCTTGGTGACTCCGCGGCCGAAGAGGCCTCACCGTGATCCTCGATACCGTGAACGGGGCAGATCTGCACTACGCGGCATCTTTGTTGGTATCAGTCGACGTCGCCGTGTATGTCTCGTGCAGAGGTGGAGTGGTTCGCTGGAGCGCGTCTTACTCCGGCACCCCTAACACCACCTGCAACCGAAATATTCACTAGCTAACGAAATCTACGCCGTCGGGCAGTCCTTTCCTATATCGTCACAGGATGCAAGGCACCCCACATGTGGGCAGAAAACCTTGGCCGTGTCGTGCGACGTTGCACAGCCCCTGGCGGGAGGCCTTAGGAGGATCAACGAACTATGGCCACCACCCGCGCAATAAGGGGGTGGTGGCCACGGCCTGCAATCAGCGGCCGTAGGTTTGGGTTTGCCACACTGCCCGGACGCTGCTGCCACTCTTGTGGTACATCACAAAGTTTCCGTCCGACTGCATTTCCAGGGCCCTGGTGCTGCCGCTGCTCAGCCCTGGGGTGCCTGACTGCCATAGCACGTTCATCGATTGCCCGTACACGACAATGTTGCCGTCGTGCTGAAGCGCCAGCATCTTCGCGTTCTTCCCGTTGGTTCGGGTGTGCCAGAGAGCCGTCCCATTCTTGTACACGACAAAGTTCGAGTCGCTCTGGAAGACTGCCTTGTATGGGCCGTTAACAAGGCAGAAATTACCAGGCGAGTACATTAGGCTCCAGTCTGGAACTATGCCGATGCTCTGTCCCGTGCGGTAGCACGGGAGGAAACCCCAAGATGACCCCGTTGCGGCGCTGGCGGGTTGGACACCCAACCCGCCGAGGAGGCTCAGCGCCAAGACACCAGACCCTAGGGCTGTGACCATCCTCTTTCTGCGGGTTACTTGCTTTCGCATATTCGCTCCAATCGTTCGCCCCTTCCGGGGCGTTTCTTGATGGGTGATAGCCCGCCCGATAACGGGCCAACAGTCTGGCCAACAGTGGCCATCCATCTGTTAAGTGACCCGGTGGCCAGCTTCATGACGGACTGGCGCCCTCACTCCAAAGATCGATCCGAACGCTACAGATGGGTGCCGCTGCTCACATCAACTCCTATGGCAGATTCCGCCGAGCGGCTCGAGCGTGTCGCGGCGGGCAGCCTCGAGGCCCCCAAAACAGGAGAGGTCCAGGTCCTAGTCGAGCGATTCGTCTCAGCCGTCAGAGCAAGCCATTTCTTGCCCGTTGTAGTTCTCCCCGGTCAATGCTCACTGGCTCTTGCAACCGGCGCGGTGGAGCTTGAATCTGGAGTTTGACCCTCCGGGTCGGCCTACGCCGCGACCGCAATCCACAGCGTGCCGTGCGGAGTGTCCCGGTTCTAAGGGAGTGAACACCCTGTGTCCCCGAGTTCCGGGAATATTTTGAGTGACTGCAACACACTTGGATATGTGGCGGACAGGTATTGGGTATGAGCTACCTATCGAGAGCCCCCGATCGGGAAGAGGCCTTTCGGGCGCTTTACAAGTCCGCCTACGCCGATCTACTGAAGTTTGTTCAGCGTCGAACCGAGGTGGCGAATGCCGAGGACGTAGTAGCTGAGGCATTTCTCATAGTCTGGCGGCGGTTTTCGGAAACGCCGAAGCATGAGGATGAGGCGCGGGCATGGATCTTTGGCATCACACGAAATCTCATGCTCAACGCCCACCGCGGAGAACAGCGAAGACAGGCGCTGGGTGTGCGCCTCGCCGAGACGACTCAAACCCACACCGCTTCCCACGCTGACGCGGTCAGTAGCCGCGTTGATTTAGGCAGAGCCTGGGAGTTGCTCTCCGAAGTCCACCAAGAGGCCCTCGGGCTTGCGATCTTCGAGAACCTGACCGCACCCCAGGCGGCGCATGTACTGGGTATTTCTCCTGTCGCGTTTCGGCTCCGCCTAACCCGTGCAAGGCGAGCCCTGCGACTACTCCTTGACCACGTTCCCCGCCATGAGTCGCCGGCGCCAGCGACCTTTCCCGAAAGGGCCTCGACACCATGAAAGACACCCAGAATATCGACACACTGCTGCGGTCCATGGACGCCGCTGAGCAGAACAAACCCACTGACCCGCGACGTTCGCAGAAGGATCTGGAATTGATTCTCCGGTCCCACCCAGCTCCGGCAGCCAAGGGCATCAGACCTGCGGAACACCAAACGTCGACGTCGTTCCCAAGCCGCCGTCGTCGTCGAACACTCGCTTTGGGTGCCTTTGCTTTTGCCACAACAGTTGGGTTCCTGATCGGGCCCACCCTCTCAGGAGGCGACCCGGCCTTTGCAACGTGGACCGCCGTGCCGGGTGCGCTGGTAGGTGCCGAGCGCAACAGCGCGGTCTCGGACTGTGCCAAGTCCAGCAAAGGGGTTGGTGATGGCATGTTCGCAACAGATGTGGCCGCGGCGGAAGTGGCCATCGCCGAGAGGCGCGGCGCCTGGACCACCGTGGTTCTCAGCGGAGCTGACGGCTTCGAAGCAACCTGCACCACGGATTCCACAGCCCCTTGGTTCAAAAGAGGGTCCTTCGGCTCGGTTGGCAAACCGGGCAATGGGCACGAGCTCGCAGCCCGGGAAATCAGAACCACCCAGCTTGGTACCGGCGTCATCGCAGACAACCCGCTGTCAATCGCATCGGGTCAAGTAGGTCCGGAAGTCATTGCGATGACTTACACCAGCATTGCCGGTGAACGGATTACGGCTACCGTATCGAAAGGCCAATTCGCCTTCTGGCTGCCGGGTGGGGAACTGGAAAACTCGTCAGAACAAGACGTGCCTGTTGAGGTGACGTACACCGACAACACTAGAGAAATCCGATATCTCAGTCTCTGATGGGCACCCTTGGAATCAAGGCCACTTACTCCCGCAACGCCCCAAACCCAGTAATCAGCGCCTCAAGCCCCAAGCTAAACGCAACATCAGTCGGCCGCGTGTGCTTCTCCGCAGCCAAGCGATCCACGGCAGCGGTGAAGTTGGGGACCTGCTCGGCGAGGCTGCCGGCGTCGAAGATGTCCTCCGGAGCGGTGACGTCGTACGCGGCGCCAAACACAAAGGCTTCCAAAGCGACGATCGCCGAGATGATTTTCTCCTCCGGGAACCCGGCGTCGCGGAAACCAGCGGTTACGGCCTCGTACATCGCCAAAGTCTTGGGCGCATTTGCCACGGGAAGCACTGCAATCACGGGGATCAGTGGCGTATGTTCCGAGAACACATCCCGGTAGGACCACGCCCAGCGACGCACGGCAACATCCCATGCCTCCACGCCGAACGCGGAGACATCCACCATCGCCGCCAAGTGGTCTTCCACCAGCAACAACACGTCATCCTTGGAGGCCACGTGGTTGTACAGGGCAGATGGCGCTACGCCGAGGGAGCGGGCAAGGGCGGCCATGGTGAGTCCGTCGTAACCCTTGCTGCTGATCAACTCGAGGGCCGCCGTCGTGATGCCGTCCTGATCCAGGATCGCCGCGGTTGGTCGGCCGGCGCGGCGGCGTACAGAACCGGCCGGGAGGGCGGAAGGAGCGGGCGTTGGTGCGGGCATCGGAGGCCTTTCTGCTGCCTGTGTCCCCAGCATTATTCCATCGGGCCTTCACAGTAGGCGCCTCCAACGCTACTATGGAGATAAATGAATGGCATTCATTTATTGGTCAGCCACCACGGACGGCCACGGAGAGGACATCATGCAGAATCTTGATCGCGACGTTGTGATCGTCGGCGCCGGACCGTCAGGGCTGACGGCGGCGCGGGAATTGAAGAAGGCCGGACTCAGCGTCGCAGTGCTCGAAGCACGCGACCGCGTGGGCGGCCGCACATGGACGGACACCATCGACGGTGCCATGCTGGAGATCGGCGGCCAGTGGGTTTCCCCGGACCAGACGGTCCTCATGGAGCTGCTGGACGAGCTCGGCCTGAAAATGTATTCGCGCTACCGTGACGGTGAATCCGTCTACATCGGCGCAGACGGCAAGCGCACCCAGTACACCGGTGACACCTTCCCGGTGAACGAGACCACCAAGGCCGAGATGGACAAGCTCGTGGCCATCCTGGATGAGCTTGCGGCAGAGATCGGCCCCACCGAGCCTTGGGCACACCCCAAGGCACGCGAGCTGGACACCATCTCCTTCCACCACTGGCTCCGTCAGAACTCCAACGACGAGGAAGCCTGCAACAACATCGGCCTCTTCATCGCCGGTGGCATGCTGACCAAGCCTGCACACGCCTTCTCCGCACTTCAGGCCGTCCTCATGGCCGCCTCCGCCGGCTCCTTCAGTCACCTGACGGACGAAGACTTCATCCTGGACAAGCGCGTCATCGGCGGCATGCAGCAGGTTTCGCTGCTGCAGGCAGCAGAGCTGGGCGACGACGTGGTCCTCAACAGCCCGGTTCGCACCATCAAGTGGGATGAGAACGGCGTGAGCGTCGTCTCCGAGCGGGCCACCGTCAATGCGCGGTTCGTGATCATGGCCGTTCCGCCGAACCTGTACTCCCGCGTCTCATTCGACCCGCCGCTGCCGCGCCGCCAGCACCAGATGCACCAGCACCAGTCGCTGGGCCTGGTCATCAAGGTTCATGCTGTTTATGACACGCCGTTCTGGCGTGAAGAAGGACTGTCCGGCACCGGCTTCAGCGCCGGCGCACTGGTCCAGGAGGTCTACGACAACACCAACCACGGAGATTCCCGCGGCACTCTGGTTGGCTTCGTGTCCGACGAAAAGGCCGATGCCGTGTTCGAGCTCAGCGCCGAAGACCGCAAGAAGGCCATCCTGGAGTCGATCGCCGGCTTCCTGGGCGACAAGGCCCTCACCCCCGAGGTCTACTACGAGTCCGACTGGGGCTCCGAGGAATGGACCCGAGGCGCTTACGCTTCCAGCTACGACCTCGGTGGCCTGCACCGCTACGGCAAGGACCAGCACGCGAACGTCGGACCCATCTATTGGTCCTCGTCCGACCTCGCAGCCGAGGGCTACCAGCACGTGGATGGCGCGGTCCGCATGGGCCAGGCAACTGCCGCCCGAATCGTTGAGGCCAACAAGTTGGCTTCTGTACCTGTCGCCTGACGCGATCAGCACCACACCGGCAGGCTGGGGGAGCACCATTCCCCGGCCTGCCGGCTCCACTGTTTAAACAGCACCACAGGAAGGACCACCATGCGCTACGTAGTGGGGTACACCGCCAACGCGAGGGGGCACGACGCCGTTCACCTTGCCGTCGCGCTGGCCCGGAACCACGATGTCAGCCTGGACCTGGTCCTGGTGATCCCGGAAGATTCCCCGTTTAACGCGGTCTACCCGCCTGAGGCCGGCTACAACGACATCCTCAACGAACAGGCACAGCGCTGGCTGGACGAAGGCCTTGCGCTGGTTCCGGCCGACGTCACCGCCCGCGCCCACATACGCCGCGGTGACTCCGAAGCCCGGACGCTGATTGACGCTGCCGTGGAGATGGACGCGGCGGCCCTGGTTATCGGCGCAACCAACGATGGCCTGTTCAAGCGGTTCACCATTGGCTCCGTGGCGAGTTCGCTGCTCCACTCGTCTCCCGTTCCGGTCGCTTTGGCGCCCCACGGTTACCGGCGCACCGAGCCGATCACGCGCTTGAGCTGCGGTTTCGGGACGCGTCCGGGCGCTGATGAACTGCTCGACGTCGCTGTCGAGTCCGCGCGGGACCGTGGCCTTCCGTTGCGGCTCGTCTCCTTGTTGGCGCTCGACGGCGGTAACTCGCCTGGGTTGGCCGACGCCGCCTGGATGCATGCCGCCGACCGTCTTGCCGCCGTCGGAAGTTCTGTGGACGCGGACGGTTCTGCGGACGCGACCGCCGCCGGTTCCCTTCAAGGTGAGCCGGAGATCGTCGTGGCGCAAGGCCGGACGATCGAAGAGGCCGTTGACCGACTCGACTGGGAAGACGGCGAAATCCTGCTGATCGGTTCCAGCCGCCTGGCACAGCAGCGGGCCACTTTCCTTGGCACCACCGCAAACCGGATCCTGCGTGCCCTCCCCGTTCCCATGATCGTGGTCCCCCGCGACTACACGCGACAAAGCTCCTAGCAATCGCCTGAGAGGCAAAACCCATGTCAACTGCACCAAAGACGGTCCAGTCGAAAGAGACATCCCTGAGTGAAAAGGGACTGAAAGCCGGATCGGTGGGCCTGATCGGCGCCGTCGTGATCGGTGTTTCCTGCATCGCGCCCGCCTATACGCTCACCGCGGCCCTGGGCCCCACCGTGTCCGAGGTTGGTGTGCATCTGCCCGCCATCTTCCTGGTGGGATTCATCCCCATGCTGCTGGTGGCGCTCGGTTACCGCGAACTCAACAACGCAATGCCCGACGCCGGTACCTCCTTCACGTGGGCGACGCGCGCCTTTGGTCCGTGGATCGGTTGGATGGGTGGCTGGGGGCTGATCGCGGCCACGATCATCGTGTTGTCCAACCTTGCCGCCGTCGCCGTGGACTTTTTCTACCTGATGCTCGCGCAAATTTTCAGTAACTCGGAACTGGGCGAGCTCAGCAAGATCCTGCCGCTGAACATTGCAACGACCCTGGTGTTCATCGCCCTGGCCTGTTGGATTTCCTACCGGGGCATGGAGACCACCAAGGGCGTTCAGTATGTACTTGTGGCCTTCCAGTTGCTGGTCCTGGGCTGGTTCGCGGTTTCCGCGTTCGCGCACGTGGCAAACGGAACGGCCTTCGATGCCACCGCCATTTCGCCCGACTGGTTCAACCCCTTCGCCGTGGACTCGTTCTCACAATTCGCCGCGGGCGTGTCGCTCTCGATCTTCATCTATTGGGGCTGGGACGTCACGCTAACCATGAACGAAGAGACCAAGAACCCGGAGAAGACTCCAGGCCGTGCCGCGACCATCACCGTGCTGGTCATCGTGATCATCTACATGACGGTTGCCTTGGCGACGCTGTCCTTCGCGGGCGTTGGCGAGACCGGTCTGGGTGCCGGCAACCCCGAGAATCAGTCCAGTATCTTCGCCGTGCTCGCAGGTCCTGTGATGGGCCCGTTCGCGATCCTGATGTCGCTGGCCATCCTGAGCAGCTCGGCCGCATCCCTGCAGTCGACGTTCGTTTCACCCGCCCGCACCATGCTGGCCATGGGCCATTACCGCGCTATCTCTCCTCGCTTTGGCCGCATTAGTCCTACTTTCAAATCGCCAAGCTTCGCCACCATTGCGGCTGCGATCGCTGCCGCCGGCTTCTACGTGATCACCCGGACGGTGTCCGAGAACGCGCTGTGGGACACCATCACGGCCTTGGGCATGATGATCTGCTTCTATTACGGCATCACCGCGCTGGCCTGCGTCTGGTTCTTCCGGGCCGAGGCTTTCCGAGGTGCCCGGGCGTTCTTCTTCAAGTTCCTCGCCCCGCTGGTGGGTGGCGTGATCCTGCTGGTCATGTTCGTGAAGACGGCCATGGACTCGATGGATCCTGAGTACGGCTCGGGTTCGTCCGTGGGAGGCGTGGGCCTGGTGTTCGTGCTGGGCATGGGCGTGATCCTGCTGGGCGTGGTGGTCATGCTGGTGATGTACCGGCTGCGGCCCGAGTTCTTCAAGGGCAAGGTTTTGTAGCTCTTCTACCTCGGCGCGGGTAGGGCGGGGACTCCTGCTGCCCGCTCCGCTGCGGCGAGGGCTTCAGCAAGGCGCTCGACGGCGGCACGGTAGTCGGTGCCGGCTGTCATCTTGCAGTATTCGGCCTCGCGCATGGCCCGCGTGAGCGCCGCCGTTTCCGCAGACCTCACATCCGTCATGGCTGGGAAATCGATGGTCTTCGCCGGATCGAGTTCGTAGCGACGCCACCGCTCCAGGATGCTCTCGTGGCGGGCAGCATCGTCCGGGAAGCCAGCACGACGCCGGGGCTCGGCTGCGTGGATCCGCTCCACTTTGCGGATGCTTACCACGGTTCCTGCCGCGGTGGCGATTCCGACGAAAACCATGATGAGTCCGGCCGGAGACCACTGCACGGTGGGGACGAGGATGGCGGGTGCTATGACTACGAGCCCCCCGAAAACATCCCAAAAGAGCCCGTCCGGCTCAGGGCCGCGGCCGTGGGTCAGTTTCCTGTGCAGGACGTATGTGGTTGCTGCGGTTGCGAGAACCAGAACTACACCCCACAGGAGCATCATGGCGGGCATCGGACCACCTCCAGGCGACATCACGCTGCTTTGACTTCAGTATGCGCTAGTGCCTGCGCGGGCGACACCTTCCACCGGACAATTCACCACCGCACGCGCAGGTGAATTGTCCGAATGAGGGTGATTGCTGCCCGGGCCCTGTCAGACCCGGGGCGTAGCCTAGGCACCATGAGACTGAAAATGTGCAGTATCCACGTCAAGGACCCCGCGGCCGCCCATGTCTTCTACACGGAGACCCTGGGTTTTGAGACCTTGATGGCTATGCCGGAGTACAACCTGTTCATCATCAAGGATCCCGGGGCTGACAACAGCAGTTCTCCCGGGCTGTTGCTGGAGCCCAGTGACAACCCCATCGCCTCGAACTACATGAACGCTTTGCATGAGTCCGGATTGGCCGCCATTACCTTCGGCGTGCCCGATGTCCAGGCTGAGTATGAGCGTTTGCTTGCCGCCGGCGTGAAGTTTCAAGGTGAACCGTCAGAGGATCCCTCCGGAGTCAGCGCAGTCTTCGACGACGGTTGCGGCAACTTCATTCAGCTCCATCAAGACTAGCTCGGCTTAAACAACTGTGGCCGGGACATCAAGTCCCGGCCACAGCTAGTGAAAGCTACGCGTGATCGCGCTTGGAAGTCTTCGGGGCGTCGCGCTTTGCGGCTGCGTTGTCCCGGGCTTCCTTGGTGGCGGCCTTCTTTGCGGCTTCATCCTTGACGCGCTGCGCTTCGGAGCGGACAGCTGCGTGCGTGGCGCGCTCGGTGACCAGCCACTGCGGCGGAGCCTGCAGCAGCTCGGTGATTTCCGCGGTCGTGAGTGCCTCCTCAACGCCGCCGCGGGCGAGGCCGCTAATGGAGATGTTGAGCTTGTGCGCGACTACCGGGCGCGGGTGCGGGCCGTTGCGGCGCAGTTCGGCGAGCCACTCCGGCGGGTTGGCCTGGAGTTCGGCGAATTCCTCACGGGAGATGGACGAATCCTGGAACTCCTGGGGTGTTGCGGGCAGGTAGATGCCGAGTTTCTTGGCAACTGTTGCCGGCTTCATGGACTGGGAGTTCGAGGACGTCATGCTTCAAGGGTATCTGGCCGGTACTGTGAGTGTGTGCCAGACGCTGAAGATTCCGCCGAAACAACCGAACCCCTAGCCGGCCTCCGCTTCGCCTATGTTGCGGGCGTGACTCCTGGGAAATGGATCCGGCGGTGGGAAGAGCGGATGCCCAATTTCCCGTTGCACTCCTTCATGTCCGACGACGCCGCTCAGGTTTCGGTGTTGCGTGACGGTTCCGCAGACCTCAGTTTCGTCCGGTTGCCCGTGGACCGTGAAGGCCTCAACGTCATCCCCCTGTACGAAGAGCAGCCCGTGGTGGTAGCTCCCAAGGGGCACGAGATCTCGGTGTTTGAGGAAGTCGCGCTGGAAGACCTCGCCGAGGAGAACTTCCTGGATGTTGACGAGATGGGCGGGCCGGACATGGCCCTCCAGGTGGTCGCATCCGGTGCCGGTCTGGTGATCATGCCGATGTCCGTGGCACGTCACCTGAACGCCAAGGACACTGTAATGCGTCGCCTTACCGGTGCTCCCGGGACGCAGATCGGCCTTGCCTGGCTGCTTGGAACGGACAGTCCCGTGATCGAGGAGTTCATAGGGATCGTGCGGGGCCGGACAGCGCAGAGCTCGCGCCAGCCTTCAGCCCAGCAGGAGAAGCCCAAGAAGGCGCCTAAGCCTGATCGTCGTGGTGGCGGCCCCAAGAAACCGGCAGTGGCGCAGCGATACGCCCCGAATCCGGACAAAGGCCGTGGCAAGGGTTCACGCAAGAAGGGCAAACGGTGACGCTCCTGCCCACTTAGCGGGTGGACGTGCCGGATTTTGCGGCCAGATCGCTGGCTTTTTGCTCTTTCGCCTGAGGCAACCGGGGAGGAACGCGGCCTATTCCGGGCTTACTCGCCGTGGATGGCGGTTTGCTGCTGTTCAGAACGGTTGAGGTAGGCCAGGAGCAGGTCCCCGGCGCGTTCCCGCTCGCCGGCTTCCAACGCTGAGCAGATCTGCTCATTTTCCTTCAGCCAATCGCTGTAGAAGTGGGCGTTCATGGTGGCCTTATGAAAGTAGAGCCGCATCTCGGCCAGGATCTGGGCCATGATCGTGTTCAGCCGGTTGCTCTCGGCCAAGGCAACTATTGCTCCATGAAAATGTTGGTTTGCGCTGCCCAATCCCTCATTATCGTTGGCGGCAGCGGCGCGCTTGCCCTCTTCGACGGCGGCCCTGACGGCGGCAATGCGTTCCGGCGAACCACCCGCTCGGATAGAGCTGACCTCGATTGCGCGACGAACTGTGTAGACGTCGTGGATGTCGCCTGCTTCTAGGGTGGCCACAAATACACCCTTATTTGGCTGACGCAGCAGTAGCCGCTCCCCGGCCAGCTCGGCGAACGCTTCGCGGACCGTGTTCCTGGAGACGCCCAAATCCTCAGCGATGGTGGCTTCGGTGAGCTTGGCGCCTGGGACCAGGAAGCCCTCAGCAAGTTGGTAGCGCAGTTCTTCGGCGACCCTCTCCGCAACGGACGGGACCTTCATGCGTACCCGTGCCCGCGCGCTATCAAAGCCGGCGTGTTCGCTGGAATCCTGATCTGCACCGGCCATAACTCCAAAATTACACGATTACCCACAATTCGGATCGCTGGATTGTTGAACAATCCGGCGATTTGATGCATGCTGGATGTAACGCACATCACGAGGCAGGGATCACATCATGGCAATCATCGATTTGAACAGCGACGTCGGAGAGTCTTTCGGACGCTGGACACTCGGCGATGACGCAGCCATGTTCGAGTCCGTCTCCAGTGCCAATGTTGCATGCGGATTCCATGCTGGCGACCCCAGCGTCATCCGCAGCACGTGCGAAAAGGCGGCCAAGGCCGGCGTCGTGATTGGCGCCCATGTTGGCTACCGCGACCTCGCTGGGTTCGGCCGCCGCTTCATGGACATCGATCCCATGGAACTGGCTGATGACGTGGTTTACCAGATCGGTGCGCTGCAAGCGTTGGCGGCCACCACGGGAGCCAGCGTCCAGTACGTGAAGCCGCATGGCGGTCTCTACAACGCAATCGTGAAGCACACCGCCCAGGCGCGTGCCGTCGTAGACGCCGTGAAATCGGTTGACCCCAACCTCCCGATCCTCGGCCTTCCCGGTTCCGAAGTCCTGCGTCTCGCAGAGGAAGCCGGCCTCCGGGCTGTTTCCGAAGCGTTCGCAGACCGCGCCTATAACCCTGACGGCACGCTTGTCTCGCGCTCCCAGCCGGGCGCGGTTCTGCATGATCCCGCCGAAGTGGCCGAACACGTTCTTCGGATGGCTACCGAACAATCCGTCAAGACCGTTGACGGTTCCATCCTGAAAATCCGCGCAGAAAGCATCTGCGTGCATGGTGACTCACCGGGAGCCGTGGCAATGGCTACCGCTGTGAAGTCCGCTCTGGCCGACGCCGACGTCAGCATCGGCTCGTTCCTCTAGCCCGCCCCGGGCTCCCCGCACCATCCCTCATCCCCCCGGAGAACATCATGACCAGCACCAACAACGCAGCCAAGGCAGCGACAAGGAAGCCACCGCCCGGCGCCATCAAGGCGTACGTCGCCAGCCTCACCGGCACGTCGCTTGAGTACTACGACTTCGCCATCTACTCGGTGGCCTCGGCACTCGTTTTCCCCAAGATCTTTTTCCCGGGCAACGACGAATTCGTTGCGCTGCTGCTCTCTTTCTCAGCCTTCGCGGTTGGGTACCTGGCTCGACCCATCGGTGGCGTGATCTTCGGGCGCCTCGGTGACAAGATCGGCCGCAAGTACGTCCTGGTCTTCACGCTGGTCCTGATCGGTGTGGCCACGGTGCTCATCGGGGCGCTGCCCGACTACTCTGTGATCGGCGTAGCGGCACCCACTATTCTTGTGCTGCTGCGTCTGGCGCAGGGTATTGGTGTTGGTGGCGAATGGGGTGGCGCAGTGCTGCTGTCCAGCGAATTCGGTGACCCCAACAAGCGCGGCTTCTGGTCCTCCGCGGCCCAGATCGGCCCGCCCGCCGGCAATCTCATGGCCAACGGTGTCCTGGCAATCCTTGCCGCTTCCCTCAGCGAAGAAGCATTCCTCTCCTGGGGCTGGCGCGTAGCCTTCCTTGCTTCCGCACTGCTGGTGGTCTTCGGCCTGATCATCCGACTCAAGCTCGAAGAAACCCCGGTCTTCAAGGCCATCCAGGCCCACGGCGACCGTCCCAAGGCTCCCATCAAGGAAGTCTTCACCACCCAGCCCAAGGCCTTGGTCGCCGCAGCACTTTCCCGCGTTTGCCCTGACATTCTCTACGCGCTGTTCACGGTGTTCGTAGCCGTCTACGCCACCAAGGAACTGGGCATGACCACAGGCAACGTCCTCTCCGCCATCTTGATTGGCTCTGCGTTCCAGCTCTTCCTGATCCCGCTGGCCGGCGCCCTGACGGACCGCTTCAACCGCCGGTGGGTCTACGGAATCGCCGCAGCGGCCACGGCAGCCTACATCCCGCTGTTCTTCCTCATGATCCAGGGCAAGTCCGTGGCCATGCTCACCATTGGCACCGTGATCGGCTTGGCCCTCCACGCCTTCATGTACGGTCCTCAGGCGGCCTTCATCACCGAACAGTTCCCCGCCCGGCTCCGGTACGCCGGCAGCTCGCTGGCCTACACCCTGGCCGGTGTGATCGGTGGAGCAGTTGCACCCATCATCTTCACCGCTCTTTACGGTGCAGCTGGCGGTGGCTGGTACCTGATCGCCGGTTACATCCTTCTGGCGGCCATCATCACAATCGTGGGCATGCTCCTCGGCCGTGACCCCAAGCCGGAAGAAGACGTCCGTTTGATGCAGGGGACGCACGCTCAGCCGGCGGCGTAACTAAAGATGGAAACCGTGATGCAAACCACCACCGCTAAAAGGGTCCGCTCTGTCAGACCCGTCGGCACCCGTGCGGTGCTGGCCGAGCTGGACGGACTGCAGGACGTCCTCGCCCTGCAGGACATGCTCTATAAGTCACCGCTTCCGGGTCAGGTGGACGTACTTGCCGCCGCAGAAACGGTCATGGTGGTGGGCGAGTCCGCAGCGGCAACCCGCACCATAGGCGCGCGGCTCATGGAGTTGGAACTGACGGCGCCGGAGGTCACTGACTCCGGACTGGTGGTCATAGATACCGTGTACGACGGCGACGACCTCGCCGATGTCGCGGAGCTCACCGGGCTCAGCGTGGAAGGCGTCGTTGCCGCGCACACCGGCCAGATCTGGACCGTAGCCTTCGCTGGCTTCGCGCCCGGCTTCGGCTACATGGTGGGCGAGAATGAAGCGCTCACGGTTCCTCGCCGCTCATCCCCGCGCACAGCGGTTCCTGCAGGATCGGTGGCCCTCGGTGGTCAGTATTCTGCCGTCTACCCGCGCCGTTCCCCGGGTGGCTGGCAGCTGATCGGCCGGACCGGCGCACGGATGTGGGACCTGAACCGATCGCAGCCAGCCCTCGTAAGGCCGGGCGATCGTGTGCAGTATCGGGCAGTCCGGGAAGTCGTGACCACCAGTGACACTCCGGCGCGCGAACCCGAAAAGGAGCACCACACTGAGTCCGGACTGAGGATTCTCAATCCGGGCGCGCAGAGCCTGATTCAGGATCTCGGCCGGCGAGGTTTTGGTCCGTTGGGCGTGTCTGCTGCGGGGGCCCTGGACAGGGCCTCGTTGCGGCGCGCCAACCGGCTGGTCGGGAACGCTTCCTCAGCCGCTGCCATCGAATCCGTCAATGGCGGGCTCACGGTGGAAGCTGTGGGTGATCAGGTGATTGCCGTGACCGGTGCGCCGACGACGCTGACCATCGAGTCGCCGTCGTGGGTTGCGTCTGACGACGACGACGACGGCGGCGCCCGGCCGGGTGCGAGGCGGACCGTTCCCATGGCCGCACCTTTCGCATTGCTCGACGGCGAAGTCCTCACCCTGGGCGCTCCGGAATCGGGGTTCCGAAACTACGTGGCGATCCGTGGCGGAGTGGACGCCCCGGAGGTCTTGGGCAGCAGATCCGCGGACACGATGTCAGGGATCGGGCCCGCACCGCTGGCCATCAGGCAGGTCCTCGCCACCGGCGAGCAAACTGCGTCCACGGCTGTTGGCGCCCCCGAATTGCAGCCGGACTTCCCTGGCGCGGGTGTCACAGTGCTGGACGTTGTCCCCGGGCCGCGCGCCGACTGGTTCGACCAAGAAGCCCTCGATTCCCTCTGCAACCAGGAATGGCTTGTCACGCCCCAGTCCAACCGCGTGGGCATGCGCCTGGACGGCAAGCCGCTGGAGAGAACACGGGAAGGTGAGCTTCCCAGTGAAGGCACCATGGCTGGCGCCCTCCAGATCCCGCCCGCGGGACTGCCCGTCCTCTTCCTGGCGGACCACCCCATCACCGGCGGATATCCCGTGATCGGCGTGGTGCGGGACGAACACTTGGATAGAGCTGCACAGGTTCCCATTGGCGGAAGAATCCGCTTCCGGCTGGTTCCGGATTCCGCAGACTTCACCACGACTACTACCAAGACCCCAGAGAAGTGAGTATTTGATGCGCAAGGTCCTGATCGCGAACCGTGGCGAAATCGCTGTCCGTGTCGCCCGAGCCTGTGACGACGCCGGCATCCAGTCAGTCGCCGTCTACGCAGACATCGATGCCGATGCCATGCACGTTGGCGCTGCTGACGAAGCCTTCAGCCTGGGCGGCAATTCGCCGGCTGACACCTACTTGAACATTGAAAAGCTGCTGGCCGTTGCGGAGCAGTCCGGCGCGGATTCCGTCCATCCCGGATACGGCTTCTTGTCCGAGAACGCGGACTTTGCACAAGCAGTCCTCGACGCCGGACTCGAGTGGATCGGTCCCTCACCGGAGTCTATTCGCCAGTTGGGCAACAAGATCACGGCCCGCGAGATCGCTGTCCGGGCCGGTGCGCCGTTGGTTGCAGGTAGTGACGGACCGGTGTCCTCTGCTGCGGAAGCCCGGGCCTTCGCGGAGGAACACGGTCTTCCGCTGGCTATTAAGGCTGCATTTGGGGGCGGTGGCCGTGGGCTGAAGGTGGTTCGCGAGCTCGCTGAAGTGGAAGAAGCGTTCGACTCTGCAGTCCGTGAGGCCGTGGCTGCCTTCGGCCGTGGCGAGTGCTTCGTGGAACAGTACTTGGACCGGCCGCGGCACGTCGAGGCACAGGTCATCGCGGACAAGCTGGGCAACGTCATTGTGGTGGGCACCCGCGACTGCTCACTCCAACGTCGCCACCAAAAGCTCGTGGAAGAAGCCCCCGCCCCCTTCCTGAGCGATAGGCAGCGGCAAAAGATCTACGAGGGCTCCAAAGCAATCATCCGTGAAGCCGGCTATTACGGCGCCGGGACCGTGGAGTTCCTGGTTTCGGCGGACGGAGCCGTGGCGTTCCTTGAAGTCAACACACGACTTCAGGTGGAGCACCCCATCACGGAGGAAACTGCCGGGATTGACCTGGTGCAGGAGCAGTTCCGGATCGCTGCAGGTCTGCCGCTGAGCATTTCCGAAGACCCGACTCCTCGAGGGCACTCGTTCGAGTTCCGCATCAACGCCGAAGACGTAGGCCGCGGCTTCCTGCCGTCCCCGGGAACAGTGGCTTCTTTTGAGGCGCCCACTGGTCCCGGCATCCGCATCGACACAGGCGTACGGTCCGGCTCATTCGTGGCACCGCAGTTCGACTCCTTGCTTGCCAAGCTGATAGTCACTGGAGCCGACCGACAGCAAGCCCTTCGCCGTGCGCGCCGTGCCCTCGCAGAAATCAAGATCACCGGCCTGGCTACAGTTCTGCCGTTCCACCGCGCGGTTCTGGAGTCCGACGACTTCACGTCAGTGGCTGGCCTGCGCGTACACACGCGCTGGATAGAGACCGACTTCGCGGACCAGATCCCCGTGGATCCTGACTACAACGTCATTGCCCCGAGCGGAGAACGCAGGACCATCACGGTGGATGTCGACGGCAAACGGCTCGCAGTGGGGCTTCCCGCAGACCTGCTGGACGGCTGGGCACGCTCCGGCCACGGGCTCCCGGCCACGGCGGACGTTACGGGACTGCCCGGATCCTCGGACAGCACTGACTCGCCCGCCGAATCCGCCTTGGTCTCCAGCATGGCCGGCACGGTGGTGAAGTGGCTCGTGGAGCCCGGTACTGCGGTAGCTGCCGGGGACCCTTTGGTGGTTCTTGAAGCCATGAAGATGGAAACCCAGGTCCCGGCACACCGTACGGGCACACTCTCCGAGGTGTCGTCGGCTCCCGGTGGAGTGGTGACTGCGGGTGCAGTGCTGGCCCACATCGAGTAGTTACGAGGTAACGGCCACACCCAGCACGCTGTCCAGGAGGCTGTTGGAGAACTTCCCCGTGGGGTCGTTGGCCTGGACTAGAGCACGGAAGTCCTCGAAGCGCGGGTAGAGCGCCGCGAAGTCGTACTCGCCGGGTGTGAAGAGCTTGCCCCAATGCGGGCGGGCGCCAAAAGGCCTTAGTGCTGTTTCAAGCTCGGGGAGTATTGCTTCTACCTCGGCCTGCAGCGGCTTCCACGTGAAGTGGAGTGCCACGCTTTGCTGCTGGTAGAACGGGCTAAGCCAGAACTCGTCGGCGGCCACGGTGCGAATCTCGGAGACGAACAGCAGCGGCGCGAACTTATGGGCGAGTTCCCGTACAGCCCGCAGCGCGGCGGGTGCCTGTTCCAGGGGAAGGAGAAACTCGCTTTGCAGTTCCTCGCCGTTGCTCGGGGTGAATTCGTGGCGGAAATGCGGCAACCGGTCCAGCCACTTGCCGGCGACGTCCAGTTGCTCGGTGCAGTTCTCGGCTGACATGTCCGGCAAGGGATGCATGGCCGCCGTCGCAGCCGTTGCCCCAAAGAGGTCGGTCAGCGGAGCCTCGGAGTCCAGGGCTTTGAACCACACCTGCGGGATGGTGTCGCCGGTGTAGTCGGTGAAGAAGCTAACGCTGTAAGCGCTGGAAGCGATGGCCTCAAAGTTTGCCAGCGCTCCTTCCCAGGAAAGTCCGGTGAGCACACGCTGCCGGACGTCATAGCTCGGCCGGACCGCGAGTTCCAGCCCTGTGACGATGCCTAGAGCGCCCATTCCCACCACGTTGGCGAGGAATTCGTCGTCGTCCGCCGTGAGGGTCACCAGCTCGCCTGAGGCGCGCACCAGGTCAACACTGACGACGGCGGCAGCCAAGGAGGGGTTGTTGACTCCACTGCCGTGCGTCCCGGTTTGGATGGCGCCGGCCACTGAGATGTGCGGAAGGGACGCGAGGTTGTGAATGGCGTAGCCCTGCTCTTCGAGCGCGCGGCCCAGGGCTCCGTAACTGATGCCACCACTGACTTTGACGGTATTCTTCGCGGTGTCCAGCACGACTTCCTGGGGCAGGGCGTCCAGCAGGATGTGTGTGCCGTCGGTGTCGGCGACCGTGTTGAAGGAGTGCCGGGAACCGAGTGCTTTGATCCGCGACGCGTTGGCTACGAGTTCCTGCAGCTCCTCCACCGACGTGGGACTGTGGACGTCCGCAGACGAGTACTCAAGGTTTCCTGCCCAGTTCTTCATCGAATCATCTTCCCGCTCTGATACTTATTGGCTCCCGCAATTGTTAACGTTCACAACTAATTGCGTCAAGGGGTGTCCACGCCGTTGCGGCTAGAGTTCAAGAAACCCGCCGTCTATCAGGAGCTGCACGTGAGCAAGGGATCCAAGCCCACCATCAGGGACGTAGCTATGGCGGCGGAGGTTTCGCTGACCACCGTGTCCTATGTGCTCTCCGGCCGGCACGGCGGCACTACCCGGATCAGTCAGCCCACGCAGGACCGGGTCCTGGCAGCGGTCAAGGAACTGGGGTACGTGCCCAATCAAGCCGCACGTGGCATGCGTCGGGGCAAGACGGACGTTGTGGCGGTGGCTATCGGCAACCTTGAATGGCCGTGGGACCGTGCCCTCGCCACAGCCGCAGCAAGGATCCTTCCCGAGCGTGGCTACCAGCCGGTGATCCTCTTGGGTGATGACTGGCGGAAGTTCATGATGTCCGGCGGCGCGGATGGCGTCATCATCGGCTACTTTCCAGAGGCCAGGTCCGAGGACGAAACCGTCACGGAATTAGCACGCCGTGGCGTCGCCCAGGTGGTGATCTCGGGAACCATGAAGCCTGCGGGTTTCGATGTCCTTGCTCCCGAGGCCGATGCCGGGCTCGCCGAGTGCATGGAGTTCCTCACCGCATCCCACCGCAGGATTGGCTGCATTCGAAGAGCGGACCCGGCCGGCAGGCCGAAGAGCCGGTTCGCCGCTTACGCAGCCGGACTGGAGAGGGCGGGCATCGCGCTGGATGAGTCTTTGGTCAGGACGTCGCACCACCGTCCGGCCACGGCGTATCAGTCGGCCCTTGAGTTGCTCCAGCTACCGGACAGGCCAACTGCCATCTTGTGCACCGACGACATGGAAGCCCTGCAGACCATCCGTGCCGCTTACCGACTGGGCCTCCGCGTCCCCGAGGACGTCCAGATTGTGGGCGTCGGAAACTCTACCGAGGGCCAGGACTACGATCCCGCCCTGACAACGGTGGGACCTGAACCGATCTTTGAGCAGGTAGTCCGGATGTTGCTCGATCGCTTGGCGGGAATTACGCCTGCCGAGGGCATTCGGGTAGCGTCGCCGTGGAAGTTGCACCGCCGCGGCACCACGCAGGGATAGCTAGTCCTTCAGCGGACGGCGAGCCAGCCAAGCAGCCACGATTGCGCCCGAGATGTTGTGCCACAAAGAGAACACAGCGGACGGCAGTGCGGCCAGCGCACCGAAGTGCGCAGTCGCCAGCGTCGCGGCCAAGCCGGAGTTCTGCATGCCGACTTCGAATGCGAGGGCGCGGCGCGCCTTGTCGTCCAGGCGGCCGAGCTTGCCGGCGAGGTAGCCGAGGCCCAGGCCGAAACCGTTGTGGAGGACCACTGCCAGAAACACGATGGCGCCTGCGGCAACGATCTTGCTGGCGCTTCCCGCCACAACAATGGCCACGATCAACGAAATCACGACGGCGGATGCCCACGGAAGTGCCGGAAGCACCTTTGCGACGAGCTTCGAGAGGAATAGCCGGGCCAGGAGGCCTGCGATCACCGGCAGCAGCACGGTCTTCACGATGTCCATCACCATGGCGCCGGCATCAATGTGCAGGAAAGATCCGGCCAGGAAGAGCGTCAGGGCAGGGGTCACGATGGGCGCGATCAGTGTGGAGACTGAGGCCACGGCTACAGAGAGCGCAACGTCGCCCTTGGCAAGGAAGGCCATGACGTTGGAGGCGGTGCCGGAAGGTGCGCAGCCAACGAGGATCAGGCCGACAGCCAGTTCGGGCGGCAACTGCAAAAGGACGGCAATAAGCCAGCCAGCGCCGGGCATGATCACGTAGTGCGCCACGATGCCGAGCGCTACAGCCAAGGGGCGGCGGGCCACCGAGGCAAAGTCCGGAGGGGTCAGGGTGAGTCCCATGCAGAACATGATGACGCCCAGCAGATAAGGAACCGCGACGCCCATGGGCTTGAACAGATCAGGAATCAGGAAGCCGAGGACGCCGGCTACCACCACGAGAAGCGGGAACACTGTGACGGCGATGCGCGCGATCTTGGCTTCAGCGGCAAGGGCGGCGTTCGCGGGAGCAGCGGGTTCTTCGGTTTTCGACGGGGTATTGGTTGCCTCAAGCATTCATCCATGCTCACATCTGCCCCGTAGCCCCCACTAATTCTTTACTTGCAGGGGAGCGTATATGTCAGATGACCGCTCTTTACCACCCAAATGCTACTTAGTTGGGCTAGGAGTTGAGCTTGCCGGCCAAGCGCTCACGCATACGGACGCTGGCCTCGTTGAGCCCAATGAACTCCACTTCCCGGCCGTGATTCCGGTACTTCTCAGTCACCGAATCCAGCACGGCCACCGTTGAGGCGTCCCAGATGTGCGAACCGTGCAGATCGATGATCACCCGATCTATGCCGTCCGAGGAATCCTTCGCGTAATCGAATTGCGTGTACAGATCATTGGACGAAGCGAAGAACAGCTCGCCGTCCACCGTGTACGTCGCAACCCTTTCACCGTTGAGTTCCAGTTCGGTCCGCTCCACGGTTGCGAAATGGGCCACCCGCCGCGCGAACAGCACCATTGCGGTCACGACGCCGACGCCGACACCCACCGCCAGATTGTGCGTCGCCACCACCGCGGCAACAGTGATGAGCATGACCGCGGTTTCGGACTTCGGCAGGCGCTTGAGTGTGGAAGGCCGGATGGAGTGCCAGTCGAAAGTAATCAGCGAAACGAAGATCATCACAGCCACCAACGCCGCCATGGGGATCATGCCCACAACGTCACCCAGGACCACCACCAAGATCAGCAGGAACACGCCGGCCAAGAACGTGGAGAGCCGGCTGCGAGCCCCTGAGCCCTTGACGTTGATCATGGTTTGGCCGATTACTGCGCAACCACCCAGACCACCAAGGAAGCCCGTGACAATGTTCGCGGCACCCTGGCCCCACGAGACCCGCGTCTTGTTGGAACGGGTGTCCGTGATGTCGTCCACGAGCTTGGCAGTCATCAACGATTCCAAAAGGCCCACCAGCGCCATGGACAAGGCAAACGGTGCAATGATCTGGAACGTCTCCAGGTTCAGGGGCACGTTGGGCAGGAAGAATCCGGGCAGGCTGTCCGGGAGTTCGCCCTTATCGCTGACGGTGGGAACGTCGACGTTCCCCAAAACAGTGACCAGCGTGATGGCTACGATCGCTACCAAAGGTGCAGGAATTGCTGTGGTGATGCGGGGCAGCCCGAACACGATCACCAAACCCACCACCACGATCGGATAGACCATCCAGGGCACGTCAAAGAGCTCGGGCATCTGGGACATGAACACCAGAATTGCCAAGGCGTTCACGAATCCGATCATCACGGACCGCGGGATGAAACGCATCAGCTTTGTGACGCCAAGGACAGCAAGGATGATCTGGAAAACGCCCGCCAGGATGATAGTGGCAATCAGGTAGTCAAGCCCATGTTCTTTCATCACCGGAGCGATCACCAGGGCCACGGCACCGGTGGCCGCAGAGATCATGGCCGGGCGACCACCCACAATGGCAGTGACCACGCCCATGGTGAAGGACGCGAACAGCCCGATGCGCGGATCAACGCCCGCAATCACCGAGAACGCGATGGCCTCGGGGATCAACGCCAGAGCCACTACGAGTCCCGCGAGGGACTCCGTCAGGAGCCGGCGGGGCGAGCGAAAGGTCGCCCGCAGTGACATGAGTTGCTCGGGAGTCATGGGTCCTTACAGTGCAGTTGTCTTAGAGCGCTGTCTGGCGGTAGCGCTCAATCTGCTTTAGACGCCGCTGGAGGCTGTCGCGCCGCGGGTGCGGGACGACGTCGGGCGCCTCAGCGGTGAGATCAATGTGTTCGGTTCCGTACTGCCACAGCAGGAGGTCATCCAGGAGGCGGTCGGGGCCGGGGGAGTAACGGTGGTCCAAAGCCTTGCGGACCTCGGTGATTCGGTTGGCGCTGAGCAGGCCGGCTAGCTCCACGGTCTTGGTGAGTCCGTGTGCGGCGAGCAGCTCGGCAGCCCATCCCCAGTCGTCATCAACTTTACGGTCAACGTGCGGTAGGAGCGTACGCCAAACGTCGCGTACCCGGTTTGGCGTCAGGGGCATGCCTCCATCGCCTTCGAGATCCCAGTAGCCGCGGACTTCCTCATAACGCTCGTGAAGATCGGCGAAGGCGCTCTCAACGGTTTCCAACATGGCGGCAGTGGCCGTGAACTGGCGGTCGAAATGTGGTGTCCAAGCGCGCGGATCTTCGGCCTTGAAACGGATGTCGTGCTCGATCTCGCTCCAAGCGTGTGCGAACACCGTGCGGATCTGGCACTCGAAGAAGTAGCTGCCGTTGGCGGGCATGTCCGGATTGAAGACGTGTTGGTACTCCTTCACGGCCTCGTTCTGGATGGTCCGCAGGATGAGGTGCCGGCTGGAGTATCCGTACGTTCCGGACTCGATGGAGCCGATGTCCTTCTCGCGGTCGCCGCGGCAATCGAAGAGCTGACGCTGCCGCTTGATGATGTTGGCTACCGCTGCGTTCTCAGCCGGCAGCTTGGTGATGACACGGATGCCCACCATGTCGTTCAACGTGCGGAACGGGTCCGGGAACTTGAGTACACGCGGCCCGCCGGGCTCCAACGGATCATCCGTGCGGGAAATCTTTTCGCGGAACGACTCAACGGTTTTGGTCCGCCCCGTGACAAACAACGGAGTGACCTCAGCATCGTTCAGCATATCCCTCAGAGTGAGCAGCACATCCCGTGTGACCCGCTTCAATGCAGGGCGAACACGCTCGTAGAGCGCCACATTCGCATCCACTGCGTCGCGCTGGGCCTGGTCCAGGCTGTCCCAATTGCTTGCCATGCCCCCAGCTTACGGGGCGGGTCCGACACTCAACCGAGCCACTCGCCGTCGGGGTGCCTCTAGCCAAACTTCCGAATCGTCACGATAGGCTCAGTACAAAGGAGGGCGCAATGTTGCGGCACAAGTACAGCTACGGCGAACACCCCAGTCAGTGGGGCGAACTCTTCATACCTGAACCGAGCAACGGAAACCATCGCGGCGCATCAGCTGTGGCCGGTGGAATCGCCGTTGTGATCCATGGCGGCTACTGGCGGTCACAGTACGGCGCTGAGCTTGGCGAGCCCCTTGCGCGCGATCTCGCCGCGCATGGCATCACCGCCTGGAACCTCGAGTACCGGAGGGCCGGAAACGGCGGTGGTTGGCCTCATACCTTCGAGGACATCCTGGCCGGCATCGACCATCTGTCCGAAATCGCCGGCCAGCACGACCTTCAGCTCGGCAGGGTGGTGGCACTGGGCCACTCGGCCGGCGGCCACTTGGCTGTTTGGGCCGCAGGCCGGCAGCGGCTTTCTGAAATCGGAACACCCGACGCCGACCGCCAACTCCAGCGCGGGCCGGAGGATAACGCCGTGCACCTGACGGGCGTCGTCAGCCAGTCCGGCCTCCTGAACCTCGCCGCCGCCGAGAAACTGAACCTCAGCAACGGCGCGGTCTGCAACCTCATGGGTGGGGACTCCGGTAGATACCCCAAACGGCATAAATACGCCGACCCCATGAGTTCCTTGCCCATCGACGTCCCCGTATATGCCGTGCACGCCACAGAAGACGAGGATGTTCCTGCGAGTCAGTCCGAAGCTTATGTCGCGGCTGCAACGGCAGCAGGCAGTGCGGCCCAGTTGTTGCGCGTCCCGGGTGACCACTTCGACCTCATCGACCCCAAGGCCGTGGCGTATAAGAAGTGCCGCGAGCTGGTGCAACGGCTGCTCTCGTAACCTGTGGTTCGTGGGGGCCGGCTCTGGCAGAGTGGTCCCATGCTGACAGTCATTGGTGAAGCCCTGGTCGACGTCGTTCAACGCTCCTCGGGAATCGAGGCGCATGTGGGCGGGAGCCCGCTCAACGTTGCCGTCGGTTTGGCGCGGCTGGATCACCCGGTGCAGTTCATCGGCCGCTACGGCAGGGACGCCTATGGTGATTCCGTTGCTGCGCACTTGCGCTCGAGTTCCGTGATGGTTCCGCTTCCGCCGGACGAGAAGCCAACCAGCGTGGCCACCGCGCAGATCGACGACGACGGCGCCGCCACCTACGCTTTCGACCTCGCTTGGGAGCTGCCCGGGCTCGCCGGACGGTTGCCGCTCATGCTGCAAGGCTCCACCCTGCTGCACACGGGATCCATTGCCACCTTCCTGGAGCCAGGCGCCGCGGAGGTGCTTGCCGCCGTCGAGTATGCCCACCCGAGCAGCACCATCAGCTTCGACCCCAACTGCCGTCCCAGCATTATTACGGACGTTGAGTACGCGCGGACGCAAGCCGAGCGCTTTGTGGTGCTGTCCGACGTCGTGAAGGCTTCTGACGAGGACCTCGAGTGGCTGTATCCCGGTGTTGATCCGACGGAATCCGCGCGTCGGTGGCTGTCTTTGGGCGGCGAAGAAGGTCCGGCGTTGGTGGTGGTGACTCGGGGTTCACGCGGGCCGTGGGGCGTCACAAGGGCAGGCGAAACCCAGGTTCCCGCACCGTCCGTGAACGTGGTGGACACTGTGGGAGCAGGGGATTCCTTCATGGCCGGGCTGTTGTCTGCGATTGTGGATCACGGCCTGGATGGCGCGCAGAACCGCGGCGACCTCAGGGCGATGCCCGCAGAAACGCTGGCCGCCATCATGGACCATGCAACACGGGCGGCTGCCGTAACCGTGTCACGGGCAGGCGCCAATCCGCCCACCCGGGCCGAGCTCAACCATGGTGTGGCCTAAGCGGAGCGCAGGCGCTTAACCTGCCCCGTGTCCGGCAGCCACTTCCTCACCGACCTTCACAGGACCCGGGGGAGTGCCTTCCCCGAATGGGCTGCCACCGAGCGATTCCCGTCCGTGAGGAGTGAGCCAGCCGGATAGATCCGGACCGGCGGGGACGATCTGCGTGGGATTGATGTCCTCGTGGACGATGTAGTAGTGCTGTTTGATCTGCACAAAGTCAGTGGTGTCCCCGAACCCGGGTGTCTGGAACAGGTCCCGGGCATAACCCCACAGTGCCGGCATCTCGCTGAGCTTGTTGCGATTGCACTTGAAGTGTCCGTGATAGACGGCGTCGAAGCGTGCCAGGGTGGTGAAGAGCCGCACGTCTGCTTCCGTGATGGAGTCACCCACCAGGTACCGCTGGCCTGTGAGCCGTTCCTCGAGCCAGTCCAACGCGTTCCACAAGCGGGTGTAAGCGGCATCGTAGGCTTCCTGGGAGCCTGCGAAGCCACACCTGTAAACGCCGTTGTTGACCTCGGTGAAGACGCGTTTGTTGACCTGGTCGATCTCCTCCCGCAGGTGCTCCGGGTACAGCTGCGGAGCGCCGGGACGGTGAAACTCTGTCCACTCAGTGGAGAAATCCAGCGTGATCTGGGGGAAGTTGTTGGTCACTACTGCGCCGCTGGCAATGTCCACTACGGCCGGAACGGTGATGCCGCGCGGGTAGTCGGGGAAGCGGCGGAAGTACGCTTCCTGCAGCCGTTCAATGCCCAAGACGGGATCTTTGCCCTCCGGGTCCACATCAAAAGTCCAGGATCGGGCATCGTGGGTGGGGCCGGGCTGGCCGAGGCTGATGACATCCTCAAGTCCCAGGAGCCTACGGACGATGACCGTCCGGTTGGCCCAGGGGCAGGCCCGCGCCGCAATCAGTCGATACCGGCCGGGTTCCACTGGCCAACCCGGTTCGCCGTTGGGTCCTGAAGCGCCGTCGCGGGTGATGCGGTCCTCGATGTAGTTGGTATCCCGGTTGAACTCGTTTCCGGTGACGTACGCGCCGCGTGTGCTGTGCTCTTCGCTTATGGTTTTGTCACTCATCAGCCCAGCCTATTCTCCGGTTTTGGGAATGTGCACGGTCAGCGAAGGGGGATTAGGCCACGCTGAGCCCACGTAGACTGACATGATGCGGCTCGTAGCAAGCGATATTGACGGCACCATCCTCGGTCACGACGGAAAAATCAGTGACCGGACCATCAAGGCATTCCAGGCGTGCCGCGACGCAGGGGTGGAACTCGTCTTCGTCACGGGTCGTCCGCCGCGCTGGCTGTACCCGCTCCAGGAGCAGCTGGGTCACAGCGGGATCGTGATCTGTTCCAACGGTGCCGTGGTGTGGGATCTCGAAACCGAGAAGGCCCTGTCCTCGTGTGTCTTGGACGCAGAATCCGTCTTTGAAGCCCGCCGCATTATCAAATCCATCCGGCCTGACGCCCTGTTCGCTGTCGAAACCCTCACGGGTTTCCAGCTGGAGCCGGGCTTCATCGAGAACGAAACCAGCGAACTGCTCGCGGAGTTCACCCCCAAACCGCTGGCCGAGACGCTCACGGCGGATGACGCCGTCGTAAAGTTCCTGGCGATCACCCGGGAAGGCACCCCGGACGAGTTCCTTGCCGAGGTGCAGCCCGCCGTAGCCCACCTTGTGTCCACCACACACTCAGCGCCGCGGACGGCGATGCTGGAGATGTCCGTTCCGGGCATCAACAAGGCCGTCACACTCGCCCAGTACGCCGAGTCGCTGGGGATCGAAGCCGCCGACGTTGTGGCGTTCGGGGACATGCCCAATGACATCGAGATGCTCCGCTGGGCCGGGCACGGTTACGCGATGGCCAGCGGCCACCCGGAAGCTATTCTGGCGGCTGGCCAGCAGGCGCCGCACTTCGACGACGACGGCGTAGCTCAGATTCTCGAGGCAAAGCTGACTGAGCAGCGGGTCTAGTTCCGCCCGACGCGGGGAATCCAGCAGCGTACTGAATCACGGTAGTGCCGGAACTCGGCTCCAAACCGGCTTTCGAGGTCTGCTTCTTCGAGCGGCCGGACAGCATAGTTCCACAGCAGCGAGCCGATCGCCGCGTATGCGACCACGAGCCATGAGCCCAGGATCAGGCCAACCGCAACGCCTTGGGTGATGCCGGCAACCGCCATCGGGTTCCGAACCCACCGGTAAGGTCCGGCGATAACCAGGCGGTTGGGCATGGCGGAGGGCAGAGGGGTGCCGCCTCCGGCAGAGGACATGGTCACCGCGGACGCGATACCGAGGCAACTGGCCAGCACCAGCACCACCAGGCCGGCTGGCGCTGCGGTGGAGGGAAGAGCCAGCGAAACGGCCCACCTTTGCTCGAACCAGCAGATGACTGACGGAAGCACAACCAGGAAGAGTCCCCAAAAGAGGGCCAATTGACCCATAGTTGCCGCTACGTTAGCCGCAGCGCCGCGGAGGGTGGGTGCCGGACGGAACGCGAATGGCCCCCGCACGATCAACTCCGTGGGGACACGGCCCTCCACCACAAGGAACAGCGCAATGGTTGAACAAGCGGCCGCAGCCAGCATGATCAGGACGCCCCACCCGGCTTCGGTACTGAATGTTGCGTAGGTGGCGAGGGCGACCGCAACGAGGCCGGTCCAGCTGGTAGCCACCATCGCGCCGGCCCGCACCCCGAAGGCGGCCCAAGCGGAAGCGACGACGAACAGCGGAACATCAAAGGCCGCCACAAGAACGGGGTCCAGACTGCCGAGAGTGGCCGTCCGAATGGCTGGTGACAGGAAAACTCCCACCCACCACGCCAGCCCAGCCACGGCTTGGACAGCGAAGTAGATCCGGCCCCACCCTTGCGCCCGCGAAGCGGTAGGAGCCTCGCGATTCACGGGTGCCGCACGCCCTCTCCTGCCAGCAACGCGCGGTAGCCCTCCTTGTAAGTGGGAAAGGTGAATTCGAAACCGGTCGCCCTAATCCGCGCATTTGAACAGCGCTTATTGCCGGGGCCGGCGTCGGACGCGCCGCCAGGTTCCGCCGTCGGGGGTTCCGGGCATCCCATCTCAGAGGCGAGGAAGCGCATGACGTCGCCCATTTCCGCCGCGTGATCATCAACGCCAACGTAGACCCTGTCCGGGGTTGGCGTCATGGTGGTGAGGTGGACGATCATGGCCGCGGCATCGTCCCGATGGACGCGGTTGGTGTGCCGGGGTTGGGCGGGAATGACGGCTTGGCCGGTCCGGACCTGGTCGATCAGCCGGGTGCG
The DNA here is from genome assembly GCF_058799755.1 of Arthrobacter sp. GW822-FHT05G07. Taxonomy (NCBI): domain Bacteria; kingdom Bacillati; phylum Actinomycetota; class Actinomycetes; order Micrococcales; family Micrococcaceae; genus Arthrobacter; species Arthrobacter sp. GW822-FHT05G07. The sequence goes on along the minus strand of NZ_JBXALT010000006.1, from coordinate 86,908 downwards.
ACCAGGGCCGTAAATACCGCCGAGCCTTAGGGAGATGGGCTGTGTGGCCGTGCCGCGAGTCCGGGAGAACAACAGCTCCTCAGCCTCCACCAAGACTTTCCCGCTGAACCGTGTGGGCTCCGTGGGTGTTGATTCGTCCACAACAGCTCCGCCGGAATCCTTGTACACAGCCGTTGAGGAGACGAAGAGGATCCGCTGCGGCTCAATGGATTGCCGTTCCAGCGCATCCAGGACGTTCTTTACACCGTTCAGATAGGCCGCGCGGTACGCCTCTTCGGTGGAAGCGTCGGCCGCGACAGCCACCACCACGATGTCCACATCCGCGGGTAATTCCGGCACACGCTTGGAGAGGTCCGCGAAGACACCCCGGATCCCGGACGGCAGCTTCTCAGGGGACCTGCGAAGGCCCACAACGTCATGGCCAGCGGCCGCGAAGCGGAGTCCGGCTTCGGTTCCAAGGTCGCCGCAGCCGGCAATCAACACAGTCATGCCCCTAGTTTGTCAGTACCGCAGTGTCATCCAGTTCCCAGCCTCCATACAACCGGCGTTCACGTTGCGCCCGTAGGCTTCCAGCCAAGGACCCGTTCGCATCGTGTCTTACAAGTCGGATTTGCAGGGGGAAACATGGCCAAGCGCAGGATCAACAACGTCAATACCGCGCCAATGCGTCGCATCGAACCGGATCACCACTGGCGGTCGCTTCGCCAGGGAGACCGGGTCAAGGTCACGCTGACGCCCGGCTTCGAATCGGCCGGAGTGGTGGACGCCGTTACTGGCGATGCCACCGCGGTGTGGGTGGAGCTCGACGGCGGTCGCGGCCGGACGCTGGTGCATGTCAGCGACGGCGTGGCGATCGTTCCGCAATCGACGGCGGTCCTCCCGCAGGAGAGCTAACCGCACCTTCGCCATGGGCTACGCTACGGGAGTGACGCTGCCCTATTTCTTCCGCAAGGACGGTTCGGTGGGCCCGTTGGCCTTCGCCCACAGAGGGTTCTCGTTGGACGGCCTGGAGAATTCCATGGCCGCGTTCCGGGCAGCGACGGAACTCGGAACTGTGCACCTTGAAACCGACGTCCACACGACGGCCGACGGCGTATTGCTGGTATTCCACGATTCATCCCTGGACCGGGTTACCGATTCAGTGGGCAAGATTTCCGAGCTGACCGCCACCCAAGTTGCTGCTGCCCGAATCGGCGGGGTGGAGCCGGTCCCAACCTTTGATGAGCTGGTTACCGCCCTGCCCCATGCCCGGCTGAACCTGGACGTCAAGGACTGGAACTCGGTGGGTCCCATGGCTGCTGCGATCGAGAAGCATGGTGTCCATGACAGGGTGTTGGTCACCAGCTTTTCGGACAGGCGTCGACGAGCAGTACTTTCCAGGCTGTCCCGTCGGGTGGCTTCCTCTGCCGGCAGCTCGCTGACCGCGCTGTTCGTTGTACTTGGCCCGGTGCTTCCGGCGCCTTTGGCACGCAAGCTGCTTGCCGGCGTCGACGTCTTCCAAGTCCCTGTCCGTTACGGGCGGGTCCCCGTGGTGACCCCGGGGTTCATACGCCGCGCCCATCGCCTGGACAGGCAAGTGCATGTGTGGACCGTCAACGATCCCGTGGAGATGGAGCGTCTCCTGGACCTCGGTGTGGACGGCATCGTGTCCGACCGCCTTGACCTGCTCAAGGAAGTCCTGGTGCGCCGGGGCCAGTGGGCGTAAACCGCCGCGCGAGTTGGTATTAATTGCCATTTCGGCGGGGGTTAGTTGCCGCCCTCGATCGCGGCCGGACGGGTTTGGCTTGCGCGGATCCTCTCCAGGTGGAACTTATTGCTGCGGTCGAAGTTGAAGATGCCGTTCTTCTCCTGGAAAACGTCCGTTAGCTGCGTGTAGCAGTAGCCGAACATGTCCGGGTTATCCAGCAGCACAGAGCAGAGGCCGTCGAAGCGGGTGTAGAACTCTTCCTCGCTGCTGACGCGCTGGCCGTAGCCCCATGACGTGGATACATCGCTTCCTTTCACCGCCTGGCGGGCTTCAACTTCGTTCCACCAGATGCCACCGAACTCCGAGACGAAGAACGGCTGGCCGGCGTAGGGCACAGAGTATTCCTCGCCGTCGGCTTTGCGGTTGATGTACGGCTTACCCTCGGCCAGGCCTTGCTGTTCAATGCGGAAGCGGTCCGGGTCTTGCTCGTAAGAGTGGGAATCGTAGATGTCCGTTTCCCGGATCCGATGCGCGTAACCGGATGCGTCGATGACAGGCCGGGTGGGGTCGGCGAGCTTGGTGGCCAGGAACATGGCCTCCGTGACGTCATCCAGGACCGTCAACCGATCGTGCAGAATCTGGTGTGTCTCATTGAGGGGGCACCAGCCGATGATCGAGGGGTGGTTGAAGTCGCGCTTGAGCACCTCGAGCCATTGGGCTACGAAGCTCGCCGTGGGTTTCTGGTTGTGGCCTATGGTGCCGCCGCCGGAGACACCCCAGTCACCGAACTCGCCCCACACCAAGTATCCAAGCCGGTCCGCGTGATAGAGGAATCGCTCTTCGAAGACCTTCTGGTGCAGGCGGGCACCGTTGAATCCCGCGGCCATGGACAGCTCGACGTCCCTGACCAGGGCTGCCTCGTCCGGGGAGGTCATGAGCGACTCCGGCCAGTAACCCTGATCCAGGACAAGCCGTTGGAAAACAGCCTTGCCGTTGATGCGGACAACCTTGCCGTCCAACGCAATCGATCGCACGGCTGCGTAGCTGCTGACGTGGTCAACAACCTCGCCGGAGCCGTTCCGCACACAAACCTCGAGGTCGTAGAGGAAAGGATCCTCGATGGACCAGGGCCGGAGGGAGCCCTCCGGAATGCTGAGACGGAGTGACGGAGTGAGGTCAAGATCGGCCTTCGCCGATTCCTCGATCCGCATCCCCGAACCGTCAGACAGGACGGCGGTAACCGTGTGCCCGCTCCTGTTCTGGCTGACGGGCACCTCCAGGGTGATGCTGGAGTCCGCGAGGTTGGGGGTCATACGGAGCCGCTTGATGTGAACTGCGGGGACGGCTTCCATCCACACCGTCTGCCAAATCCCGGTGGTCCGGGTGTACTGGCAGTGGGTGTTGTTGTACCAAGTGGCCTGCTTGCCACGCGCCTGCATTTCGTGCCGCGAGTCCCTGGCCCGCACCACGATCACAGCGTCCGTTCCGGGCTCGACGACTCCTTCGAGGTCCGCAGTGAAGGGCGTGAAGCCGCCGCGGTGGCGGGCTACTTCAACCCCGTTCACCCAAACTGTGGCGTCGTGATCCACGGCGCCAAAGTGCAGCAGGACGTTCTGACCTGCCCATTCCTGAGGGATTGTCACTGTTCGTCGATACCAGACGGCTTCCATGAAATCGACGTGCTCGATCCCCGAAAGGGACGATTCCGGTGCGAACGGAACCAGGATCTCGCTGTTGAGTTCGCGGGTGGTGAGTCCGCGTTCCAGACCGGAGTCGCCGGCGTCGATCTCAAAACCCCAGGTTCCGTTGAGGTTCATCCACGTCTCGCGGACCAATTGCGGACGGGGATGCTCGGGTTTGGGCATGGCGAGGGTCACATTTTGGCTCACAATCAAAAACCTAACGTGCCACGGGGTTGAGTACCACCGGCCGCCGCGCAAGGATGAATACCGTGACCCGATTCCGTTTAGCAATCCTTGACGATTACCAGCAGGTCTCCGGCGATTATGCCCCGTGGGATTCACTGCTCGACGACGGCGTAAAGGTCAGCGTCTTCAGCGCACCTTTCCTTTCGAAAGAGCAAGCCGTGGCCGCCTTGGCGCCGTTCGACATCATTGTGGCGATGCGCGAGCGAACCCGTTTTCCACAGGATGTCCTGGAGTCGCTGCCGAACCTGAAGCTGCTGGTAACCACTGGCATGGCCAACGCTGCGATCGATCTCGAGGCTGCGTCGGAGCGGGGCATCGTAGTGTGTGGAACGGGTGGTTCACCGGCTGCGGCGCCCGAACTGACGTGGGCTTTGCTGCTCGCTTTTGCCCGCAACCTGGCTGTGGAGGAGAACTCGCTGCGGGCCGGCGGCTGGCAGACCGGAGTTGGGTTTGAACTCGAAGGCAAGACGCTTGGAATAGTTGGACTGGGCAAGATCGGCAAGCGGATGGCGGGGTACGCCAAGGCATTCGGGATGGACGTTCTCGCGTGGAGCCAAAACCTCACGGCGGAAACGGCTGAGGCGGCTGGAGCCCGCAAGGTCAGCAAGGAAGAGTTGTTCAGGGAGTCCGACGTCGTGACGCTGCACTTGAGGCTTTCCGAGAGGACCGAGGGCATAGTTGGCTCGGAGGAACTCCGGCTCCTCGGCCCCGACGGCGTGCTGATCAACACCGCCCGCGGCCCCTTGGTGGATGAGGAAGCTCTGATCCGGGCCTTGGAAGAGGGGTGGATCCGCGGCGCCGCACTGGATGTCTTCGACGAGGAACCCCTTCCGGCCGGCCATGCGCTGCTGCATTCCCCGCGGACTGTTCTCTCGCCGCATATCGGCTACGTGACGCACGAGAGCTACCGCCAGTTCTACGGTGGGGCCTTCGAAGATGTGAAGGCGTGGCTTGATGGGGCTCCTGTGCGGGTGCTTGGCGGGTAGCTCCAGCCGTTGCTGTGCGCGCGTCGCACCCGTTAGCGCCAAGCGCACCCGTTAGCGCCGCACGCACCCGTTAGCGCCGCACGCACCCGGTGGGCGTGCTAGCCGCACCCGGTAACGCCAAGCGCACCAGAGGTTACGGGGGCGCGTGGCGGCTATTGGTGCGCCGCTCTGGAAAGAGGGCCTTCCATCGCCAACATTACGCGCCGGGCAAGCGCTTTCCGAGCGAAGCTGGCAAGATGGACCCATGCGTATCCTCATCGCCCCTGACAAGTTCAAGGGATCCCTGACCGCCGCCGAAGCCGCGTCAGCCATGGCCGAAGGCGCACTGCGCGTTTATCCGGATGCCGTAACCACCCAGTTTCCGGTGGCCGATGGCGGCGAAGGCACCTTGGATGCCGCGATTGCCGCGGGCTACGAGGAGCGGAACAACGCAGTCGTGGGCCCCATCCTCAAGCCCGTTGGGGCCTCGTGGGCGATCCGCAAGGATGCCTTCGGCGGCGCAAGCGCAGTCATCGAGACCGCAATGGCTTCCGGCTTGGCGCACATGGAGCCCACCCCTGAGAACTCGCTGCGCGCCCACAGCTACGGCTGCGGCCAGCTGGTAGCGGCAGCCCTCGACGCCGGTGCAACCGAGATCGTGCTCGGATTGGGCGGCTCTGCAATGTCCGACGGCGGCAGCGGCGCCTTGCGTGCATTGGGGCTCAAACCCCTTGATTCGGCCGGCAATGTGGTGCCGCTCGGCGGAGGTTCCCTGACCGACGTCGTTGCTTTGGACGTCTCCGAGCTGGATCCGCGGCTTTCGAGCGTAAAGTTCCGTATCGCCGTCGACGTCCAAAACCCGCTGTACGGCCCGGAAGGTGCCGCCCATGTTTTCGGCCCGCAGAAGGGTGCCGATGAGGACGCCGTTGAAAAGCTCGACGCCGGTCTCCGCAACTGGGCGTCGCTCCTTCGGGAAGCCACTGGCCGCGACGTGAACGTTCCGGGAGCTGGAGCAGCGGGCGGGTTCCCGGCGTCGTTCCTGGCTTTCACTGACGCCGCGCTGGAAGGTGGGTTTGCGCTGGTGGCAGGGCTGACGGGTCTCGCGAAGCACCTTGGCGAGGCCGATCTGGTGATCACCGGCGAGGGCTCCATGGACGAGCAATCGCTCACGGGCAAGGCCCCGATTGCCCTGGCCGACGCCGCGAGCGTGCATGGAATTCCCGTGATTGCAGTGGCTGGACGCATCACGGTGACGCCGGAAGACCTGGCCAAGCACGGAATCGTGGCAGCCGCTCAGTTGCTGGACGTAGCGCAGCGCAAGGATGGCGTTCCGGACGTCGCCGACGCCGTTGCGAACGCCGGGAAATACCTCGCGTGGGCTACGAGCCAGGTGCTCGAAGGCGCCTGATTACTGGCGGTAGCCCTCCACTTCGCTGACTGGTCGTGCCGAAGCGTCGTCAGGGTTCTCTCCTGCGTCCCTCTTTGCCCGGCGTTGGCGCAGCAAGTCCCAGCACTGGTCGAGCTGGGCTTCCAGCTGCGCCAAGCGGGCGGTGCTGTCGCCGCCGCCGTCATCCGACCCGGCAGCATCGCGGAGGCGGTGTTCCTCCTCCACCAGCGATTGAATTCGCTCCAGAAGATCCTGATTGTCCATTGTCATGACTCCTCGTAGTGGTTTGCGCGGTTAGTTAGCAACGTAGTCCTGCTGATGGGGTGCGTCTACTGGTAGCCACCGGCATACTTGGCTCATGAAATTCACTACCACCATCGTGGGCGATGGCAACAAGGCGGGCATCGAGGTTCCGGACGAGATCGTTGATGGGCTGGGTGCAGGCAAGCGGCCCCCGGTGGTGGTGACCATCAACGGCCAGAGTTATCGCAGCAGCATCGCCGTGATGGGCGGTAAATATATGGTGGGTGTCAGCTCGGCAAACCGTGAACTGACCGGGGCTGCGGCGGGGGACACCGTGGACGTCGGCCTTGAAGTGGACACCGAACCGCGGGTTATCGAGGTTCCCGAGGACCTGGCCGCCGCGCTGGACTCGGAGCCTGACGCGAAGGCGTTCTACGCCACTTTGAACTACAGCAGCCAACGGCGCTACGTCGAGCCGATCGGTGATGCCAAGACCGAGGAGACGCGCGCCCGGCGGATCGCGAAGGTAGTTTCGGATTTAAAGGCCGGCAAGAAATAGCATCCTTGGGACAGGCTCGTTGGCAAGAACTTGAACTGAATCACGACACGTTCCGTCCTCTGGGTTCACTACTAAGTCGTGACAGGCTGCAGGGCGCACTCCGGATGCGGAACAGCTGCCACAGTCGATGAGGAGATGAGACCCTCTTGTCGGCTGGTCACGGCGCACGAGCAGGGCCCCATCTCTCGGCTGGCCGGCCGTGCGTGTGTCCGCTGGCTCAACGGACAGTGTGGCCGGCTCTGACTTAGACCACCGGGGCCGGCCACATCCCGAGCGTTTTTGGTCCTGGCCTCAGGGCCAACGTTATGATGTCCGGGTTCCGTTTCTTGCCTTGATCGGGCGCTGGAGGATGAAGACCTAATGCTGACGACGCGGCGAATCATGGCCTGCCTGGCGTTCCTTGTCCCGGTTGCCGGGCTTTCAGGGTTCGCGGTGGTCATGGCCTCCAAGATCGTCAAACGGGGTCCCAAGGACTATCGCCGGGCTGAGATGACGGAAGACGGACGACGCATCCGCATCGACTTGGACGACTACACCAAAGCCCCGGGCGACTTCGGCGTTTTCGATCCCGCGACAGAGAAGTACACGCGAGTCGGCGAGGTCACGCTGGTCAATGAGGACAAGAAGTACGTAGAACGGCGGGTTGATTCTCTTGGGTCCGCCACGGGTAGTCTGGGGCCAATCGTCGACTGGACCCCGGACGTGTTTTTCGAGCCGTCTTCTGTCGGAGGAAGCTACAAAGAGGTGGACGTCCCCACGGAGTATGGTGCGGCGCCTGCATGGCTCTTCGAAGCTGAAAACACGGACGTATGGGTGATCCATATCCATGGCAGCTGGACCGACCGCTCCATCATGTTCAGAGACGTCCACGCATTCAGTCCTTTGGGATTCACATCCTTGGTCCCCACATTTCGCAGCGACCCGGAGGTCAGCCCACCACAGGCCGAATCGAGTCACCTTGGTCAAACGGAATGGCGTGACGTGGAAAGCGCCGTGTCCTACGCCGTAGCTCATGGAGCCAAGCGCATTGTTCTCTCCGGCTGGTCAATGGGTGGGACCATTGCCCTCCTCACAGCGGAGCACAGCGCCCACCGGGACCGGATCGTAGGGCTTGTCCTGGTAGGCCCCGTCACGAGCTGGCGGAAGGCCATCGCGGCAGGGGCAGTGCGGGCAGGGGTGCCGGCAATTGGTGCCGGCCTTGTTATGCGCCTGTTGGAGGCTCCGTTGTTCGCCAGGATGCTCGGGCTGGAGGAACCGATCGATTTCGATGCACTTGACTGGGTGGACGTACCTAGCCGGGTGGCAGTCCCCACCCTCGTCTTGCACTCCAACGCAGACCAAGAGGTGCCTTGGGAGATCTCGGCCGCGTTCCAACGTGCGAATCCGGCCACCGTCACCTTGATTACACTCCCTGAGGCTCACCATACCCAGGAGTGGAACGCCTCGCCCTCTGCCTTCACCAATGAACTCAAGAGCTGGGTCAGCAAGACGATCCTGAATTGACTAGAGCTACGTCTGCGCGTCCAGCTTGGCTTCAATGTGGCTGATCCGGCCCTGAACAGACTCCGGGAACTCCATCAAGTTCACCCGCTCGTAGTTGTGCAGGACTATAAGGCTCTTGTAGACGCCATTTTCGAGTGTCTCATTGAAGAGGTCCCATGCCGGACTGACGCGCGACCGATCTGCATTAACCCGCATTCTCATCGCAGTCAGCCACAGGGCATCGATCATCCAGAGACGCAACCTAGGGAGCTGCTTGGACAGGAAAAGAATCAGCCACCCCGCCGCCGTCACCGTGAGGCCTATATAGAAAAGGCGGTCGAACCAGGTTCCGATCGCTCGGGCGAAGTCGTCCCAGGGCGAGAAGTAGTACAGCACCACATACGCGATATGGCAGGAAACAGCCACTGCAACCACCATCAAGCCCGCTGAGAATGTTGCGTATGGTCCCTTGGCGTTGTGCCGAAGCATGTAGATGATCCTGAGCACGGTGAACAACAACGCGAACATGTACGTCCCGCTGTACACGGCAGTTGCCAGCTGGTCCATGCGGGTATCGATGAAGTCGGCAGCCGTTGGAGCTTTGTCCGCAATCAGGGAGAAGCTGGCAATCATGACGGGAATGCTCAGCAGCGGAGCGTAGTAGGTCCATCTGACAACGGGTACATTCGCCAAGCGCCGCACGCTGTCGTTGAAGAAGAAGATCGCCAGCAGCGCGAAGATGGCCTGAAGCAGGTTTGTCACGTTGACGCCACCGAGGTGGCTGTCGATGTCCTCCAAGGGTGTCACCGTTCCCAGGACATAGAGCGCCGCGAGTCCGAATACTGACGCCACCCACGAGGTCCGGGATTCCGCCACTTTGATCACCGATGGGATCCGAAGGAGGCACAGGGCGCTCAGCAGCGCGAAAAGCAGCAGTTTCATGGTCTGTTATAGGAAAGGATCAGGATCGGACGAGCTGCGTGAACGGGTCTTCTTCGACATCTCGAAAGCGAAGTCCTCCACCCACCGTTCCACGGGATGATTTGGAACGGACCGGCACGTGACACTGATTGCGTCCGCGGTTTCCCGCAGCATCTCTTCGGAGAGGTCCGGCAGAGCCAAGGCCATCTGAAAGCTCTCCAAGTAGATGTGTCCGAGCTCGTGATATATGCAGTGAAGTTTGTATTGTTGCGACTTCTGCGGGGGAAAATAGACGTTGATGCGGTCTTCGAATTCGGCTTTGAATGCCGTCAGCGCACCCCAGGACTCCTTGTACTCGATCAGATTGATCGGCTTCTTGCAGATCACGGTCAAGCGGTCCACAACTTCCTTCATGGACGTGGTGCCGTCACCGCATAACTCTCGAACCTTGTCCTGAACCGACGGGAGAGTCATTCATCCTCACCGTTCATCGACGCATCGATAATCCTGGTGATTGTCCTTAGCGTTTCGGGCGAAGTTGCCCCAAGGTTTCTCGCGGCAAAATTCTTCACCTTGAGCTTGCGCATCTGCACAAGGAACTCCATCCGCGCTTCTACCTCGGGAGGAGTCTCACTGTTGAGATCGACGAGGTAACTGGCTGGTACGGCAAAAACGAGCTCGGCGATGCCCTTCAGGAGTTCTTGATCCGTCACCAGGCTGCCAGTGCCATTGATTAAGTAAGACCACCGTGTTCGCGACATGTGGATTCCGTGAGAAGAAAGTGCTTCCTCGACATGAGGGTAAGTGAGCGCCGTGTTGTTATCGGACTCCCAGATATCCACCAGGATGCCCATGCGATCCGCCAGGCGCTCTTTCTTCTGTTGTTGCGTTAGGAACACTCTGGGGGCCCCATTTGCCATCGTTAAAGCTCCTTCAGCCAAGGTCAGCTGTTTATGGTGCGACCGCTGCACAGAGCAGGCGGACAGCCGACAAAGAATTTTACCTGATGCTGTTCACAGCGTATAGGCCATGAGTTACAACTGAGTTGTACATGTGCGGAGCATGTCTGTAGGCTGTCGCTTACTTGATTTCTTGGGGGATTCAAGTCCACACCGCCGAAACCCGCCCTGGGGACAGGTTCTCAGGAGCCGGGTTTCGGCGGCACTTACCGTGGCACTGTCACGAACCCTGCCGGCATCTCTCGTCCCCGGAGCGGATCCTGCTCAGATTACCTGCGCTGTCTTGCGTAATGAATCACCCCGGTGCGCCACATAAAGCGCGGGAGAGAAGTGGCGCTTAAGGGGATGATCTGTGGTGCAAAAGGACTGTCGGAACGACCACTGCCTGGAGGGGTGGATCTGGAAGCAAGTCGGTGAGTTCCCTGATGGGGCTTGCCCGGATTGCGTGGCCGAGGACCAGGGTCAATCTGGGACCAGGACCAACTCGGGAAACCGTCCGGCCCAAGCGTGCTGAGGAGTTGGCAGCGCAGGGTCCTCCGCAGATAAGCGCGTCTCTTTAGGCGACCGCCGCCGTCGATGCCTTCCGCGCTATCAGCGCGACGCCCGCTGACGATGCGAGGAAGACAGCACCCAAGACTACCCACCCCAGCGCACCATGTTCGACCACCGTGGCGGTCACCACGAGCGGTGCGAGCATGGCGCCCAGCGCTGATCCCATACCGAACATCCCTTGGTAAGCGCCGGCTTGGAGTGGGTTGGCGAGCTCGAAGCTGAGTCCCCAGGCTCCCGCTTGCGAGAGGATTTCCGCAAACGCATGAAGGAGAGCTGCGCCGCACAGCAGGGTGACGGCGGCGATGACCGGCGCCCCGCCCGCCGCTGCGTAGAGCACGCAGGCTACGGCCATGAGCACCCCACCAGTCAGCACGATCTTTCCTGCACGGCGAGGGTGGTCGGTGCCCCGGGAGAGCGGCACTTGCAGCAGGACGACACACACGGTGTTGATGACAAGGATGACGGATATCAGGACCTCCGGGGCACTGGTGTCCTGTGAAATCCACAACGGAACACCCATTTCGGCGAGTCCGAACTGCATGCCAAAAATACCGGACAACACGGTCAGCAGTACGTAGCGACGGTCCCTGAAGGGTGAGATTCCGCGCTTCGGTGCCGGGGCGGCGGGATCACGGCGCGGTGCGTCTACACGCTTGGGGAGGCGGCGGAGGTGCAGGGCGCTCAGGATGTAGACCACGCCGGCACTGATCATCATTCCCCGGAATGCGTCGGCGGTTCCGGCCAACAGTGCGAGTCCGGCAATCATGCCTCCAACAGCAATGCCGAGGTTGGTGACGGTGCGGAGGACTGCGCGCGCATTCACACGGTGAGGGCCGTCGAAAGCCCTGGCGATGATTGCGGAACGCGTGGCGTTCGCACCCCGATCGAGGCCTACCGCGATGCAGGCAAGCACGACGGCGGTACTGAAGTTGCCGGCGAACGTGTAGGTTGCGATCGCGAGGCCTTGGGTGGCTACCATCCCGACCAAGAGCCGGCGCGCGGAAAAGTGGTCGGCAAGTCGACCGCCGATATACGAAGTTGCGACGCCGACGCCGCTGGAAACCGAGAGGATCACTGCGATTTCCACGGCGTTCAGGCCGACAAAGCGGCTGAAGTACAGCACGGTCAGGGTAAGGAAGATGCCGCGGCCCAGTGTGGAAACGAGGATGGCTGAAGCGAGGATCTTGAGGGTGGGATCGGAGAGTGCCACGCGGAGGGTGCGCTGTGGGGCAGGAGCGGTGTCTGCGAGGGATTTAGTCACGCCCAGAGTTCTGCCACCCCCTGACAGCGGTTGGAATTGATGTAGCGTAATGCTTCATGTTGAGGTACGAATTGTCAGACGCAGACCTGGGCGGCGTGCGTTTTGGCATCTCGCCTTTGTGCGAACTTGGACTTTCCTTGAGGGCTATTCGCGATCCCAGCCAGTACCCACTTCAACTACCTTGGTTGCGTCGGACAGAAGAGGCCCGTTCGCGCCTGGACCACGAGGGTTTGCTGGCCCTGGTTGATGACCGATTGTGGACGCCGGACTTCCTGAACCCCCGGCCTGAGTCCCCACTCACCCGGATCGACGACGAGTTCGCGGCATTGGAGCGGATTTCCGCCGAGCAGTTTCATGGTGACCTCATCCGGGTGCACGGCGATGTTCCGGCTGTTTTCGCCGGCCCTGTAGGTCCGGCGATCCGGCGAATGGTCCGTATCCTCCGGGAGTTCTGGGATACCTGTTTCGCCCCGCACTGGCTGCGGATGCGCACCATCCTGGAAGCGGATATCGTCTACCGCGGCCGACAGATTGCGCAGGGCGGCCTGTTCACCATGCTCAACGATTTGTCCGGTGCAGTGGAGTTCGACGGCCGCGTCATTTCCGTGAGACTGAAGAACCCGGCGTCGCGGACCGAAACGACTGACGGTCTGGGGTTGACCCTCGTTCCCACCATGTTCACCCGCAGGGCTTCTGCTCCCGTGAACCACGGCGACCCGCCGCTGCTGATGTACCCGGCCCGGGGCCAAGGTGCCATGTGGGAGACCGAGCGGGTCACGAATCCGGCCGCGATAGTCGCCGTGTTGGGTGAGGTTCGGACCAGCCTGCTCACGGCCCTGGCTGCTCCCGCCTCGTCCACCGAGTTGGGCCTTCGTTTCGGCGTCACAACGTCCGCCGTGAATCAGCATCTCAGAGTGCTCCGAGACGCCGGACTCGTGACCTCAACCCGCTACGGACACAGCGTGCTCTACTTCAGGAGCGAGCTGGGCGCGTCGTTGCTGTTGGGGTGATCGCTGAGGCGGCCCGACGGCGGCAGGCGGGTGCCGCCGTCGTGCGTTCAGTCTTTGCGCAGACTGTATGTGCTGACTACGTTGCCCTTACTGGTGGCGTACTGGTTCTCGAGAACGAGCCGGTGTAGGGGATCGCCGTCTTCGAAAAGTCGTCGCCCGCTGCCGGCCACCACAGGGTGTGTCATCAGGGTGAGCTCGTCGAGGATGCCCGCGAACAGCAGCTGTCGGACCAAGGAGATGCTGCCGCAGACAGCGATTTCGCCGCCTTCCCGCGCCTTCAGGTCGGTGACGAACTGCTCAACATCACCCTCGATCAGGTGCGAGTTCTCCCATTCAAGGGGCTCGGTGAGGGTGCGGGATGCAACGAACTTCTCCACAGGGTTGATGAAGGCGGCAAAGTCGTCGTCTTGCTGCGCGTTCGGCCAATAACCGGCCCATTCCTGGTAGCTGACACGGCCCAACACCACGGTGTCCACCGTGTTGATCATTTTGGTCAGTCCCGCGCCCAGTTCGTCGTCGAAGCTGTCGAACTGGAACTTGAAGGGGTCCTGCACCACGCCGTCCACTGAGTGGAAAAGGCCAGCGGTAACTTTGCGCATCTGTGTCTCCTGTTGGGCGGCGGCGTTGAACGGCGCTGTTAGGCGGCGCGGCTGGTGGTTTGGAGGATGCGAGGCGCAAGGGCCGTCACGTTGCCGAACTCTGCGGGCAGACGGACCGGCACCTCGTGGAGCGCGGCGTACCCTTGGAGTTGATCCAACGCGTCCTCATCAATGGTCGCTTGGGTAAGGTCCATTTCAACTCCGAGGCCACCGCCCAGGCTCTTGGTCCGTTGGACCACGGGGTAGAGCCCCTGGAGGCTCAAAGTGGTCACACGACCGGTCGCTGCGATCTGGATCAGTTCGCCGTCAACGTCGACGCGAACAACTACGGAGAGCTTGTCGCTGGCCAATGTACTGCCTTTCATCCTTGCTGCCACGCTGCAGCGCCCCCCAGCGTATGCGTCGGGTGTGACCTGCGCAACATTGCGACGGCGGAACTGCCGCCAGCGCTGCGGTCACATAGCACGTATTTCTGCGAGGAAACTGTATTCTCTACCGAGAGGCCTCTATCAGGCCATCCATAGCCTGAATATTGGGGGAGAAGTGCGCTCAAATACCGACGCTGGCGTGCCGGAAAAGTCTCGTCAACGTAGGCTTTTGTCCAAGCTGACGGCTGCGCTTGTGGCCGTGCAGTTGATGATGGTCGGGCTCCCTACCCTGCCGGCCCAGGCCGCCACAGTGGCGAGCGAAGCTCCCCAACTCACAGCCGTGGAGTTGGTCTCTGCAGCCCAACTAGCGCCTGGGCAGACTGCGAAGGTGCGATTTACTTTGAGCCAACCGGCTCAAAGTGTCGTATTCAGCTACTACGACGAGTCGCTCTCGGAGACCCGCCAAATCAAGTGGTCGGGGAATCCCGGCCCGGGCGCCTTTACCGCGGATGCCTCGGCGGTCGTTGGCGGTGATGACTACTACGACGGCCTATACAGGTTGTCCTCCATTGACGTGAAATACGAGAAGCCAGGCGTGGATTACCCTTATGTCCGGTTCCTCCGCAATAGCACCTATGAGGCCTTAAACGTAGACGGCGCCGGGGACCCTCGCCTTCAGTCACTGGACTTTGTTATCAAGAACCCGTCTCGTGTCCTGCTTGTACCGCAAAACACCCTTGCGCCTAGCTTTGCAGCCAGGATGGATCTTGACTGGAGTCGGGCGGTTCAAGGAACGATTTCCCCGGGCTCGTGGACCACAGGCGTCAATATCATCAAGGTGCAATGGGTTGTGGACGGCCTGGTTGAGAATTACGGCACCATGGCCTCGACGAAACCCTTCGTTGGTTGGGCATCCTCGCCTAATTACGGGAAGAACCTCAAGCTTCGGATCACCACCATTACGCCCGGTTTCAAATCAGTATCCGCAGAGTCGGTGCCGTACCTGTTCGTTGCCGCCAGCCCCTTCGTTATATCAGGCAAGCCGTGGATCGGTTCCACGTTGAATACCAACTTTGATGTCGCGTCCGTTAAGGGCATTCCCCTCGGCGCGAAACCCAAAGTGGAAGTGCTTTGGCGAACACTTTCGACGTCCTATGCTGGATCACCGGCGGCTCCCGGCGCGAGCTACCTGGTCAAAGACTCAGATGGCGGGGGTTCAATATCGGCTCTAGTCGTCATTTCCCTTGACGGCAAAATTGTTGGTCGTTTCGGCAGTGAATGGACGGCCGAAGTGACTAACCCTGCTCCGTCGCGACAGTTTGAGAGTAGGGGAGTCAGCGACTATTACATGGTTCGAAGTGCTGATGGCAGGCTGTGGGAGTGGGGCCCGTATTTTGGAGCGTTCCCCAGGGAAATCGGAACGGGGTGGAATGTCTTTGACAAGATCTTCTCCCCCGGCGACTTCAACGAGGATGGGTTCCCCGATGTCATGGCCCGGAAACCGTCCGGAGAATTGTGGATGTATCCCACCGACGGACAGTCGTGGTGGAAACCCGCGTCCGTGGTGGGCGTCGGCTGGCAGGGAATGACTGAACTCATTGCTCCCGGCGATTTCGACTCGGATGGCCACGACGACGTCCTGGCGAAGGACCGCGACGGCAGGCTGCTCCTTTACCCCGGCAACGGCAAGGGCGGCTGGTTGGCTCCCCGACAAGTTGGTGCTGGTTGGAATATGTTCAAAAGGGTCTTCTCGCCCGGTGACTTCGACGGAGACTCGCACGCAGACCTCCTCGCCACGAACAGCAGTGGCCAGCTGTTCCTCTATTCCTCAAACGGCAGGGGAGGATGGCTAGGCGCCAAGGTGATCGGCTCCGGTTGGCAGTCCTTCAAAACGATCTATAGCGCAGGAGATAGGGACGGCGACGGCTGGCACGACGTTCTGGGTGTCGATGGCGCGGGGTACATGTACGTCTACCCATTCAAATCGGGTCACTGGAAGCCGCGCTATTTGGTTGGCGCGGACTGGGACGTCTTCACCGCACTGTTCTAAGCAGCGGGCAACTTTGTAGCGAAACGGCAAGTGCCGCCGTCGTACTTCCTGAAAGTACGACGGCGGCACTTGCCGTAAGTGGGCAGGGCCCGTTAAGCGGTTTGGCCGGCGTGCTGGCCCTCGGAGATCTCCTCCACAACCTTGCTGTTGAAGGCGGGGAGGTCGTCCGGAGTGCGGCTGGTAACCAGGCCTTGGTCCACAACGACTTCTTCGTCCGTCCAGTTGGCGCCCGCGTTCTTCAGGTCGGTTTGGAGCGTGTGGTATGAGGTGACGTTGCGGCCCTTGATGACGCCGGCGTCGATGAGGATCCATGGTCCGTGGCAGATGGAAGCCACCGGCTTGTGCTGCTCAAAGAACGCGCGGGTGAAGTTCTGCGCATCCTTGTCGACGCGGAGATGATCGGCGTTGACGACGCCGCCGGGGAGGACCAGCGCGTCGAAGTTGGAGGCATCCGCGTCGGCCACTGCAAGGTCGACGTCGAACGTGTCGCCTTTGTCCACGCCGTTGAATCCTTGGAGTTTTCCCTTGGAGGGGGCCACAAGGGTGGGCTCGCCGCCGGCGTCCTTGACGGCCTGCCACGGGCTGGTGAGCTCCACCTGCTCCACGCCGTCAGTCAGCAGAAATGCGACCTTCTTGCCTGCGATGTTGTGTTCTGACATTGTTCCTCCTCGTTGCGCAGCGGGGTGCTTTTTGGGCGATGCCGCCGCTGTGAGAGTTGTTTGTCTGACCTGTTCCACCCTAGGGAAGGATGCTTTAGTAAGCAAGCTGACTAATTCTGAGTATTCACTGGGAAAGTTGCTTAACTATCGAATAACGATAGAATCTCATTGTTGTTCGATAAAGGAGATTCCCATGGGAAAGCTGACAATCCTCGCGCTGCGGATCGTCATCGCGATGGTGCTCGCTGGCTCGCTGTTCATTCAGCTGTGGATGGTGCCGTTATTCTCGGTCGATCTAGTAGAGGCCGGAGCTCCGGACGGTCCGCGCATTGCGCTGCTGGCCATCGTGGTCCTGGGGATTCTGTGTGTCCAGGCGGTGGCAGTCTGTGTGTGGCGGTTGCTGACAATGGTGCGTCGCGGCACCGTGTTTTCGCATGGGGCTTTCCGTTTCGTGGACATCATCTTCGGGACCATCGCCTTTGCTGCGGTGCTGATGTTCGGTATCGCCGTGATCCTGGCTCCCGGTGAGATAGCGCCAGGCATCGTGATGCTGATCTGCGGGGCAGCGTTGATGATCGGGGGAGTGGCGTTGGTTGTGCTGGTGATGCGGACGTTGCTCGCCCAAGCCGTAGCCCGGGACGCAGAAGCGAAGCATCTCCGGTCCGAGCTCGACGAGGTGATCTGATGCCGATCATCGTGGATATCGACGTCATGCTGGCCAAGCGCAAAATGCCCGTAGGAGTGCTTGCCGAGAAAGTTGGCATCACGCCGGCCAACTTGGCTGTACTCAAGAACGGGCGAGCGAAGGCCGTGAGGTTTACAACGCTCGAAGCGCTGTGCGAGGTGCTGGAGTGTCAGCCAGGTGATCTGCTCCGGTGGGAGTCTGAGGATCGCTGGGATAGCGGAGACCCATCTGCCGGCGAGCTTCGTCCAACTGTTCCATCATCGCAACCGACTCCTCAGGAGTCATGAACGGGCTCTCCGCCAGTCCGGCCTGCAGGCAACGCGTCACCTCGCGCAGTTCGTAGCTGAATCCGTGCCCGGTCACCTCGAATCTTTCCGTTCGCGGCGTGCCGCTGCGTGGCTGGATAATGAGCTCGGCCGGGTTGAACAGGGGAGCAGAGGATCGCAGCCAACCTTCCGCCCCTCCGACCGTCACCATGCTGGGGCATTCTGCGCCGATTGACGTGATGAGCTGGGCATACGCCCCGCCCTGGTAGCTCAGGGTGAGGGAGTTCTGCAGGTCGACCCCGTCAGGAGTCAAGACTCCGCTGGCGAGCATACTCAGGGGTTCACCGAAAACTCCGAGCGCCCACGTCAGCGGATATACGGCGAGGTCCAGCAATGCTCCTCCGCCGGCTGCCGGATCCCAGATCCGCGATGCAGGATCAAAAGCAGGTACGAAGCCGAGGTCAGCCTGGAGCCAGCGCGGCTCGCCGATCTCCCCTGACCGCAAGATCTCGACGGCGCGGCAGAAACTCGGAAGGAACCGGGTCCACACCGCCTCCATCAGAAACAGTCCACGCTCCCGCGCGAGATCAACCAGCTCGCGCGCCTGCACGGCATCCATGGCAATGGGCTTCTCGCACAGGACATGCTTCCCCGCCCTAAGCGCCGCCAGCGCCACTTCGTGATGTTGCGCGTGGGGCGTGGCGACGTAAACGACGTCGACGGCGGTATCGGCGAGCAGCCGCTCGTAGCCCGGCGTCCCTCCGGCGTCCGAATAGGCCGTGGCAAACCCGAACTTCTCGGCAAAGGCGCGGGCCGATGCCTCAGAGCGGGAGCTGACAGCCTGCAAGATGGCGTCGTCGAGGAGCGCCAGGTCCTGCACCACTCGCGCTGCAATGGAGCCGGTGGCCACCACTCCCCAGCGGATGGGGCGACCTGTCGCGACGGAAGGAGCCACGGTGCTGACGGGAGCAGGAAGCATGGAAGAGCCTTTCAGGGCATGGGAACGCTAAACGGAATCGCGGATCACGATCGAGGTAGGCATCCTGGTGACGCGTTCCGCCGGTTTGCCCTCGATCAGGTTCACCAGGGTCTCGGCCATCTTCTTGCCGAGTTCAACAATCGGGTGATGCACTGTGGTGAGGGCAGGCGTCACGGAGGTAGCAAAGGAATCGTCGTCAAAACCGACCACCGCGATGTCCTCCGGGATGCGGAGGCCACGCCCCTGGATGGCGGTATAGGCGCCGGCAGCCATCTGGTCATTCGCTGCGAAGACGGCGTCAAGGGGAACGCCGCGATCCAACAAGCGGCGCATTGCCTGGGCGCCCGATGCCAAGGTGAAGTCGCCCTCCTCCACCAAGCTCTCCCCAAGACCTGCCTCCCGCACAGCGGTCCGCCAACCGGCAAGGCGGTCGAGCCCGGGCGGCATGTCTTGCGGACCTGCAATCGTGGCAACGTTCTTTCGGCCGCTCTCGGTCAAGAGCCGGGTGACATCGTAGGCCGCTTGCTCGTTGGCCACATCCACGTAATAGCTCTCTTTGCCGCCTACCAAGGGACGTCCCGCAAACACCATGGGAAGTGATCCTGAAAGATGCGTCCAGGAGTTGTCACCACTGTGGTGTGAGACCACCAGGACGCCGTCCACGTTGCCTCCGAGCAGGAAGCTGCGGGTTTTCTCGGGCTTCGACTCCGAGGAGATCACCATGTTCAGCGTGTACTCGGTATCCGTGAGATACAGGGCGATGCCTTGAACAACAGAGGCGAAGAAGGGATCCGCGAAGACCTTGGACGTTGACTCCGGAACGATCAGCGTGACGGCATTTGCCCGTCGTTTGGCGAGCGAGCGTGCCGCGCGGTTTGGCGTGTAGTCGAGTGCAAGGATGGCCTTCCTCACGGACTGCGCCATCTCAGGGTCTACGCTCGGGCTGTCATTGACTACACGGGACACAGTGGCCCGCGAGACCCCGGCCAAGGCAGCCACCATCTCAAGGGTGGGTACCGGCCGGGGGCCGCTGGTGTCCTGCGTCATCGTCATCTCCGGAACGTAAGAAAAGTATGCCTTTGAAGGCTACTTTAGGCGTTCACAGTGGCGCTCGCCGATGCCTTGGCTGACGCAATGACCCGGGCGTATGCCAGTCCGCTGTCCTTGACCGTCCGCTCAAAGGTGTCGTAGTCCACGCGAACCACCCCGAAGCGCTTGCCGTATCCCCAGGACCATTCGAAGTTGTCCAGGAGCGACCAAACAAAGTAGCCACGCACATCGGCGCCCTGATCGAGCGCCTCACCCACGGCTGCGATGTGGTCCAGGACGAATTCGGTCCGCTCGGCGTCGTGGACTGCACCGTCAGGACTGACGACGTCCTCGTATGCCGCACCGTTTTCCGTGATGTAGAGCGGCGGCAGCGCTGGGTATTCCTCGCCAAGGCGCACCAGAAGCATCCGAAGTCCATCCGGGTTGACCTCCCAGTTCATGGCCGTGCGTGGCAGGCCGCGGCTGGGGAAGGCGATATCTTCCGAACCGATCCAGCACGACGACGTCGGACGGGTTGCGCCGCCCGAGTGGCCGTCGCCGTGTTCAGCGGTGGGGTGTCCGCTGATGAGGTCATCGTGGTAGTGGTTGACGCCCAGGAAGTCGATGGGAGCCCCGATGATGTCCAGATCGCCGGGCTTGATGACATCCCGAATGCCGAACTGCTCAAGATCATTGAGGGTGTCCTCCGGGTAGGCGCCACGGAGGATTGGATCCAGGAAGATTCTGTTCTGCAGCGAATCGAACCGCCGGGCGGCATCGAGGTCCACAGGATCGGAGGGATCCCGCGGGATGGAGTTGCTGAGATTGAGCGTGATCCCCAGCTGTTGGGCGCCGCGACTCCGCAGCTCGTTGACCACCAAACCGTGGGCGAGGTGCTGGTGATGGATCGCCGCGACGGCTGCTTCCGGTTCCTGGCGGCCAGGGGCGTGGACGCCTGCCGCATAGCCAAGGAGTGATGAGCAGAACGGTTCGTTGAAAGTGGTCCAGTGCTGGACCCGATCACCCAGAGCCGAATAGACGTCGTTCGCGTAGTCGACGAAGCGGTAGGCGATGTCGCGGTTGGCCCAGCCGCCTTTCTCCTCCAGCGCCTGCGGCAGGTCCCAGTGGTAAAGGGTCAACCAAGGGAGGATGCCGGCGTCGAGCAGTTCATCCACCAGCCGCGAGTAAAAGTCCAGGCCCTCCGCGTTCACGGAACGGCCGCCGGGCCGGACACGGGACCAGCTGGTAGAGAACCGGTAGGAATCCAGGCCCAGCTCCTTCATGATCCTGACGTCCTGGGGCATGCGGTGGTAGTGCTGCACCGCGTCCTTCAGCGTCTCACCGTTGGCGATGGCACCCGGAATACGGGCGAAGGCATCCCACACGGAATCTTCCTTGCCGCCTTCGTGGCTGGCACCTTCCACCTGGGCTGCGGCGGTGGCCGAACCCCAGAGGAAGCCCTCGGGCCACACCCTGTTATGAGGTGTGATCGCTGGGTGGGTTGTTGCTTCGAATGGCATTAGCCCTTCACTGCTCCTTGCATGATTCCGGATATGAGTTGGCGTCCCGCTATGACGAAGAGAGCCAACAGGGGAAGTGTTGCCATGACGGCCCCGGCCAGGACGATTGAATAGTCCACGTAGCGGGCCGACTGCAGTTGGCTGAGCGCCGTCTGCAAGGTGGGGTTGCCGGCGTCGAGAACCAGCAGGGGCCACAGGAAATCAGTCCACGCCGTCATGAACGTGAACAGACCGAGGATTGCCATGGCCGGACGTGCGGCCGGGAGTGCCACATGCCAGAACGTTGAGATCATGGACGCTCCATCCATGCGTGCCGACTCGATGAGCTCATCCGGGATCACGTCCACCAGGTACTGCCGCATGAAGAAGACACCGAACGCTGTGACCAGCGTGGGGATGACGACGGCGCCGATCTCACCTGTCCAGCCCAGCGTGCGCATCAGCATGAACAGCGGGATGATGCCGAGCTGCGTGGGGATGGCCATGGTGGCGATGACTGCCACCATCAGCCAGTTGCGGCCACGGAAGCGCAGCTTGGCGAACGCGTACCCGGCCAAGGTGGAGAACCCCACAACAGAGACGGTGATGATGCCTGAAATCAGTACGCTGTTGCCAAGTGCCAGCCAGAACGGGATGGTGTCGAAGACTTCCTCGACGTTGGTCCAGAAGTTGCCGCCCGGGAAAAGTGGCGGCCACGTTTCCCCGAGGGCCTCGTTGGAGCGGCTGCCGATGATGACGGACCACCAGAGCGGGTAGGCCGAGGCCAGGAAGAACGCGAGCAGCAGCCCATAGGTGAGGAAGCCGGGCCGGCGGCCGTTGCCGAAGAGTGCATTCCGTGCGGTCAGGGACCGGGAGGTTCGCTGAGGGGCCGGTGCTTGTGGGCGGTTTTGCGTGAGGGTCATTGCCCGCTCCTCGGGGTTGAGTCTGGTGCGGCGGCCGGTGCCCCTGCCGCTTGGGCGGCGAGGCCGGCGTCGTCAGCTTTTGCGCTCGCGGCCAAAGGGCGCTTCCGACGGCGGCGGCTGGCGGCCCCGCGATCGTCGCCATTGGTGGCGATACGGCGTGAGATCAGCCAGTTCACGATGCCGAAAAGCAGGATGATCAGGAACAGGAGCCAAGCGATAGTGGAGGCTTTGCCGAAGTTCTGCCGCTGGAAGGCCATTTCCCACAGGTAAAGCACGGTGGTCTGGAACTGCCGTGCCGTTCCGCCTGCGGCCACGGGATCGAAGAGCCGGGGCTCAGTGAAGATCTGCAGCCCGCCGATGGTCGCCGTGACAATGACGAACACCATGGTGGGCCGGATGCTCGGGAGGGTGATGCTGAAGAAGCGGCGGACCGAGCCGGCGCCGTCGATCGCTGCGGACTCGTAAATATCGCGCGGCACCGACTGCATTGCCGCCAGGAGGATCAACGCGTTGTAGCCAGTCCAGCGCCAGTTCACCATGGTGGCGATGGCGATGTGGCTGGGAAGAGTGTCGTTCTTCCACATGATGGGGTCGATGCCGAAGCTCGACAGGATGTTGTTGATGAGCCCGTACTGCTCCCCGAACATGTTGGTGAAGATCATGGCCACAGCCACGGGAGTCACGACGTAGGGGAGCAGGATGCTCATGCGCCAAAAGGTCTTGGCGCGGAGATTCTGATCCAGGACCGCGGCAATGATGGTAGCCATGATCAGCTGGGGGATGGTGGAGATCAGGAAGATGCTGACGGTGTTGAACAAGGAGTTCCAGAAGAACCTGTCCTGCAGCACCTCCGCGAAGTTTTGGAATCCTACAAACTCTCCTTGGCCTTTGAGCAGGTGCCAGTCGAAGAGGGAGACGAAGAACGTGTAGCCCAGGGGAAAGAGGCCCACCAAGGCAAACAGGATGAAAAACGGGGCGATATAGAAGTAGGGGGACGCCTTCATATCAAAGACGCTCAAACGTTGGCGGAAGGTCGGTTTCGGTTTACTGGCAGCCGTTCTGCCGGCTGCCGGGCGATTCAATGTGGTGGTCATGGACGGGTCTCAGACTCTGTGAGGGGGCCTCCGGTTTCCCGGAGGCCCCACGGCCGGGTGCTGCTAGTTGTTGACCACGAGGTCGTTGAGGAGCTTGACGGCTTCGTTCCAAGCCTGATCGGCCGTGCCCTTGCCCGAGTCGAGCATCTTGAGGGCGGGACCAAACACGTTCTCCTGGATCACAGAGTCATCCGGACCCTTGAACTGGGCGATGACACCCTCAGCGCGGGACTCAAAGATCGCTCCGTAGGGAGCGTTGTTGAACAGTTCGTTCGGCTTGGCTGCTTCCACGATCTTTGCCTGGGCTTCGAGCGTGCTCGGGAAGTTGTTCGCTGCGGCGGACTGCTTGATCTGCTGCTCCGGTGCGGTCAGCCATGCTGCCAGCTTGGCTGCTTCAGCAGGGTGCTTGGAGCTCTTGGGAACCGAGAGGAAGGCTCCGCCCCAGTTGGAGGCGCCGCCCGGGAACACGTCAGCTACATCCCAGCCGCTTGCTGCCCCGCCGCCGGCGGACTCGAGCTGGCCCTTAATGGTGCCGAGCATCCACGCCGGGCATACGTGTGTTGCAAAGGAACCGTCCACGAAGGCCTTGCCGTTACCCCAGTCGAACTGGGTTTGGTTGGAGGACAGGCCATCGGCGGTGCCTGCAGCGAGCATGTCGAACTTTGCCCGCATCTCCTTGTTGCCCTCGACGTTCAGCTTGCCGTCTTTCGTGTAGTAACCCTCGTCCATCTGGTTGACCATGGAGTTCCAGACGAAGCCGGACTGGTCATACCAGGCCTTGCCGGTGGCCTCTTTGTACTGGCGGCCCAGCTTGAAGTACGTATCCCAGCTGGCGTCCTTGCCGCCGAAGAGCTCGGCCACCTTTTCGCGGTCGCTCGGTAGGCCGGCCGCTTCGAACAGCTTGCCGTTGAAGCACAATGCCTGCGGTCCGATGTCCGTGCCATAGCCGATCACGCGCCCGTTGGGGTCAGTGCCCTGCTTGTACTTCCAGTCCACCCAGTTGCCTTTGATGTCCTCGGCTCCGTGTTCCTTGAGGTCAACGAACTGGTCCGAAACCTCCATGATCGAGCCGAGCCAGCCTTCCTCGATGGCGGTGACGTCGCTCAGGCCAGAGCCGGCGGCGAGCTTGGTGAACGCATCGGTCCTGGCGTTGGAACCGCGGTCGATGTTGGTGGCCTCAATCGTGACGCCGGGGTTCTGCTTCTCATATTCGGCATACAGGTCGTCGTATCCGAACGTGCCGAACGTCGTCACGGTCAGTGTGACGGGGTTGTCGGCGCTCGCCGCCTTGTCGCCTCCGCCGCTGCAGCCCGCGGCCACGAGGGCCAGTGAGGCTACGCCCGCCAGGGCAGTGAATTTCCTTAGTCGCGAAAACTCCACGATCACTCCTTTGTGTGTTCGAGCGACCGTACGCCGATGGCGAGAGAGCGCTCTCTGAGATGTGGGTCCAATGTATGTGCTGCAAGTCACGTACGTCAAGAGAGCGCTCTCTGACGATTACTCTGTGTCTCTAAAAGACCACTCGCGCCGAGGGGTTAGCTCTCGGGGTTATTGGGGGCCCTTTCTGCCGAAAGCTAACCCCTCGACGAGCCGATATCCCACGCTCCTCGGCCCCTTTTCTGCTGCATGGTCTGTTGCCACTGGTGTTAGCGTTCGAGGGTGCATTCTGTTGAATACGGGGCGGGGACCCCAAGTCTGATCATCCACGGGTTCTGCGTTGCTAGAGCGGCGCGCGGCGTTCATGGAGGAAGTGGGAGTGTGACGTTGGATAGTAGGCTGGGCTGAACCACGTGGGGGCGCCGGTTCCTCTCGAACGTCGAAGGAATCGTCGAATGAAATTCTCCATGTCCAGCTGCTCAAGCCTCCCGAAAACTTCAGCCAAACCGCCGACACGAGGGTTCGCCGGCGCTAAAACGGCCGCTGTCCTACTCGCCACCATGCTTCTCGCCGCGTCTGGTGCAACGGCGGCCACCGCCTCCGAAGAATCGCCCATAGTCCAAAACGACCACGCGATGGGATCGACCATTCGTGGTCATGAAAGCGCAGGCCAATTGTTCTCCATTCAGGCCACAGATTCCGCTTCTTCATTACCGGGTGTGCCGGGCATGGATGTCAGTAGCCACCAAGGGGTGGTGGACTGGACCAAGGCTGCAGCAAACGGGGCCAAGTTCGCGTACGTCAAAGCCAGCGAGGGGACCGAATACAGCAACCCATACTTCGCTGACCAATATGCCGGAGCTGCTTCAGCCGGGATGCTGCGCGGCGCCTACCATTTCGCGCTTCCCAACGCATCGTCCGGTGCCGCTCAAGCCAGCTACTTCCTCCAGAGCGGTGCAGCCTGGACGCCGGATGGAAAAACACTGCCTGCCCTGCTGGACCTCGAATATAACCCCTACGGCAGCACTTGCTACGGTATGACCCCTGGCGAGATGGTGTCGTGGGTCTCCGATTTCGCCACCACCATCCTGTCGCGAACCGGCCGCCTTCCTGCCATCTACACCACCACGGACTGGTGGAATACCTGCACGGGTAGGGCCAATGGTTTCGGGAACCACCCTCTGCACGTCGCCAGGTGGGAGTCGACACCCGGGGTGCTGCCAGCTGGTTGGAATGCCTATACCTTGTGGCAGTACTCCGATTCCGGCGTGTTCCCGGGCGATCAGAATGTTTTCAACGGCACAGCCGAGCAGTTGTCGGCCTTCGCCAGCAACCCGGGCCCCATTTTTTCCGACATATCCGGCGGGCAGTTCACCACTGAAGTCAATTGGCTCGGGTCCCGCGGCATTTCAACAGGATGGACCGAGGCCAACGGGGCCAGGACCTACCGACCCTTGGCCCCCGTAGCCCGTGACGCCATGGCCGCCTTCATGTACCGGCTGGCAGGCTCACCCGCCTTCACAGCTCCCGCCAAGTCGCCCTTTACGGACGTAGCCACGACCAACCCGTTCTACAAACAGATCACCTGGCTTGCCAGCAAGGGCATCAGCACCGGGTGGATCGAGCCCACTGGGACCAAGACCTACAGGCCCTTTGAGCCGGTGGCCCGCGACGCCATGGCCGCATTTATGTACAGGCTGGCTGGTTCGCCGGAGTTCAATGCC
Organism: Arthrobacter sp. GW822-FHT05G07; assembly: GCF_058799755.1. NCBI lineage: Bacteria > Bacillati > Actinomycetota > Actinomycetes > Micrococcales > Micrococcaceae > Arthrobacter > Arthrobacter sp. GW822-FHT05G07. Next base: position 60,702 of record NZ_JBXALT010000006.1, on the reverse strand, counting down.
CCCGCGGAGTCGCCGTTTACGGACGTTGCCACGACCAATCCGTTCTACAAACAGATCACGTGGCTCGCGAGCAGCGGCATCAGTACCGGATGGACCGAAGCCGATGGGACCAAGACGTACAGGCCCTTTGAGCCTGTGGCCCGCGATGCGATGGCCGCGTTCATGAGCCGTTTCGACACCAAGTTCGTGGACCAGTAGGGGCTGCTCGCGGCTTAACGCCGCATCCGAATTGTCCGGAAGGAACCCCTACTTCCCCTTCTTCCCGCCCCTCTTCGCCGCAGCGTTCATCGCCGACTTCACCGCTGGCGGCAGCCCCGCCGTCTCGGTTTCCGGTTCGGCGACGGTCCCGCGCCAGTGGGCCAGCCCCTTCATGCCGTGGTAGATCACCAGGGCAGCAGCGGACCCGAGCGCAATGCCCGTGAACTTCAGCTCGCCAATGGTCCAGGTGTAGTCCGCGATGCCGATAATCAGGGCAACAGCAGCCGTGGTCAGGTTTATGGGGTTGGAGAAGTTGACCTTGTTCTGCACCCAGATCTTCACGCCGAGCACACCGATCATGCCGTACAGCATGGTCGCGGCGCCGCCCAGGACACCGGCCGGGACAGTGGCGATCAGTTCGCCGAATTTCGGGGAGAAGCTCAGCAGGATGGCGAAGACACCAGCCACCCAGTAGGCCGCCGTCGAGTAGACCTTGGTGGCGGCCATGACGCCGATGTTCTCTGCGTATGTCGTGGTACCGGAACCGCCGCCGAAACCGGCAAGTACCGTCGCGGCGCCGTCGGCCATCAGTGCGCGGCCGGAGACGCCGTCGAGGTTTTGGCCGGTCATCGCGGCAACCGACTTCACATGCCCCACGTTCTCAGCCACGAGCACCAGCACCACCGGCACAAACAGGCCCACCACGCCAAGGTGGAATTCGGGCGTCTGGAACAGCGGCAGGCCAACCCACGCGGCTGCGTCCATCTTTTCGTAGGACACCTCACCGCGCATCATCGCCACGAGGTACCCCACCACAACACCCACCAAAATGCTCAGACGCCCCAGAATTCCGCGGAAGAGGACACTGACCAGGATGATCGTCACCAGCGTGATCAGCGCGGTGACGGGAGCGGCGTCGAAGTTTGCCTTCGCGGCTGGCGCGAGATTCAAGCCGATCAGCGCCACAATCGCGCCGGTGACGATCGGCGGCATGAGCCGGTTGATCCATTCGGCGCCAAACTTCTGGACCACCGCACCAATAAGCGCCAGTACGACGCCGGCAAGCACCACGCCGCCCAAGGCGCCGCTAACGCCGTACTGCTGCTGGGACGCCATGATCGGGGCGATGAACGCGAAGCTCGAACCGAGGTAGCTGGGCACCCGGCCCTTGGTGATCACGAGGAACAGTAGCGTTCCGATGCCCGAGAAGAGCAGGGTGGTGGCCGGCGGCATGCCGGTGATGATGGGGACCAGGAAAGTGGCGCCGAACATGGCCACCACGTGCTGCATGCCAATGCCGATGGTCAGGGGCCACGCAAGCCGCTCGTCGGGAGCCACCACGTGGCCGGGGCGAATGGACTTGCCGTTGCCGTGGAGCTTCCATTTGATGCCGAGCATGCTCATGGCGGGGCCTTCCTCAGAAGAGTATTGGGATTCGGTGCAACATTACCGCCAAATGCCCACCCACATGCGGCGCTTTAGCGGGGAACCAGCCTGAACAGGAACTTGGTTTTCACCATCACCCAAAGTATGGCGAGCAGGGCGATATACACGCCGGTGTTCAGCCAGAGGTTCCCGTCCCGCAGCACAGGGATGTTGGCGATGGCCACAATGAAGAACACGTGCATGATGAACACGTACAGCGTGGCTTGGCCCAGAGGTATGAAGAACCAGCCCACGGCACGTGACAGCGGCTTCCAGAAAGCACTTAACAGGGCGTACAGGGCGATGGTGATGAGGAAGACGTTGAGCACCCGCCCCGGCCCAAGGTAGGTCCGGCTGAAGAAGGTGTCATAGACAAACCGGAACGTCGTCTCAGGGATAAGCGCTAGCCGGATGTCCAGCTGGTTGGTCAGATACGGGCCGCTCCAAGAGAAGACGGCACAGGCGGCGGCCAGGAAAATGCACGCCCCAAGCAGCAGGCGCCGGCGAGGATCGGCGAACCACTCGATGATGTGATGTCGATGGAACCCGGCGGTCATTCCCACAACGAACAGGAGCTGCCACACGAGAAGCGGGAAGGAATCCTCGAACTGCGAGGGCAGCAGGCGGAAACGGAAAATTGATCCCGCGGTGTAAAGGCCGACGCTGAGCGTGAGGACCAGCCAGGTAAACCCGCGGGAAAGCGCCACGAGGATTAGCGGGCTGATGAGCAAGAGGACGACGTAGAGACCCATGATGTTGAACTGCCACGGCCCAACTTGCAGCAACAGGAGAGCCGGGATGAGCCCCTGCGGGACGGGGAACTGCAGCAGCCCCTCCATGCCTGCGTAGAGGTCATACGTAGTTCCCGCCGCCGCGCGCCCCGCCCCGCCGGTTCCTTGATCCGTGAACGTGGTGACTGCTGCGGCGTTGATGAAGGGCAGCAGGCTCAGGCCGTAGACGATCAGGACCACGGCGAGGGCTGTGAAATACAGCTTCCAGGCACGCTTGGTGGTCCCGTCCACCACGTCCCCGAGTTCGGTGGCAATCCGGGGACCATAGACCATGCCCAGGACCACCCCGGAGAGCATGACGAAGAGCTCCGCTCCGGAAACTACTCCGAGGGTCTCTTGGCTCAGCAGTTGGAATACGGAGTTGATGCCAACGTGGTTAACCACCACAAACACGATGGCCAGGCCCCGGAGCATGTCGATCCGCGCATCACGTTTACCCGTGCCGGTGTAGGACCATTTGCTGGCGAAAGCCCGTGAGGACAAGAACCACAACGCCGCCACAGCTACCAGCACTGATCCGGCAGAAGCCCATGCCGCCCAGCCTTGGATGACCGTCCCCGTCTTCGGCTGTGGTGCCTCAATGCCGGGCACGTTGTCCAGGCCCTTCTCGGTGACCGGTCCAATGGTGAGGCCTGAGGTGTCCAACGAGGTTCGGAAGGGGTTGGCCAGCGAGGGTTCGGCGGTAGCCCTCCAATCGATGGGCACCCGGCCAGGATCGCGCACTTCTGTGGTTTCGTTCCAGACCACTGCCCGGACGGACCCATTCCCGGGCTCCGCAACTGAGGCGAAAACCTGGTGCCACCACGTTTCCTTAACATCCAGCTCAGCGGCGCCACCGGCCCCGGGCGAGAAAAAGGCTCCGGTTTCAACCAGAAGAGGCTTGGTCCGGGCTTGCACGTAAGTGCTGTAGAAATTGTCGGTTCCGTCCCCACCACTTGACGCGTGCAGGGCTTCATTGAACTCGCCCGCGGCGGGCAGGGTATTACTGGCCGCGCCGGCGCCCGTTGTGTCGTGGTAAACGGACAGGCCAACCCAGTCCACCACGTCATCGCCCGGGTAATAGGGCTCGAAGGCGGAATCGTCCTGGTCCCAGATGCCGTTCCCGCTGGTGTCCAGCGATGCCAAGGGCACACCCTTGGGAGGGGTGGACGTCGCTACCTGAAAGGGGTAATCCTTCTCTGCGGTCGGAGACCACACCATCACGGGATCCGGCAGGGTGGCCCGGAGTGCTGCGGCTACGTTGTCGAAAGCAGCTCGATAAGCTTCCGGTTCTTGACCCCAGCTGACCCACGGGGCGTTCATTTCCGGTGCGAAGCGGACCAGGACCTTCCCCCGGAAGCCGGCTGCCGCCGTCGTGATTTGACGCGCAAAAGCGGACGCAACGTCCTGGTTGATGTCCTTAAGCGGGATCCCGGGGCGGACCGTGAGCAACGCATGCGAGCCTTGCTCGGCGATCTGGGAGAAGTAGCCCTTCAGGTATTCGCGGCCGCCTTCGTCCACGGGCAAGGACACGTTTTGGCCGTAGAGTGCCGCGGGCGCCCCGAGCCGCTGGGCGTAATCTGCTGCCGAATCCGTGTCCCAGTCCAACAAGGCACCAAAGAACCGCGTTCCGGGATCCTCGACGCCGGGCTGTTGAACGGAGCCCCAGGCCTGCGCGGTTGGCATCAGGAACATCGCCAGAAGCATGGCAAGAACAGCCAGCGCCCGCTGACGGGCCGCTAGGGGAAACGTAGGCATCAGGCCCCTTCTGGTGTCGTCATTCCCACGGCTGAACCTCCCCAAAGCGGCGGCAGCTCGTATGCATGATGCTACCGACTTTTGTGCTGTGCCCAACGTCACGGACCGTCACGGGAAGAGGACAACGGAAGTTGAAGTTGCAACCATGGAAAGCAGAAGTGCCCGGCCGGCTCAGGGGCCAGGGCCCAGCGAAAGGTTCACGAAATGACGATCGCCCACGAAGAAGCAGTCATTGACGCCGCAGCAGTCGACGCCATTTTTGCCGAAGCCCGTACTGCCAACAGCTTCGCCGGTGAGGTCACCGACGAGCAGGCCCGCGCCATCTACGAGCTCACCAAGTTCGGCCCCACTGCCTTCAACTCCCAGCCGCTCCGCGTGACCTACGTCCGCTCGGACGATGCCCGAGCCAAGCTGGTAGATGCCCTCTCGCGCGGCAACCAGGCGAAGACAGCCTCCGCGCCGCTGGTCGCCATCCTGTCCTATGACACCTACTGGCAGGGCCAGTGGGACAAGTTCCTGCCCGCCTACGGCGCGCCTAAGGCAATGTACGACGCCGACCCCGCTTTAGCCGCTGCTACTGGCAACAACAACGCACACTTGCAGGCCGGCTACTTCATCCTCGCCGTGCGCTCGCTCGGTTTCGCTGCCGGCCCGATGACCGGCGCCGACTTCGCCGCCATCGACGCCGAATTCTTCCCGGCCGGCGACCAGAAGAGCTTCTTGGTGGTCAACATCGGCCAGCCCGGCCCGGACGCCTGGGGCGAAGCCAAGCCGAAGTTCGCTTACGACGACGTTGTTCGCACCGTCTAGCGTTTCCCGACAAAAACGCCCGCTCACGTTCCGGTGAGCGGGCGTTTTTTGCATTGCCGGCACCCTGGACGCTCTCTCACATCCCTCGGGCTTTGGGCCATCGCTCTCTCACATCCCTCGGGCTTGGGGCCATCGCTCTCTCACATCCCTCGGGCTTTGGGGCCAATCAGGGCCGGTAGGTGAGAGAGGGATTCGGTTATAGGCGCGGGATGTGAGAGAGCGTCGGCCTTTAAGGGCTGGGATGTGAGAGAGGGATGGGTGCTGGTGGCAAACTATGCCTATGCGGAACCTCATCTGGGTGGCGTTCACGGAGCCCGTCTCGCCGGGGCTGGTCTTTCCGCGCAGCGACTGGCCGCTCCACATCACGCTGTTAAGGTTCGACGTCGGCGCGAACGTGAGTGCCGACGTCGCCGATGTCCTTGCGGACCAGGCCGAAGCGCCGGTCAAGGGGGCGCTTGGTACCCGGCTGAGAGTGGGCGAAGAGGCGGGCTTTGGGCATATGGGGTCCATCCCGGTGAGCCTGATCGAGCACAACCCGCTGCTTCAGGGGTTGCATGAAGAGATCGTGGACGCCGTGAACAGCATCGGCGGGAGGATAGCTACGCCGAACTATGTGATGGAACGCTACCGGCCGCACATCTCGCACCACGACGGCAAGAGACCAAAGCCCGGAGACGCCGTCGTGCTTGACCAAGTAGCCCTGGTGGACATGGCTCCCGAAGGCGACCACACCATCCGGCGCATCCTCAGGCTCTGGACTCAGGACACCGAAACCGGCTGAAGACACGGCAACGGGCTGAAGACACCCATATCCAAGCGTCCTCAGCCCGTCTCAGGACCCTTAGCGAATATGCGCGTCGCCAGCGGCCGAAGCCGCTGCCATCGCGGCACGAAGGTCACCCACAAGCACTACGCGATAACGCCGTCTACCAGTGCCTTGGCTTCTTTCTGCACCTGCGCCAAGTGGTCCGCGCCCTTGAAGGACTCGGCGTAGATCTTGTACACATCCTCGGTGCCGGAAGGGCGGGCTGCGAACCAAGCGTTCTCGGTGACAACCTTCAGGCCGCCGATCGGAGCGCCGTTGCCGGGAGCCTCAGTGAGCTTCGCAGTGATCTCTTCGCCGGCAAGGGAAGTGGCGGTGACATCGGCGGCGGAGAGTTTGCCCAGCTTGGATTTCTGCTCACGGGTAGCGGCGGCGTCGATGCGTGCGTAAACGGGGGAACCGAACTGGTCGGTCAGGCCCTTGTAGAGCTGTGAAGGAGAGGACCCCGTGACGGCCGTGATCTCGGACGCCAGCAGTGCCAGCAGGATGCCGTCCTTGTCCGTGGTCCACACACTGCCGTCGAGCTTGTTGAAGGATGCGCCGGCAGACTCTTCGCCACCGAAGGCACCCTCGCCGGACAGCAGGCCGGGAACGAACCACTTGAAACCAACAGGAACCTCAACCAGTTTGCGCCCAAGTCCGGCAGCAACGCGGTCGATGATCGAGGACGAAACCAGTGTCTTGCCCACGACAGACTCGGGATTCCAGCCACTGCGGTTCCGGTACAGGTAGTCAATGGCGACTGCGAGGTAGTGGTTCGGGTTCATGAGCCCGCCATCGGGGGTGACAATGCCGTGGCGGTCGGCGTCGGCGTCGTTACCGGTGGCGACGTCGTAAGCGGCGGTGCCATCGGCACCTGCGGCCATCCGCTTGATCAGTGACGCCATGGCCGACGGCGACGAGCAATCCATGCGGATCTTCTCGTCCCAGTCGAGGGTCATGAATGCCCACTGCGGATCAACGGTGGGGTTGACCACCGTGAGGTTTAGTTGGTGGCGTTCGCCGATTTCGCCCCAGTAGTCCACGGAGGCGCCGCCCATGGGATCTGCTCCGATGCGGACGCCGGCGTTCCGGATGGCGTCAAGGTTCAGCACGGAAGGGAGGTCGTCAACATAGCTGCTGAGGAAGTCGAACTTGCCGGTGGTGTCAGCGGCCAAGGCGTCGTTCAGGGGCATGCGCTTGACGCCGCGCAGGCCGTTCTCAAGCAGCTGGTTGGCGCGATCGGCGATCCAGCCGGTGGCGTCGGTGTCGGCCGGGCCGCCGTGCGGAGGGTTGTACTTGAAGCCTCCATCGCCTGGCGGGTTGTGGCTGGGGGTGACCACGATGCCGTCAGCCTGGGGAGTGCCTGGCGCGGCTTCGCGGTTGTACTTGAGGATCGCGTGGCTCAGTGCAGGCGTCGGGGTGTAGCCGTGGCGGGCGTCCACCAGGACGGTCACACCATTGGCGGCCAGTACCTCCAATGCGGAGTTCTGTGCCGGCTCGCTCAGGGCATGGGTGTCGCGGCCGATGAACAACGGCCCGGTGATGCCCTGGCGGCCGCGATATTCAACGATTGCCTGCGTGATTGCGAGGATGTGCGGCTCGTTGAAGGACGCCTTCAAACTGGATCCGCGGTGTCCCGACGTTCCAAACGCCACGCGCTGCGCAGGGTCGCCCAAATCCGGAGTGACGTCGAAATACGCGTCCAGCAGGGCTGTGATGTCAACAAGGTCCTGGGGAAGGGCAACTGTGCCCGCTCGGCTAGCCATGGGGTCCAGCATGCCAGACCGCGGCGCAAGCCGGAACGAAATGTCCGTGATGCGGCCCCTGTGACGCCGAATGGCGGAATCGCGATCGCAAAAGGCTAAAGATTAACCCCTCGTTCAAGAGCGGCTGCTAGCAAAACAACGCTCCGCCCGGTCTTGAACCAGGGCGGAGCGACGTCGTCCAAAGAGCTGCCGAGGGTTAGACGGCGGTGTATCCGCCATCGACGAGTACATACGAACCGGTCATGAAACTGGCCTTGTCGGAGAGGAGGAACGTGGTGACGTTCGCGATCTCCTCGGCCTTGCCCAACCGACCCAGCGGGTGCTTTGCTTCGAGCCCGCTGATGACTTCCTTCGGTGCGGCGGCCAGCAAGGGAGTATCGATGTAGCCGGGGCCGATGGCGTTGACGCGAAGACCCTGTGCGCCGTATTCAGCGGCGGCGTTCTTGGTGAGGCCCACCACGCCGTGCTTGGCTGCGGTGTACGCGGCGTTGCCTGGTGCAGCGACGGCGCCGTGGATTGAGGCCATGTTGACGATGGCGCCCTCGGAGGCGCCGGCGGCCAGGATCGCCGGGACCTGGTAGCGCATGCCGTACAGGACACCGCTCAGGTTGATGGCAATGACCCTGTCCCAGTCTTCGATGTCTACTTCGCCGACCGGGGCGCTGGCTCCGCCGATTCCGGCGTTGTTGACGGCGTAGTTGAGGGCACCATAGGTCTCGATTGCGAAGTCCACGGCTTTCTTGCTGTCCTCGGCCACGGCGGTGTTGCCTTGGAAGGCAACTGCTGTGCCGCCGTCGGCCGTGATCTGGTCAGCCACGCGTGTGGCGGCGTCGAGATTGACGTCCACAACAACAACGTTGACGCCGTTCTTCGCGAGGTCCTTGCTGATCGCTTCTCCGAGTCCCGAGCCGCCGCCAGTGACGAGCGCGGTCTTGCCTTCGAAGTTACCCATGATTCCTCCTTCGCGGGGTTGACCCGCAGATTTCGTAGTTAGCGCTGCTTACGTCGCTATTAATGCCAACCGGGTCCCTTCCCGGCATATTCCATGCATTTGCATGAATCCAGTCACAGCAACGGGCCCTACTTATGCGGTGCCCCCGGCGGCGGTAGTGTTGGGTTCAAAGACCAATCCAGGGGGATTTCTATGTCAGACCAGCCAGCCAGGGGCAACGAGGACAAGCCGTCCGGCTACGAACCGCCGCAGTATGTTCCGCCGGCACAGTTCAGCGCTCCCGAGTCCACCACGCACAATCAGGGCACGCCCGCCGAGTACGCGCCGGAGCAGGGCGCCAACGCTACCCAGCCGCTCCCGCCCTACGAGCAGAGCGCGCACGGGCAGAATCCGTACGCTCAGCCACAGCAGCCCGCCGGCGCGTACGCACCGGGCGACTACAGTCAGCAGCCCCCGTCACCGTACGGTCAGCCGCCGAGCCCCTACCAGCAGCAGGCCTTCAACCAGCAGCCTTACGGTCAGCCGCAGTCGCCGTACGGCCAGCCCGCCTACTACGCCATGCAGGCCGAGCCCAAGGGCCTGAGCATCGCCAGCATGTGCTGCGGCATCGCCGTCTACGTTGGCTTCGGATTCTTCATCCTCCCGCAGATCGCAGCCGTGATCCTGGGTCACCTCGCCCTGAAACGCGAGCCCGCGGGAAAGGGCATGGCAATAGCCGGCTTGGTGATGGGATACCTCGGTATGGCCCTGACGGTGATTTTTGGCATCATTTTCTTCATCGCCATCGGCGCGTCAAGCAGCAGCTATAACAACAGGTTCTAAACCGCATACGACGGCGACCCTTGCGTCAGGTGGGAATCCCACCGAACGCAAGGGTCGCCGTCGTTGTGTCGTCAGCCGGGAAGTCTAGCGAACGCCACCCATCAGTTTCTTGATCGCGGGCGATGCCGCAGCCAGGCCAACAGCCAGGACCACTGCCACGCCGCCGATCCCCAGGAAGTACGGGAGCTCGTCCTCGGGGTTGTAGAGGCCTGCGAGGATGCCGGCCAGTGTGGTGCCGAGCGAGACGGACAGGAAGAACAGGGCCACCATCTGCGTATGGAACGCCTTGGGTGCGAGCTTGGTGCTCACTGACAAGCCGATGGGGGAGAGGAACAGTTCCGCCAGGGTGAACATGAACAGGATGCCCACCAGTGCCAGCAGCGGGGTCTTGCCGTCGCCGGCCAGCGGGATGAACGCAAGGAACGCCAGGCCCATGATGAACAGGCCAGCGGAGAACTTCAGCGGCGAACTGGGCTGCTTGGAGCCCAGCTTGGTCCAGAGTGCAGCCATGACGCCGGCGAAGATGATGATGAACACCGGGTTGATGGACTGGACCCACGCGGCCGGCATTTCCCAGCCGAACAGGTTGCGGTCCAGCTTCTCCTGCGAGTACACGGCAATGAACGTGAACTGCTGCTGGAACAGTGCCCAGAATCCGGCCGATGCGATGAACAAGGGTATGAAGGCCACAACGCGCTTGCGCTCCACACCGGTGACCAACGGGCTGCGGAAGATCAGGAAAAGGTAGATCACGGCGGCACCGATGGCCGCGTAGGCCATGCTCCGGGCCAGGTTGTTGGCGTTGACAATCCCTGTGCCGAGCAGCACGCCGATGACAATCAGGATGCCCAGGAAAATCAGGCCGTACTTGGTGCGGTCCTTCGTCGGCAGCGGATTGGGTACGCGGTGTGCTTCCTCCGGGAGCTTCTTGCGGCCCAGGGAGTAGATGACCAGGCCGATCGCCATACCCACGGCGGCGGCGCCGAAGCCAATGTGGAAGCCGTAGCTGGTCTGCAGCCATCCGGTCACCAGTGGGCCGATCAGCCCGCCGATGTTGATGCCCATGTAGAAGATGGAGAAGCCGGCGTCGCGGCGCTCATCCTTCTCGCCGTACAGGGTGCCCACCAGGGCGGTGGCGTTGGCTTTCAGGCCACCCGAGCCGATGCCCACCAGCACCAAGCCCGCGATCAAGCCAGGGATGCCCGGCAGAAGCGCCAGTGCGATGTGGCCTGCCATGATCATGATCGCAGAACCGAACAGGACCTTTTCGGAGCCGAAGAGACGGTCGGCGAGCCAGGCGCCGAGGATCGTCGACAGGTAAACGCCACCACCGTACGCACCCACCAAACCAGCAGCGAGCCCCTGGTCAATGGAAAGGCCGCCCTGCTCGGCGGTGAAGTACATGTAGTAGAGCAGAATTCCCTGCATGCCGTAGAAGGAGAATCGCTCCCACATTTCCACGGAGAAGAGGCTGGCCAACATCTTTGGGTGGCCGAAGAATGACGTATCGCCCGCTGGCTTTGCGGACTCAGCCGTGGTTTGAGGTGTGCTCATTTTCTCAATGCTGGCACTGACTGCGGGCATTGTCACATCGATGAATGCCCGGGGCAACCACTTTCCATATGTTAGACACGAGTCTCAGGGGGTCTCGAGGGCGGCTGCCAGCTGGAGAAGCAGCAGTTCAGATCCCATCCGGCCGATGACCTGAATCCCCATGGGCAACCCTGCGGCAGTGGTGTGCACCGGGATGCTGATCGCCGGAAGCCCGCACACGTTCACCATGGAGGACCAGGGCGCGTACTCGCATTGCCTTTTGTAGTCCTCATCCGCGTCGCCGGCCCACTCGCTCGGCCACGGTTCGCCGCTGTGTCCGCCACCGGTGAACCAGCCGATGGGACGCGGTGTCTGCGCCAACGTCGGCATGAGGATCACGTCCCATCCGGAGTATTGGATGACCGTGTCGTGCTCGAACTGCCGCAGGAAACCCAGTGCCTCGTTGACCTTCAAAGCGCTCCGCTGTTGCGCCCGACGCCGGAACGTCCGGGTCAACGGGGTCAGCAACGCCTCGCGCTGAGGTGCTATCCGGGCACTCCCGACGCCGGCAGTCCAGGCCGTTGTGAACGCTTCCGGATAGCGGTTGTCGTAGCGGATTTCCGCTTCAGTGAGGCTGTGACCGGTCTTCTCGAGCAACTCGGCCCCACGTTCCAGAGCGTCCATCGCTTCCGGCTCCACCTCGAACGGATACACGCCGGCCCAGGGGCTGTCCAGGCTTACCCCGATCCTCAGGGGTTCCGGCGCCCGCCCCACGTTGGCGAGGTAACCGCCGTCGGGCGCTTGATGCTGGGGTACCAGTGCGTCCATCAGCAACGCCGCATCCGCCGCCGTTCTTGCGAGCGGTCCCGCAACCACCAACTTGGCGGCATCTCCCGCGCTGGCCCCGGATGGCACCAACCCGCGTCCCGGCTTCAGCCCCACCAGACCGCAAGCGCCGGCAGGAATGCGGATGGAGCCGCCGCCGTCGGTCCCCGGAGCAAACGGAACAAGTCCCGCGGCCACCGCCGCGGCGCTACCGCCCGAGGATCCACCGGAGCTTCGCGCCAGGGAATGCGGATTGCGCGACGGCGGCGCCACGCGGTTTTCGCTGTAGGCGGTCAGTCCGAACTCTGGAACCTGCGTCTTACCCAGCGAGATTACGCCTTGATCCTTCAGGGCTGCTGCAAGGGCACCGTCCTCCGGCGCAGGCTTATGCTCGAGGGCTGCGCTGCCGTGCGTGGTGGGCGCGCCGGCCACATCGGTGAGGTCCTTGAAAGCGATGGGCATGCCGTGAAGCAGGGGCAGCTTTTCGGGGCGGCCCTCCCGGATCAACTTCGCGTGCAGCTTGTCCGCGGCCTTGGCGTCGGTGAAGGCTTGCTCGGCAGTCACTGTGACAAAGGCGCCCAGTTGCCTGTTCCGGGTTTCGATGGCCGACACGAAGTGCGATGTTGCCTCCCGCGCTGAGAGTTCCCCCGAAGCCAAGGCATCGCGGAGCTCTACAGCTGTGAGTCGTGAAAGGTCCTGCGATGAGGGATCAACCAAGGAAACGCGACTCCAACCGTTCCTCCACAGCAACAGCGTCCACACTCTCGCCGGCGCCTGCAGTCACCCGGAAGGCGGCCTTGTTCTTCACTTCGGACACCACTTCCGTGAGTTCCGTGCCCCGGTAAACCAGCCCCACGCCGTCGTCCGTGCAGTGCGTCTCGCCGAGCGTTCCGTTGGCCACCAACTTGTGGATGGCGGGTGCCCGACGTGGTTCGGAGTCGTAGTGGACGCCGTTGCCATAGGGGAGGAACCCGAGCGCGTTGGTGACAGGCTTGAGCTCCGGACCAAAGGAATCGGTGACGCCGCCTTGGTACCAACAGATGGACCCGGCCGAGACGCCGGCCAGCACTACGCCGCTTTCCCAGGCCTTCCGCAAAATTCCGTCCAGATCGTGAGCCCGCCAAACTGCCAGGAGGTTCACCACCGACCCACCGTTCACCCACACCACGTCCTGCTCCAGAAGGTGCGCTTCCGGGTCCTCGATGTTGGGCATCGTGAAGAGGCTGAGGTGGCTGAAGTCGAACCCCGCAATGCGTGCTGCCTGATCCATTTCGGCAGCCCACCAGCGCTGATCACCGGACGCCGTACCGATGTGTGTCACCCGCGGCGCACGGCCGGAGACGCCGGACAACTCCACGGCGTAATGCATCAGGTGGTTGAACTCGATCCTGGTGCGTTCGCCGGGCTTGTATCCACCGGACGTTGCCAGAATGGTCGGCTGCCCAGTAGCCATGGGGGTACTCCTAACGGGCCGAGGGTGGGTGGCTTCCGTCCCAGTCTTAACGTCCGGGCGTCGGGAAGCAAGGGCGGGCTTTCCGTGAAGTTACGGTGTCACGCCTCGGGGACTAGGCTGGATGCTGGACTTAATCGATGGGAAGGGACCGCTATGAGCGACTTCGATACCGTGCCTGTGGGCGATATTCCGGCCGACGCCAGCATTCTGGACGTCCGCGAAGATTACGAGTGGGTGGCCGGGCACGCCGAAGGTGCACGCCACATTCCCATGGACCAACTGCCCGCGCGCTTGGAAGAACTCGATCCTGACGACGACCTGTTCGTCATCTGCCGGACCGGAGGCCGCTCCTTCCGGGCGGTGCAATGGCTGGTGGGCCAAGGCTACTCTGCCGTCAACGTTGCCGGCGGCATGGACATGTGGTTTGAGGCCGGAAAGCCGATGGTGTCAGACAACGGGCTCAAACCGGTTGTCCTGTAACCCACGTATATAACCAGCAAGGAATATTTCGGATGTCCGCAGTCACCTACACGTTCCTCGGCCCCCAAGGCACCTTCACCGAGGCTGCGCTCATGCAGGTGCCGGGTGCTGCCGACGCCACACGCATCCCCTGCACCAACGTCAACACAGCGCTGGAGCGGGTCCGTGCCGGCGAGGCGGATGCGGCCATGGTCCCCATCGAGAACTCGGTGGAGGGCGGGGTCACTGCCACCCTGGACGCGATCGCCACAGGCCAAGAGCTCCGGATCATCCGTGAGGCCTTGGTTCCCATCACCTTCGTGCTCGTGGCGAGGCCCGGCGTCGAGCTTTCAGACATCAAGCGGATCTCGACGCACGGCCATGCGTGGGCGCAATGCCGTTTGTGGGTGGATGAGCACCTTCCGAACGCCGATTACGTTCCGGGATCGTCGACGGCGGCGTCCGCCATGGGCCTGCTGGAGGACGACGCTCCCTATGAGGCCGCCATCTGTGCCCCGTTGATTGCTGCCGAACAACCGGGCCTGAACGTTCTGGCCGAGGACATCGGAGACAACCCCGACGCGGTCACGCGGTTCATCCTGGTGAGCCGACCCGGTGCCCTGCCCGAGCGAACCGGGGCAGACAAGACCACCGTGGTGGTGCCCCTGCCGGAGGATCACCCCGGTGCGCTCATGGAAATACTGGACCAGTTCGCCTCCCGCGGAGTGAACCTCAGCCGCATCGAATCTCGCCCCACCGGACAGTACCTGGGCCACTACTTCTTCAGCATCGACGCCGACGGACACGCCACCGATTCGCGGGTGGCCGACGCCCTTGCCGGCCTCCACCGGATCAGTCCGGCAACCCGATTCCTGGGCTCCTACGCCCGAGCGGACAAGCAGCCCGCCGTGGTTGCCCCGCACACATCGGACGCTGCTTTCGCCTCGGCTCACGCATGGGTGGATTCAATTCTTAAGGGCTCATAGGCGCTGTCCACAGGCAGAACGGCGGCCCTTTCGCAAGGATGCTTCTGTGCGTATGCTTGCCTGATCCATAAACGATGGATGAATGCCAAATGAAGGGAGCGGTCATGACGGTCCACAGCGATGACAAAGACGGCCAGGGCATGATCGTCAATCCCAAGCCTTCAAGTGAAAACAAAGATGACTGGGACGGCGACGATGCTGATCGTGCGGATCGCCTGCGTTTTGAAGAAGAACAAGCCATGATCAAGGAGCAGTCCGAGGCTCGGGCTGCCGCCAAGGCCGCGGCCGAAGAAGCCGAGAGTAAAGCGGCTCAACCTGAAAAAGGCGCTGTCTAGGCGGTCTTGGCCTTCGGTACGCGCACCAACAATGACCCTGGCGCTACCTGGACGGTGACCGTCGTCGCCTCACCCGACGGGTCGCCGTCGAGCTGGGTAGCCATCGGTTCCTGACTGCGGATGGTGACTTTACCGGAGCGGTAGAAGCTCATCATCGGCAAGTTGGCGTTGTGCTTGAACAGGACTTTTGTGTACATGGCGAGCCAGCCGAAGGCGCTGCGCGGGCTCATCACCACAATGTCCAACATGCCGTCGTCGATCATGGCCTGCGGGATGAAGTCGATGCCGCCTGGAATCAATCCACAGTTGGCGAACAGCACGCTGCGTATCTTCCGTGTCTGCTCGGGCTGGTCATCCATGGTGATGGTGACGCGTTTGCGGCGACCAGGAAGGTGACGGACGCCGGCCTCGGTGTAAGCCAGCCAGCCGACGCTCTTCTTGAGGTTGTCCCTGGTGTCGCCAACAACCTCGGCGTCCAAGCCCATGCCCGCGATAACCAGGAACGTGTGCTCGGCAGACTCACCGGTGATGTCGTTGTCGATGCCCATGGTGGCGGTGTCAATGAAACGCTGGTGGCCGAACAACGCAACCTGAATGCAGTCCGCGATGTCCGTGACATCCAGGTCAACGTTGCGCGCCAGCAGGTTTCCGGTGCCCAACGGGATGAGGCCCATGGCCACGTTCTTGTGCGCCAGGCATTCAGCCACGACGCGCACTGTACCGTCGCCGCCGCACGCAAGGACGACGTCGGCTCCGTAGGCCAGCGCTTGGCGCGACTGGCCATAGCCGGGATCGTCCACGGTGGTTTCAAAAAACTTGGGCGCGTCCCAACCGGCAAGATCGCAGGCGTCAATAATGGCCTGGCGGGCTACTTCCGCGTTGTTTTTCACCGGATTCAGGATCACAGCAACCCGCTGATCCCCGGGGCCCGGCTTGTGGGCGTCCTCGCGAACCGCGCTCCTGATGTGGCGGGCTTTCAATCGGCGCACACCCCACCAACTGGAGACGGCAAACGCCACGCCCCCAGCGAGAATCAGGTACAGGATCCAGTCGCTCATGTGCTCCAACACTATCGTCCTGGGCACTACTGAATTTCCCCGATTGGTGGGACGCCAGACTCGTGGAGGGCCTGGCTCCGGGAAGTCGCAGCCGATTCGATACTCTTGTCTGGTGATCGACGTAAAAGACCTCAGCGAAAATCCGGACAAGTTCCGTGCCAGCCAGCGCGCCCGTGGCGCCGACGAGTCCGTTGTGGACGCGATCATCTCCGCTGACTCCGATCGCCGCGCTGCCCTGATCCGGCATGAAACCCTCCGCGCCGAGCAGAACGCCTTCGGCAAAAAGGTGGCACAGGCCAAGGGCGAGGAAAAGCAGGCCCTGCTGGCCGAGGTCAAGGAACTCGCCAACTCGGTGAAGGCCGCTTCTGCTGAAGCCGCTGCTGCACAGGCCAAGCAGGAAGAGCTGCTCCGCGTCATCCCCAACCTGGTGGTGGACGGTGTCCCCGAGGGCGGCGAGGATGACTACGTTGTGGTCAAGACCGTGGGTACGCCGCGTGAGTTCACGGACTTCGAGCCGAAGGATCACCTTGAAATCGGTGAGCTGATCGGCGCGATCGACATGGAACGCGGTGCCAAGGTCTCCGGTTCACGCTTCTACTTCCTCCGTGGCGTCGGTGCCCGGTTGGAAATGGCGCTGCTGCAGATGGCCATGGAGCAGGCCATCGACGCTGGCTTCGTCCCCATGATCACCCCCACTTTGGTGCGTCCGGAGACCATGCAGGGCACCGGTTTTGATGTAAAGCACGACGCCGAGATCTACCGTCTCGCTGAAGACGACCTTTACCTTGTGGGAACCTCGGAGGTGGCCCTCGCCGGCTACCACGCAGATGAGATCCTGGACCTTTCCGCGGGCCCCATCCGCTACGCCGGCCAGAGCTCCTGCTACCGCCGTGAGGCCGGTTCGCACGGCAAGGACACCCGAGGCATCATCCGCGTGCACCAGTTCAACAAGGTGGAGATGTTCATCTACACCACCGTTGAGGAAGCAGCGGCCGAGCACGAGCGCCTGCTGGCCTGGGAAGAGGAGATGCTTGCCAAGTGCGAGCTTCCTTACCGGGTGATCGACACCGCCGCCGGTGACCTGGGAATGTCCGCAGCCCGCAAGTTCGACTGTGAAGCCTGGGTTCCCACGCAGAACGCCTACCGTGAGCTCACCTCTACGTCCAACTGCACCACGTTCCAGGCACGCCGCCTCAACATCCGCGAACGCGTGATCAACGACGAAGGAGTTGCCAAGGGAACCCGCGCCGTTGCCACGCTGAACGGCACCCTGGCCACCACGCGCTGGATCGTTGCCATCCTCGAGCACCACCAGAACCCGGACGGCTCCGTCAACGTTCCCAAGGCACTGCAGAAGTACCTTGGCGGGCTTGAGGTTCTGCCGGTTCTCTAGTTTTTCGGCCGACACCCTCCTTCGGACAATTCACCCTCGAGCACGCGGGTGAATTGTCCGTAGGTGGGTGTTTCTTGTTGGAGCCAGTCCCTTCGCGAGGAGCTTCGGGTAGAGCTTGGCCGGGTCCTTGGCTGTGGCCCAGTCCCAGCGCACTATTGTGAACCCAAGGGCGCGCAGCCGGTCCTCTCGCTTCTTCTCGGCCAGGACAGCTTCCCGGGCACTTTGACCGCCCAGATATTCGTCCCGCAGGTACTTCGCATCACCATCGAACTCCCCGATAATTCCCTGTTCCCGCCAAAAGAAGTCCGTGCGGCCTATGAAGCCCTCGGTATCGTAAAACTCGATCTGCAATTCCGGGGGAGGAAAACCCAGCAAGAGCATCTGCGCGCGACTCAGTGACTCGCCTGCGGATCCGGAATTCTGATTGGCAAACTCAAGAATGTGGTTCACCCGTTGTCTTTTGGCCTCGGAAGACAGGTTCCCGGCGGCCTTTTCCAGCGCTTCTTTGCTGGTAAAGAGCTTCTTGAACCGGGACGCGCTGATGACGTGATCGGCCAGGACGACGCCGTGGCTGAATGAACCTCTGGATATGACATCCACTGCCGTTTGCACCAAGTTGGTGAGCTGCAATCCACGGTGGAAGACGGTCACGGTGTAGTAGTGGTGCCGGTAGATTCCGTATGCACGGATCCTCTCCAGTCCGTTGGTTCCTGACGGGTTCAGGGCGGCCGCGATGGTGCTCGGGCTTCGGGCGCCAGCATGCCCGCGCGACGCGTTGGCAAGGTGGATGTGTGAGGGCACGCCAACTATTTGGAGTCCCCAGAAGAGTGCCGCGGTTTCATAACAGAAATCCACGGATGGGTTCTCCGCGGCCACAGCCCGCGCAGTCGCCCTGTAGCGTTCCCATGGTTTGAGCGCGAGCCAATGCTGTTTGTCCGTGTAGATTCCCCTGCGTACCCTCACGAGTTCGCCCTTTTCGTATCGGCGGCTGAGCTGCCGTGACGCGCCGGTTTCCAGCGCGTAGCGGGCAGCTACGATGAATTCGTTCCCATAGTCCATAAACCACTGTTGCCCCAAGGGGAGGTCACGACTCCGAGGAAAGTCGGCTATGTGGAAAGCAACCAACTTATTCATCCCTCGGCGGACAAATCACCGTCGTCCCCGGGGGTGAATTGTCCCGAAGAGGGTGAAAACGGGGGCACTATTCACCATCAGTTAACGCGTAGCTGTGGCGCCGGTCCTAGTTCAGTGTCGGAGGTGTCTGTTCTACTGTAAGCATGACTATTTTGACTGATACTCCAGTTGCTGGCATCGATGACCAGCCGAATAACAACAACAAGCTCATGATCGCCTTGGACGTCGATGGCACACTCGTGGACCATGACGGCCACATGTCCCCGGCTGTTCGCTCCGCTGCGCAGGCGGTGGTGGCCAGCGGCCACGACGTCATGATCGCCACGGGCCGCTCCCTCAACGCCACGCTTCCCATCATCCAGCAGATAGGCCTCGAGCGCGGCTACGCCGTGTGCTGTAACGGTGGTGTGACACTTCGTCTGGATCCCTCCTTGGAAAAGGGCTACGAGATCATCCACAAGGCAACCTTCGATCCCGCCCCGGCTCTGAAGGCCCTGCGCGAACGGCTGCCCAACGCAAAGTACGCCTTGGAGGATGAGGACGGAAACTTCCTGTCCACCGAACGCTTTCAGGACGCCAGTTTTGGTGTGGAGTCCATCGGCGTGGACTTCCAGACCATGTTGGATTCCACGGCAGTCCGCGTAGTGGTCTTCAGCAGCGAGAACACTTCGGACGAGTTCAACGAGGCCATCAGGCACATCGGACTTTCCGGTGTGACCTACTCGGTGGGTTGGACCGCATGGCTGGACATCGCAGCCGAGGGCGTCACCAAGGCAAGTGCGTTGGAGGCCTTGCGCCACAAGCTCGGCACGGACCTGGCCAACACGGTGGCAGTGGGTGACGGTCGCAACGACATCGAGATGCTCACTTGGGCTGGCCGAGGCGTTGCTATGGGCCAGGCGCCTGATGAAGTGATCGCAGTTGCGGATGAGGTCACCGCGTCAGTGCTCGACGACGGCGCGGCGCAGGTTCTGCTCAGCGTGCTGTAACTGCCACGCGGCAGAGCGGGGCTGCCTAGACTGGGCCTGTGTTCTACGAAGAGTGCCCGGCGCCACCAATTCTGCAGCCGTTCATCACCCGGCTGTGGTTTGTTCGCGCGCAGCCTCAGGCCCGGTACGAGAAGATTCTTCCCGGGCCGGAGGCGCACCTGATCCTGAATTTGTCGGACCCCTACCGCCTTATAAGCCCAAGCGAAAGCAGTCCGGCCGGGAGCTCTGAGCAGCCCAAGGCCACTGAAGTCTCCACAGGTTTCTATGCTGGACTGCAGCGCAGCTATTTGATCAGCGAAAACCCGGTCCAGCTCTTCAACGTGGGTGCCCGCCTGACTCCCTATGGCCTGGCAGCGTTCACCAGCCAGCCGCCGTCGGGGTTTCAGAACCGCGTAGTGGACGCCGAAAGCATCTTCCCGGGCTTCTCGGAACTGCGCTCGCCCCTCACCCGCGCGGAACCTGAGCAGGCGTTCACGGCCCTGAGCACCTTCCTCCAACAGCGGCTTAGGCCCAGTTACCGGGCGGATCCCAGAGTGGTGAAGGCAGCCGAAATCCTCGCCCGGGAGGACGTCGAAATCGGCGTGCTGGCGGCCGAGCTAGGTATCAGCACATCCACGCTGGAGCGCATCGTCATGCGTGATTGTGGAACTACGGCCAAAGCTTATTCGGATGTTTGCCGCTTCAACAGGATCGTGAACCAGGCTGCAGCGCTCCCCAAGGGCGCAGTGCCGGGCAAGGAACTGCTGCGCTTGGCCGACTACTACGACCAACCGCACCTGATCCGTTCCTTCAGGCGTTTCAGCGGGTTCACGCCGACGGAGTATTTGCAGGTGGTGCAGAGTTACGGAGCGGAGTACGCCACGTTTGTCCCGCTGGAGCAAGTGACCGGTTAGCCTGCGGGGTTTTTACAAGACCACGGCCCGGCTCTGACGTACTGTCCATTCAGGAACGGCCCACCCTGGAGGACTTCGATGGACATTCAGATCAATTGGCTCGCAGTTCTGTTGGCTGCTCTCGCCACTTTTGTGGTGGGTGGTCTGTGGTATTCGGTGCTCTTCGCCAAACCTTGGCAAAAGGCAGCGGGTGTGAGTGATGAGCAGTTGAAGTCCGGAACGGCGCGTGTGTTTGTGGGTTCGTTTGTTCTTGCTGTGGTGATGGCCGTGTTTCTGGCGGCTTTCATTGGCCGTGGTGGCTTCGCGTTCGGGTCGTTTGCGGGTCTTGCCGCCGGCCTGGGGTGGGTGGCGACTGCACTTGGAGTGAACTACCTGTTCGAGCGCCGCAGCTTGACGTTGTTCGCGATCAACGGCAGTTACAACGTGGTCACCTTCACGGCTATGGGCGCAATCATCGGTGCGATGCAGGGCTGACGCCCGCAACACACAGCTATTTGAAGACGGTTTGGATCGGTCCGCCGCCGGCAGACTCAACAATGGCCTGCGCCACCACCCGCAGCTTGACGTTCCGGTTGCTGGAGGCCTTCTTGATGAGTTCCATCGCGTCCTCCTGGGTGCAGCGGTTTTGCGCGATGATGATTCCTGTGGCGATGTCGATCACGGTCCGCGACTCCATGGCCGCCTTCAGGTTGGCGGCGGTTTGGCTGTGCTGGGCAATCAAAACGGCCAACTGAAGACCCTTGGAAGCCTGTTGAACGTAGTCGTTTGCGCGTTGAACAGCTGCTTGGTCAAAGGCGTTGGGGCGGTCGGAATACAAGTTCAGGCCTGCCCGGGAGGTGTCGTCCGGAAGTGGGAAGGGAACCGCCAAGACAGAGCGAAGGCCGTGGTCGGTGATGGCCTCGTTGTAGTCAGGCCACGTGTTGTCTTTTTCAAAATCGGGGATGTGGACCTGCGTGCCCTCGCGGCAAGCATGGAGACAGGGACCGTCGGCGAACGCGTATTGCACCTCATCCAGTTGCTTTGCGCGTTCGCTGCTGCTGGCCACAGTGCCGGCATTGCGGTGACGCATCAGCGTGATGCCGCAGTAGACCTCGTGGTCTGGGCTGGTGAACATCTCCGATGAGTGCCGGGCCAACTCTTCGAGGAACGCCTCGACGTCAGGCGTGCTGAGCAGCAAGTCCTGAATATCTGACAGCACCGTACTCGGCTCTGCAAGTTGGGGGTCTTCCATGTGGATCTCCGATCCGTGGATATGGCTACCTTTCGAGACTAACCCGGGGCACCCGTTGAAAGCTAATAGTAAGTGTGCTTCTCTTTTTAAGGAGTCTTGCCGTGGGCTCACCCTCTCCTTCGGTCAAAGGATTGAAGCCCCATGCGTCAAACCCGACCTTTCGACGTCCGCACCACGCCCCCTGCAGGCGCTCCTGAAGGCAGCATCCGGCAGAGCTTCCAAGACAGTTTGGTCTTGGATCATCTGAATCTGGCCAAGTCCATTGCCGCCAGATATTCCGCTCATACACATGACCTCGACGACGTCCGGCAGGTTGCGTATATGGGCCTCATCAAGGCGTCGCGCGGCTATGACGAGGCAAAAGGGGTCAGTTTCCCCGCTTACGCCGCACCCACCATCGCCGGTGAGGTCAAGCGCTACCTTCGCGACCATTGCTGGGTGGTGCGCCCACCCCGCACTATCCAAGACGTCCGCCGCCAGGTGCTGGCACGGACGGAGGAAATGACCCAAACGCTGCAACGCACCCCCTCTCCGGAGGAAGTGGCGGAAGACCTAAACCTGGAGCCCTGCCAGGTGCGCGAAGCACTCATGGCCGGTACCAGCAAGCGCCCGGACTCTTTGGATGCTCCGGCATCCGACGGGCGGGACGGTCTCCAAGGATCACTTTCAGCTTTCGGTTGCCCAACAGACCGGCTGGAGGATGTGCTGGCTTTGCGCAACGCTATCCGTGGTCTGAGCGCCGAGGACCGGCATCTGCTCTACCGCCGCTATTACCGCGAAGAAACGCAGTCCACCATTGCCGAGGCACTGGGAATGTCGCAAATGCAGGTATCGCGGAAGCTCTCCAAAATCCTCGTTTCACTCCAAACGCAGCTGCTGGACGAAGAAGCTCAACTGCTGGACGGGACAGCCCCCTGAGAACCGCTTAGCAGCCCAGCCGCTCCACGGCGTCCAGAACATCGCGGACGCTTACCGCCAGGAGCGCGGGATCAGGATCGGTTGAGAACACATCACCGCGGCGGAGTTCGACGGCGGTGAGCACCACGTGCGGCCCTGGAGGCGGTCCCCATTCCTCAGCGGGCGCGGGACCGAACAGCACTACGGACGGACGTTCGTAGGCGGAGGCCAGATGTGCCGCGCCCGTGTCCGCAGAGACTACCAACCGGGCTTCGGCGATGGTGGCCGCGAACTCGGCGAGGCCTTGCTCCCCAGCCAGCAAACCGTCGTCGAGGTTTGCTCCTTTGCGCTTGGCCAAGGCGGCTGTCTCTTCAGCGCGCCCGCGCTCCGACACGCCACCCGTGAGCACCACGTCATGTCCGGCTGCCGCGAGTTCCACGGCGACGTCCGCGAACCGTTCCACCGGCCACAGCCGGCTCCCGTAAGCCGCGCCCACATGGATAACGGTGGCTCGGGGACGCGGTGAGGGGATGGCGGGACGGTTCAGCCGGTAGTCCAGGGGGTCGGCATGGATGCCGTGCCAGTTGAGCAGACGCGTCCAGCGCTCGCGTTCCGGGATTCCAGTGGTCCACTCAGGTCCGTCAGTCCCGGGCGAGCCGTGCGCCACCACCCGGTTGGCCTGCAGTTCCTCAATCCGCATACGGCTCTCGGCCCCGTTTCCGTGCAGGTTCACGGCAATGTCCACGGCTCCTCGCGGGACGGTGAGGGGGTCGTCGAGCCCGGGTGTTGGCAGGTGGTGAATGCCGCCCACCAGCTGCAAAGCCTCTGCGATCCAGGCTGGTGCGGCGTACAGGATCCGGTGCTCGGGGAACGCCCGGCGCAAGCCCCGGAGCGCCGGAACGGCAACCAGCAAGTCGCCCAGTTTCAGGGCGCGCAGGGCAAGCAGCAGGGGTTGATCGTTGTTCTCTTGACTGTCCAAGGCTGTGTCCATGGTGGCCTCCCGCTAGGAGTCTAGCCGCACGAAAGTTCTCACGGCCGCACTGTTTAGCGCCCGGGGAACTGGGGAACGTTGCGGGTATGGGAGGAACCGGAACGTTGAAGGCGGTCCTGTTTGACCGCGATGGAACACTCGTTGTTGACGTGCCCTACAACGGGGATCCGCAGCTGGTGCGGCCCATGGACGGCGCCTTGTCTGCCCTCGAAAAAGTACGTCGGGCAGGGCTGGCCACCGGAGTGGTGACCAACCAGTCGGGCGTGGCGCGTGGGCTGTTGACGTTGGAGCAAATGCACTCCGTCAACCAGCGCGTGGAGCAGGTGCTCGGTCCTTTCGACGTGTGGGAATTCTGTCCGCACGGACCAGATGACCGCTGCCACTGCCGCAAACCTGAGCCTGGAATGATATTGGCCGCCTGCCTGGCCTTGGGCATCACGCCGGGAGAGGCTGCTTTCGTTGGCGACATCGGTGCTGACATGAAAGCCGCCGCCGCGGCGGGTGCGAGGGCTGTGCTGGTGCCGACCAGTGTCACGCGGCGTGAAGAGATCGAGGCTGCCAGCAGTGTTGCCGAGGATCTGGGCCATGCAGTGGAGCTTCTGCTCTCAGGGGCGCTGGACGAACAGGATGCCCCTGTATGAGCCGGGTCCTGGTAGCCCGGTTGGACAGCATGGGCGACGTCCTCCTTTCGGGACCTGCCTTGCGTGCCGTGGCGAACGGAAGCCGGCCCGATGGCAGCCGCCCCAACGACGTGGTGTTGCTCTGCGGCCCTGAAGGCTCGAGTGCTGCGGAAATGCTGCCCGGGGTCACCCAAGTGCACACGTGGGCGTGCCCGTGGATCGTGAACCCGGCACCGCCCCCGACGCAAGAAACGACCAACGCGCTGATCGACTTTGTCCGCAGTTCCCGGATCGAAGAAGCCGTCATCCTGACGTCCTTCCACCAGTCCCCGCTCCCTCTCGCGCTGCTCCTGCGCTTGGCGGGCGTTCAAAAAATCACGGGCGCATCCACGGACTATGCGGGCTCACTCCTGGACGTCCGGCTCAAGCCCGGCGAAGACTTTCCGGAGGACCAGCCGGAAGTGGTCCGGGCGCTCACCATTGCAGAGGCCGGTGGTTACGTGCTGCCGAATGGCGACGACGGAAAGCTGCGCATCACCTCCGGTCCGGATCCTGAAGGGCTGGCCGAAGAGCTGGCGGATGAAGGCCCATACATTGTGGTCCACCCGGGAGCCGCCGCCCCGGCCCGGGCGTGGCCTGCACTGCACAACGCCGCCACGGTGGAACTCCTTGAAGCGTACGGGCACAGGGTGGTGGTCACTGGAGGCCCGGGCGAAACGTCACTCACGGCAACAGTGGCGGGCCCCTCCGCCCGGAACCTCGGCGGCGGAACCAACCTCCGGACGCTCGCAGCGGTACTTGCGGGAGCCGCCGTCGTGGTCACCGGCAACACCGGCCCCGCCCATCTGGCGGCAGCCGTAGGCACGCCTGTGGTGTGCCTGTTCGCCCCGGTGGTTCCAGCCATCCGTTGGGCACCCTACGGCGTCCCCCTTGAACTGTTGGGAGACCAGGACGCGGCCTGCAAGAACACCCGCGCCCGCGTCTGCCCGGTCCCCGGACATCCTTGCCTGAGCTCGGTAACCCCGGAGCAGGTGGTGGAAGCCGTCGAAAGGCTCCTGGGAGGCGTGTCCTCACTGTCCACTCGACGAAAGGTCTGGAAACCATGAGGATCCTGGTGTGGCACGTCCACGGCGGATGGATGGAAGCATTCGTCCGCGGTCGGCATGAGTACCTGCTTCCAACATCGTCCGACGGCGGCGCCTGGGGCTTGGGGCGAGGTGGCCGTGAGTGGCCTGCCGCCGCGCAGGAAGTGGACCTGGAGAGCCTCGATCCGGGGAGCGTGGACGCAGTGGTCCTGCAACGGCCCGAGGAAATCGCGGCAGTGGCCCGAGCGCTCGGCCGCCGCCCCGGCGTGGACCTTCCGGCCGTCTACCTGGAGCACAACACCCCCAAGGGCGACGTCCCGTTCACGCTCCACCCCTTGGCGGACCAGAGCACCATCCCCGTGGTCCACGTAACGCATTTCAACCAGCTCTTCTGGGACACGGGTACTGCAACCACCACGGTGATCGAGCACGGTATTCCAGACCCGGGACACCTGTACAGCGGTGAGCAGGAAGAGATGGGCGTGGTGGTCAATGAACCTGTCCGGCGTGGACGGGTCACAGGAACGGATCTGCTCCCGGGCTTTGCCGGTGTGGGACCGCTGCGGGTCTTCGGCATGGGGACAGAGGATTTGCGCGAAGCACTGAACCTCAAGGGATCCGGGCTCAGCGAGGAAAGCCTACGCATCGCCGGTGACGTCCCCGCCCCGAAACTCCACCAGGAGCTGGCCCGCTGCCGGCTGTACCTTCATCCTCTGCGCTGGACGTCGCTGGGGTTGGCACTCCTGGAAGCCATGCACCTGGGCATGCCCGTCCTGGCGCTGGCCACCACAGAGGCGAGCCGCGCTATTCCGCGGGGTGCAGGCTTGGTCTCCAACGACGTCGACGACCTCCGGAAGTTCGCCCGGCGGTTGCTGGACGACCCTGACGACGCCTACGCCATGGGCATCATCGCCCGCGAGGCCGCGCTGCAACGCTACGGACTGAATAAGTTTCTTGGGGCCTGGGATCAACTCCTGGCCGAACTTCCCAAGGCCACGCGCAGTGGAAGCCGTCCGCAATCAGGCACAGCTTTCGCCCGCCATGACACCGACGCCCGCCATGACACCGATGCCCGCCATGACACCGAGAGGACGCACCCATGAAAGTCTCCATGGTCTCTGAGCACGCCAGTCCGCTGGCGGCCTTGGGAGGCGTCGACGCCGGAGGGCAGAACGTCCACGTCGCCGCACTTTCCTCAAGCCTGGCTGAACGCGGCCATCAGGTCACCGTGTACACACGGCGTGATGACCCGGCCCTACCCGCAAAGGTGCAGGTAAGTCCGGGCCTCACCGTGGTGCACGTGGACGCCGGGCCGGCTCGCCGCATCCCCAAGGATGAGCTGTTGCCGTTCATGGGAGAGCTGGCCGACGGGATCTGCGCGGACTGGGCGGGGCAGCTCCCGGATGTGATGCACGCGCACTTTTGGATGTCCGGGCTCGCTGCCATCCAAGCGTCGCGCCGTGCAGGAGCTAGCGATCCCGTACCTGTGGTCCAAACTTTTCATGCCCTCGGATCGGTGAAACGCAGACACCAAGGCGCCGCGGACACCAGCCCGCCGGCCAGGGCATGGCTGGAACCGTGGGTAGGACGCGCCGCTGACTGGGTCATCGCGACCTGCCCCGACGAGGTCTTCGAACTTAAAGCCTTGGGCATCAGCCGGTCCAAGATCTCCATTGCACCCTGCGGCGTGGACCTCACTCTGTTCCCCGGAACGTCCGACGCCGAACCCAAGTCCCGCACGCATCGCATCCTGAGTGTGGGACGCCTGGTGCAACGCAAGGGCGTGGACCTGATCATCCAAGCCCTGCCGCTACTGGCCGAGGCGGGCTTCAACGACGTGGAACTGCTGATAGTTGGCGGTTCCGGCGATGCCCTGACGCTTGAAGAAGACCCTGAGGCCCAGAGGCTCCATGCCTTGGCGAAAGAACTCGGCGTCGAGGACAACGTAACCCTGCGTGGTCAGGTACCACGTGACGCGATGCCCGGAATTTTCCGCAGCGCAGACGCCGTGGTCTGCGCCCCTTGGTATGAGCCGTTCGGCATCGTTCCACTCGAGGCGATGGCCTGCGGAGTGCCTGTGGTGGCAGCTGCGGTGGGCGGCCTCCGGGAGACCGTAGTGGACCAGAAGACCGGCCTTCACGTGCCGCCCCGGAACCCGGAAGCCCTCGCGGAGGCACTCGCAAAGCTGCTGGCGGACCCGGGACTTCGATCCGACATGGGTCGTGCCGGCGCCCGTCGGGCCCGCTCCCGCTACGCCTGGGAACGCATAGCCGCGGACACCGAGAAGGCCTACCGATCTGTCCTGGCTGCCGGGCTGTCACGGCAAGCTGACGAAGGGCTGGAACCATTGGAAGGAACGGCGCTGTGACTATCAAAGGCCTTGTGACCCAAGAATCCACGCTCCCGTCGGCGGTCCCGGATACCGTGCCCGCCCGGTGGTCCCCGGACACGAGCAATTCCACCCATCACGCTGAGGTCACCACCCACCTGGACAACGTCCTGCCCGCCCTGGAATCCCTGCGCTCGCAGTCAGGACGCTTATCCGAGTGGGGCACCGAACTCGCCAAGAGGCTGCTGTCCGGCCAACGATTGCTGGCTGCAGGCAATGGCGGCTCAGCGGCGGAGGCGCAGCACCTCACTGCTGAGTTGGTGGGCAGGTTCGATGAAGAACGCGCACCGTTCTCCGCAATCTCGCTCCACGCAGAGTCCTCCGCCCTCACTGCGCTTGCTAACGACTACGGCTACGAGGAAGTCTTCGCCCGGCAGGTAAGGGCCCACGGCCGTGCCGGCGACGTTCTGATTCTCCTCTCCACTAGTGGCCGCAGCCCCAACCTGCTCAAAGCCGTCCGTGCAGCACGGGAACGCGGCATCACCACCTGGGCACTCACGGGCCCAGGCCCCAACCCGCTCGCCGAAGCCTGCGATCAAGCCATCACCGTGGACGCCATCGCCGCGAACGCCCAGGAGGGACACCTCATTGCCGTCCACGCCGTGTGCCGGGCCTTTGACGCCGAGGTGGCCCGGCGCGCAAGCACTCATGGCGGGAGTCAACCATGAGGATCACGGTGGTAGGTGACGTGCTCCTCGACGTCGACATCAACGGGGCCGCCACCCGGCTCAGCCCCGACGCGCCGGTGCCGGTAGTCGACGTCGCGGACATCCGGCGTCGTGCGGGCGGCGCGGGCCTCGTGGCTACCGTCCTCGCGCACGACGGTCACGAGGTCGCGCTGGTCACCGCGTTGGGGAACGACGACGGCGCCAGCCACCTCAGGCGGGCACTGACCGGGGTGTCCCCGCTCGCCGGAGCCCCGCTCGCCCCGACGCCCACCAAGACCCGTGTGCGCATCGGGACACATCCGATGGTTCGCTTCGACGAAGGATGTGCTCCTGCTCCGATCCCGGTAAGCACGGCGGAAATGCTCGCTGCCATTGCTTCTGCCGAGGCGGTTGTTGTGGCCGATTATGGCCGGGGAATCACCACCAACCCGGACATTCGTACCGCGCTCGCAGAAGCAGCCCGCCGCGTCCCTGTGGTGTGGGACCCGCATCCTGCCGGTTCCGAACCCGTGGCGGGAGTCGCCGTCGTGACCCCAAACCTCGCCGAAGCGACTGCATCCGCGACAACCGGCGGGCTGGACCCGTCCCGCACGGGTGCTGAAGAAGCCGGCCGCTACCTGCTCGGGAAGTGGGGCAGTGGTGCAGTTCTGGTGACGAGGGGCGAGGACGGGGCGGTCCTGCTTTCGGCCGGTGGTCGGGCGCAAGGCATCCCCGCACCCAAAACCAACGTCGCCGATCCTTGCGGAGCGGGAGACCGGCTGGCTGGAAGCCTTGCCGTGCACTTGGGGCTCGGGTTGGAACTCGCGCAAGCAGCCACCAAGGCAGTGGAGGATGCGTCGGCCTTCCTGGCAGCTGGCGGAGCGGCGTCGCTGGCGGTGGTGGGTGAGGCGCCAGCGGCGAGCCCCGCCGTCGAACTCAGGGGCCTGGAACTCGTTGACGCCGGAGACCTGAGCCCTGACGGCGTCCACCTAGCTCGCGCAGTGCGGAGCAGAGGAGGCACGGTGGTAGCGACCGGCGGGTGCTTCGACCTCCTCCACGCAGGCCACGCCCGGACGTTGGCCGCGGCACGCAGCATGGGCGATTGCCTCATCGTGTGCCTGAATTCCGATGAATCCGTGCGGCGGCTCAAGGGCGCACACCGGCCAATCGTCAGCGTCGAAGACCGCGCGGAGTTGCTGCTGGCACTCGAATGCGTTGACGCCGTGGTGGTCTTCGGCGAGGACACCCCCGAAGCCTGCCTCAGCGAAATCCGACCCGATATCTGGGTCAAGGGTGGCGACTACACCCCCGAAGAATTGCCGGAAGCCCGCCTGGTTGCGGGTTGGGGAGGGCGGTGCGTCACCGTGCCCTTCCACCCGGCACGCTCCACCAGCGGGCTGGCGGCAGCACTGGCCAAAGTCAGCTGACAACAAGCAACCATCAACCGAGAGGAACCGCATGAACACGCAAACACCCGGCCGCGTCATCGTCACTGGAGGCGGCTCCGGACTCGGCGCTGCGATCGTGGAAGCCATCCGCGACGCCGGCGGCACACCCTTCGTCTTCGACCGCGACGTCAGCAACGTGTCCGGCGCCAAGGCCTTGGAAGTGGACGTCTCCAACCGCGAAGCCGTGGAAGCAGCCGTCAAAGAGGCCGCGGAGACCCTGGGCGGCCTGGACGGAGTGGTGACGGCGGCAGGCATCGATCGCTGCGGCAAGCTGGGCGACGTACCGGCAGAGGAATGGGAAAAGGTCATCGGAGTGAACCTCCTGGGCACAGTGTCCGTCATCCGTGCGGCCTTGCCGTACCTGAAGGGATCCCGCGGCCGGGCCATCACTATCGCCTCCACGCTCGGCCTCCGGGCGCTGCCCGATGCCACGGCGTACTGCGCCTCGAAGTTCGGCGTGATCGGTTTCAGCCGCGCGCTCGCCGCCGAAACCGGGGGCGTCATCGGCGTCACCACCATCATCCCGGGCGGCATGAAGACGCACTTCTTCGACGACCGCGACGAACAGTACAAGCCGCAGGACGATTCCAAGCTCAACGATCCCGCCAACGTGGCGCAGGCGGTGGTGTTCGCCCTCTCCCAGCCGTTCGGCAGCGAGGTCCGCGAACTCCTTATTTGCCCCGCAGAAGAAGGCTCGTGGCCGTAAGGTCCAGCACGTCCTGAACGACGTCGGCCACGGCGATGCCCCTGATGAGCGTGTCGTCGTGGCCGCAGTGCGGTGCAGTCCATCCCACTTGGGTCACATCCGCCCCGCATGCCGGGCACCGGGTCACCCACGACATATGGACACGGTGCAAGCTCCGCCCCCGCGGGCCGGCATTGAACGCGTTGCCCACCCAATAGATCCCCACCGTCGGCGTCCCCACTGCCTGGGCCAGGTGCCGGGGACCGCTGTCGCTGGCGAGCATCACCGTGGCATCCGCCAGGAGCGCAGCCAAGTCTCCGATGTCCAGTTCCCCAGCCACGGAGCGCACGGCCATCCGGTCCTCTTCCGCGAGTTGGCGAACCGCAAGCTCCTCGACTTCCTGCGTCAGCGCCTTCTCGGAGCTGTCGCCCACTATCAACACCTGCGCTCCTTCGGCTGCTGCTGCGGCCACCGCTTCAGCGAAGTTCGACGCCGGCCACCGCCTCCGCGGATCGGTGGCACCAGGGTGAACCACCACCAGCGATCTCCGCTGGGGGTCCCTGAATCCCGCGATGTTCCGGTGGTGTTCCGGCCGCGGGCGCAGGGGAGGCGCAACGATCGGCGGAGCTCCTGCCAGGCCTGCGAGCTCCAGCCAGCGGTCCGGCTCGTTCTGGTAGTAGACATAGTCCAGGTTCCGTTCCAACCGCTCAGCGTCCCTGGTGCGCGTGCCCACGGAATGCCGTGCACCCAGGCGGAGCAGGAAAGGGTTGGAGAAACGCCCTCCGCCGTGCATCTGCAACGCGACATCGAACTTCTTGGCGCGCATGGCCTCGAAAAAGGCCTCTTGCTCCGCCACGTCCTCCGCATCATCCTCGAAGCGCTCCCCGTTTCGGGGGCCATCGTGGACGCCCTGCGCAACGGGCAGCATCTGGACGTCGTCAACCGGACCGTCCATCGCAGCCACCACGGCCGCATGGACCGGAGTTCCCAGAAGCGTGATGGTGGCATCGGGGTACGCGTTCTTCAACGCAGTGAGGGCGGGATAGGTGTAGATCAGGTCTCCCAAACCGCCGCCCCTGAGGACCGCGATTCGCTTGACGTCATTGAACTTTTCCAGCACGGGGCCAACGCCGGGGCTCGGATTCGTCAGCGGTTTCTCCATGGATGATTCCTTTCGCTGCCAATGCTGCGGTCTGGCTCTTCCGTAGCTCCGAGGCCGCAGTGATTCCGGGCGGAAACTCCCGGGTTCGGCGTGTGAAGCCCGTGCCGCGGGGTACCTGAGGGGAACAGGAAACTGTAAGCCCAACCGGAAGGTACCCCATGGCACGCCTATCCAATCAAGAAGGCCTGGCCAATCAAGAAGGCTTGGCTGACTGGTTGCCAGGTCGCTTGGCCGAGGAACGTCCTGTGGTGACGGTCATCGGAGATTCCATCCTGGATGGCTGGTGGGATGGAACCATTGACCGGTTCTGCCGCGAAGCCCCGGCCCCCGTGGTCCAGGTCCAGCGCCGCGACTTCGCCCCGGGAGGTGCCGCCAATACGGCGATGAACCTCGCCGCGATGGGGGCGGACGTTCGTTTCGTTTCACTGGTGGGGCAGGACTCCGGAGGCCGCAAGCTCCTTGAGCAGCTCAGCTCGGCGGGAGTGGACGTATCTCACGTCGTCGCCCATGAGGATATGACCACCACCACCAAATTCCGCGTGAGCAGCGGCGGGCAGGTGATGCTGCGTTTGGACGACGCCGCCACGGAGGTCCCCGCTGATGGCCTCCGCCAGATGGCCGCTGCCATCCCCGAAGCACTCCGAACCTCGTCAGCCGTGGTTCTCTGCGACTACGGAGCGGGGGCTTTGGACGGGGCGGGGCGGGACGCAATTTTCCATCACCTGGGTCCCGGAAACGACGGCCCGGATTCCGTGGAGGCCCGCTCTTCCAATGCCCGGCAGGACACCCTGCTAGTAGTGGACGCCCACTATCCAGGACGCTGGGCACAGCTCAGGCCTGACCTCTCTACCCCCAATGCGCAGGAAGCCGCCAGGTTGCTCGGGACGGAGTTCCCCGGAGGGGCTGCCAGGTGTCCCTTCGTGGAAGCACACGCGGACCAGCTCCTGCGCGCCTCAGGTGCGGCCGCCGTCGTCGTGACTTTGGACCGGGAAGGGACCTTGACGATCCGGCGTAACGACACCTCGCAGAAGCCGGCAACCCACCGGACCTGGGCGCGGCCCCAGGCGGAGAAGCAGGCCTCGGGCGCCGGCGACACTTTCGTGGCCGCGTTGACGATCGCCCGGGCCGCGGGATTGCCGCTGACCACCAGCGTGAACCTGGCTCAGGCGGCAGCCGATGTCGTCGTCCATCGGCCAGGTACCTCCGTTTGCACCACTGAAGAACTGGCAAAGCACCTGCGGGGGTTCGCCGATACTGCACTGACGGATGAAGAGTTGGCCCGGCAGGTGGATGAGCACCGCCGGGAAGGCAAACGGATTGTGCTGACCAACGGGTGCTTCGATGTCCTCCACCGCGGCCATACGCGGTACCTCAACCAGGCCAAGCAATTGGGTGACGTGTTGGTGGTCGCGCTGAACAGCGATTCCTCCGTGCGGAAACTCAAGGGCCCGGACCGGCCGGTCAACCACGAGGCCGACCGCGCGGCAGTCATCGCCGCACTGAGCTGCGTGGACCATGTCACGGTTTTCGATACCCCGACTCCCATACCGCTCATAGATCTCCTGCGGCCGGATGTCTATGCCAAAGGCGGCGATTACACACCGGAGATGCTCCAGGAAACCGAAGCCGTGGAACGCTACGGCGGCACCGTGACCATCCTGGATTACGTGCCCGAACACTCCACCACAGCGGTATTGGAACGCATCCGTTCCACGGGCGAAACCCCGCAGAGCTGAGGAAGCAGACATGCGTATTGTGATCATCGGTGCAACAGGACACGGCGGTACGGAGCTGCTGAAACGGCTCCAGAGGGCACGTTCGGAAGAGGGCGCGGACTTGGAGCTGGTGGGTGTCGTCCGGCGGCAACCTGATCAGGATGCCGCCCCGTATCACGGAGTGGATTGGCACACCCTGGACATCAGCGCCGCTGAGGATCAACCCCCCCTGGAAGAAGCTTTGGCAGGCGCCGATGCGCTGGTTCATCTGGCGTGGCTGATCCAGCCGAACCACAACCGGGAGATGCTCCGCCGGACCAATGTGGCCGGGACAGCTTACGTGCTGGCCGCCGCCCGCAAGGCCGGAGTGGGGCACATCGTGTGCGCATCATCCGTTGGAGCGTACTCGCCGGCTCCCAAGGACCAACGGACCAAGGAAGGGTGGCCAACGGGTGGCATCCGCAGTTCGCATTACAGCGCGGACAAGGCGGCACAGGAAAGGCTCCTGGACGGTTTCGCCAAGGAGAACCCGGATATTGTGGTGGCCCGGCTGCGCCCCGCGCTGATGTTCAGCGCAGGCGGCGGCAGTGAGGTTGGCCGCTACTTCCTGGGACGGGTTTTGCCTCGCCTGGTTCCGCGTAAGCCGTGGCTGCCGCTGCTTGCCATCCCCAAGGAGATGGTGTTCCAGGCCGTCCACACTGCTGACGTCGCTGATGCCTACTGGCGTGTGTTGGAGCGCAGAGCGGAAGGTGCTTACAACATCGCCGCCGAGCCGGTCATCGACCCCAACGCCTTGGCGTGGATTTTCAACGCCCGGCGGGTGATGCCGTTCCCGCTTCCGGTGCTGCGCGCCGTCGTCGAGGTCAGTTGGCGACTCCGGCTGCAGGTGACCGACGGTGGTTGGGTGGACATGGCGGCCAACGCGCCCATCATGGATACAGCCCGGGCGCACACTCTTTTGGGCTGGTCGCCCAAGCATTCGTCGTTGGAGTCGCTGGCGGAAATGCTGGACGGGATCGGCGCGGGCAAGGGCCGGAAGGGCTCGCCGCCGCTGACGCCGCGCTAGCCTTTACTCGGCCGACAACACCACGGTAAGAATACGGCGCAGGCTCATGGCGACTGACGCTGGTGCATTTACAGAGGACTGATCGGCTGCGGCCTCTGCCACTGCGTTGCTGAGCGCCGTGATGCTGTCCTTAGCTCGCGCCAAGCGATTGGCCAGCTCACCGTTCTCGGCGTCGCGCCAATGATCAATCACGGCCGCGGTCGCCTCCAGGGCCTCGGAAAGGTTGCCCACCACGGCATCCGGGATCACCGTGCCCGCGTCTTTTTCCCAGATGGCGCTGGCCAGGACATCGGTGATGTCCTGGACGTGGAAGGTGAGGCGTTCAAGGGTCCGCAAACCAGCGAGGTCGCCGGGAAGGCGGGTTGCACGACGGCGGGACCGGGGATTTGCTTTGGCGCTCAGCTCAGCTTGGTGCACCGCCGTCCGCACAGCTGCCGCGGTGAGTGAGAGTTCGTCGCTGCGGCTTGCCCAGGCCTCATGATTGGGCGGCCAGGACTCCTCCATTGCTCGGGCCATGTCCTTGAGTTGCCGGGATAAAGCTTCCTGATGACCTGCGATGGCGGGATCGATGTCCTCCAGGTGCAGGGGCGGGAAGACCAGCCAGTTCACAGCGAAGCCTACGGCCACGCCCAGGGCCATCTGCAGAACGTACGCAAAAGAGAATCCCTCAGCGTTGGAGTCTCCCAGCACCAGCACGAACAGTGCGGCCATGGGAATCCACTCGGACGCCGTCCCTAGCCGGGGAAGTCCGCCTATGAGGACGCCGAGCCCCACCACCACCGCAACAGCCAGGGCAGTCGGGGCGGCCACGGTGGTGATGGCGAAGGCCATTCCGATGCCTAGGACCAGTCCGGCCAGGCTTTGCAGCCCATGCTTGGCGGAATCCGCCACAGTGGGGTGCATGCTGACCAAAGCGCCCAGTGGGGCGTAATACGGATACTCGGCGGCAGACCCGGGCATGAAGGGCGCCAAATACCAGGCCAGTCCCGCTGCGACTGCTGTTTTCGCAGCGAAGAGGAGGCGGTGGCGTGTGATGGTTTTTCGAAGCGCGGGAATCAGCCGTCGCCTTAAGGGCATTTGGCTCATCAACCCAACGTTGGCAGGTCTGGCTCCACCTGTCGAGCGGAGAAAGCCGAAAGTGGGCTACAGCATCTTTTGGAAATTGTGGTGATTAGAACCTTGGTTAGCGGGTACACACCCATTGATAGTAACGATACTTACTATCCCGGCTGCTGTCCGCAGCCTGCCAACTGTGGAAAGAGAGCGATAATGACTGAGAGCAAATCGCCGCAGGACGGAAGCTTCGCGGCGCCAAACACCGGTGCCCATGCAGGCACCGAACCGTTCACGGGAAACTACCTGGACTCGGCCGATGTTGAGACTCAAACTGCTGGAACCACCGGAATCAGTGGAACTCCCGCTGGTTCGGGAACCGGTTCCGACAGCTCCGGCAAGGTGGATACCGCCAAGGAAGAAGCTGCGGGTGTAGCAGGCGCCGTAAGTGACGCCGCGGGCGGAGTCGTGGACACCGCCAAGACCGAGGCCGGACACGTGGCCCATGAAGTCAAGGTAAATGCCCGCCAACTGCTGACGCAGACCAAGGGTGAGCTGAGCGAACAGGCCCAGGCCCAGCAGCAGCGTGTTGCCGAAGGTTTGCGGTCCATTTCCGACGAACTTTCCACCATGGCCAACTCGACTGAAAATGGTGGTG
Source organism: Arthrobacter sp. GW822-FHT05G07 (assembly GCF_058799755.1). Classification (NCBI taxonomy): domain Bacteria; kingdom Bacillati; phylum Actinomycetota; class Actinomycetes; order Micrococcales; family Micrococcaceae; genus Arthrobacter; species Arthrobacter sp. GW822-FHT05G07. The sequence goes on along the minus strand of NZ_JBXALT010000006.1, from coordinate 24,691 downwards.
TTGCCACGGACTTGGTCCAGCAGGCAGCCCAGCGGTCCTCCTCCGTTGCCCAGTGGTTGGAAGGCCGGGATCCCGGCTCGCTGCTGGATGAAGTCAAGGGCTTCGCACGCCGCAAGCCAGGAACCTTCCTGCTGCTGGCTGCCGGCGCCGGTGTACTCGCCGGCCGTCTTGGCCGGGGCATGGCAGGCAATGCCTCCGACGCGGCCTCCGCAAGCGGAACGCCCGCCACCACGGAGACGCCTCGCGCCGTTTACTACCCGACCCAGGGCGGCGCGGTAACTCCTCCGGCAGTGGACCTCCCCGGACCGACAGCAACCACCGCCGGATACGGTTCGGCCACCACCACCGGCTACGACGCAGGCACCACGGGTGGCTACGACGGGTCCACCCTTCCTTACCCGGAGACCGAGGCCGGTGGCGTTAAGGCCCAAGGCGACCCGCTGGCAGGACCGCTCGATCCCGATGACCCCCAGTATGGAGGTCACCGATGAGCAGTCCCGCCGATTTGCCTCCCACAGAAGCCCACGTGAAGGCGGAGACCCTTCCCCTCGGTGAGCTCCTGAGCGACCTGACGCGCGACGTTTCCACGTTGATGCGCCAGGAAGTGGAGCTGGCCAAGGCGGAGCTGAAGGAGTCCGCCACCAAGGCCGGCAAGGGCGCGGGAATGCTTGGCGGAGCTGCATACGCCGGCCACATCACCGTGCTGTTCCTGTCCATTGCCCTTTGGTGGGCTTTGGGTCAGCTTGTTGGCTTGGGATGGTCCGCCGTTATTGTCGCGGTCATCTGGGGCATCGTTGCAGCAGTTTTGGCAGCCAAGGGCCGCAAGGAACTCAACACCATCAAGGGCATGCCGCAGACCGCCGAGACGGTCAAAGAAATACCCCCCGCTTTGAAACCGAACACTGAGGAGACACGATGACGCAGAACCCCGACGCCCTGCGCGCCGATATCGAAGAAACTCGCCGGCGGCTCAGTACCAACGTTGATGCCGTGGCGGACAAGGTCACGCCCTCGCACATCGTCAATCGCAGGGTGGACAAGATCAAGACCGCTGTGTTCGGCGCCCGCGACGACGTCAGCGATGCTGCAGGCAACGCTGCGCACCGGGCCGGGGACGCTGTCTCCGGCGTGGCCAGCAACGTTTCCGGTGCAGTCTCGGACCTGGGCGATGCCCCGCAGGTGATCACGCGGAAGGCCCAGGGCAGCCCGATCGCCGCAGGCCTGATCGCGTTCGGCGCCGGCTTGCTGGTGTCCTCGCTGTTCCCGGCCTCGGAAAAGGAGCGCGAAGCTGCCCAGGCCGTCAAGGAAGCAGCCCAGCCCCTGACCGACGAGCTGAGCCATGCGGCCCAGGAAGTCGCTGAGCACCTTCGCGAGCCCGCTCAGGATGCGATGCAGAACGTCAAGGACAGCGCCACGGAAGCCGCAGCCAACGTCAAGGACGAGGGCCAGGCAGCCGCCGCCGACGTCCAGGACCGGGCACAGACGGCCAAGGATAACGTCAGCAACCAGTAAGTTGCCCGGTTTACACAACTGACTTGCAGTTGTGGTTGTTTTGGAGCCCCATAACAACCACAACTGCGAGTCAGTTGCTGTTTCAGCGAACTTCGAGAATCATCTGCAGCAAGCGGGCCGCAGCAGGACGGGCCGCGTGTTCCTCGGACCATTGCGCCCGTGCCAAGGCTTTGCTCACGGCCTGGGTGGTGATGCCGAGTTCCTGGGCGACCGCTTTCTGCTGGCCCCGGACGCCGGGCGTGAGCAGGTCCAGTACCCGCCATTCCGCCGTGCTCCGGTGTTGCACGATGTGTCCGAGGAGCCGCAGCACGGCCTCTGCCTCCGAAGCAAGGGCTGTCAGGGGGCCGTCCACTGCGACCGGGACACGTTCCTTGCCGTTCCGCAGCCTGTCGACTGCCCGGCGGGCATATACGAGGCCATGCCCCGAAGCGTCCTTGACCAAGTTGGGTAGGGGCTCATTAATTGGTCCCACGCCGATTCCCACGTACCACTGGCCGGTCCGGAGCGCGATCAGGGCTGTCTCCACGGCTTGGTGGCTGCATTCGACAATGCCTTGCACTTCATCCTCAACCGAGCGGTCAAAGTCGAGCCGCGCAGGAATGTGCCGCAGGTCCTTGAGCAGCTGCGGCACAAGATCGCCGTCGCGGCGGCTGTCGCGTTGGTTGATGGTGAGAGTGAACATAGTGGATCACATGCTACCGGCTGGTAGCGGGTCTGCAAGGGCAAAATTCCCCTGCAGTTCAGTCAAGCGCCGTACGTCCGGTCAATACGACGGCGGGCAGCGCACTTGCCGTGGCGCGCACAGCATCATCCATTCCCGCGTCACGCAGGCATTCCCGGATCGCGATGACCAGCGGCTGCGGGTCCTCGTCGGAGGCAAACACCCAGTGGGTGTCACGGGCTTGGAAAACCAGTGCATTACGTCCGCCGGCTCCCAGCGAAACCTTCTGGCGTGCCACCATGCGGCGGTCGGGATCACTGCCGTCAGCCGTGGTCACCGCCTTGATGCTCCCGGGCACGATGTCACTCCAGGGAATCACCACCATGGTGTGCTTTTGGGAGTACTTGGCCACCGCCCCGCGGTCAAACACCAGCAGTTTCCGGAAGCTTCCCAGGAGGGTCATGGACCACAGCAACAAGCCGGTGAGGATGCCCACGGTGATGAACAGTGCGGGGTCGCTGAAATGTCCGGCTTCCCGGGTTGAACGAATGGGGCTGACGAATTCCGCGATGGTCCCGAACACGAACCCCACCACCAAACAAGGAATCAGCGCCTTCCAGAAGACCCTGCGGGAGGAAGCGACATGGCGCAGCCCACCGAGCTCAGGCCCGAGCCTGCGCTCCACCCGGCGAACCAGCCAGTTACGGCCGCGCATCCGGACGCTGGCCGTAGAGGTTTGGCATGTTCCGGCGTTCCGCTTCGGCTGCCTGTTCCGCGGCAACCACCTTGGGGTCCGGGACGGGCTGCTGGCCTTGGGCGATGCCAGAGCGCCGGTCAATGGCCGCAAACTTCGGCTCCCACGTGTCGTCACCGCCGCCACTCACTGCGGAGGCAATGAGCATCACCACGAAGAACGGGAAGAAGGACCAGCAGATGGCGCGCCAACCGCCCAGCCACGCTCCCGCCGTCGTACCGTTCTTGATCCGCACGGAGCGCATGCCGGCGGCGGCGTCGCCCACACTGCCCACGGATCCCCAGATCATGCCGTAGGCAAACAACCCCACGAACCACAGGACAACGTAGAGCGTCAGCCACAAACCATCGTTGTATCCGAGCGCTGAGCCGCTGTTCATCATGGATTCCCGCACAACGGCCAGGATCACGGCCAAAACCGCGTAGCCAACCAGGAACACCAGGGCATCCAGGACGCGGCCCCAGAAGTGCGCGCCTCCGGACGCCTTGACGAAGTACGCGCCGGTCTCAGGATGGCGGCGAACGGGGCGGCCGTTGACAGCGTCAAGCAGACCGGTGAGGGTGGTGGACTTCGGAGTGCTCATCTGGGGCTTTCGGCTCGACGGCGGTGTACGGGCTTGGGTGCGGAGCGTCAGGCCAGTCCGGCCAGACCACCGAGGACGCCGGCCAGCGAGGCCGCGGACGTTTCCTTCAGCTCCAAAGACACCGAGTCGCCGTCAACCTGCGGGGTCAGCACATGGACGCCCGACGGGCCGGTGTAAACGGTGATGGTGGGGAACTCGTTAGTGTCCGAGTTGAAGGCCACCACGGTACTCGCGGCCAGGGTATCCGCCAAGGCAGTTGCTGCGTGTTCCTCGAACTGGGCTTCCGTGTAACCAGTGGGATCGGTATCGCGTACGGCGGCCTTTTCCGGGTCAACGAATTCGGCGAGGCGCTGGGCCAGTTGGTCGCGGGTTATGACGGTGAAGCCATGCAGGCCGCCTTCATCCACTTCTTCGAGCAGCACGCCGTCGTCGTGGAGATAGCTGTAGAGCCAGCGCTTTCCCGTGGACACCGTGCGTTCCACGGAAACAACGCTGCTGCCACTGCGGCGCAGGGTAAGGGCGCCGGTGATTTCTTCGGTGGCGTGCAAACGCGAAGGCTCGGCTTCACCTTCGAAGATCACCGGGTAAACGAGTTCCTTGGCGAGCAGTCCGCGCAAGGCTACGGCGCACATCAGTTCCTTGCTTGCGTCCTGGGCAGATAGCCAGGGCAGGGCCACCAACTGTTCGTGCTGCACGCCATCCAGGGCCACAACTTCTTCGTCGGTCAGCGTGGGTAAGGGCGCGCCGGTTGCGCTGGCCGACGCCAGGACCTTGGCCGCTGCCTGCACGTCCCGTTCGGTCCAATTCATGGTGCTGGCGGTCATCCGAATATCCCTCCGACAAAGTTCCCGACTGATTTGGCGGCGTCACTGACCCCATCTGCCACCTTACTGCCTACATCTTTCGCGAAGCCCGCCACTTCCTTGGCGCCATCGGCGATGTAGCTGCCAGGGTTACGGGCAAAGTTGCTGATGGAGTCCCAGTTGTCGGCCACCAGGTTACCCAAGGCCCAGGCCCCGGCAACAAGCCCGGCACCAATCACAATCGGCGCACCAATCGGGCCCAGCAGGGCTGCGCCGCCAGCGGTCATGAGCATGATGCTGCCCACGCCGCCCACCACGGACAGGCCGCCGGCCACGCGGTCGCCCGTGCCGCGCCAGCCGTCATGCTGCGGGTTGATCATGTCGCTGATGCCGCCCACGATGTTCAGCGGTGCTGCCAAAGCCCCCGCGATGCGCAGGCCCTTGGAGAATTTGCTGGCTTCCTGGAAAGCCTGGCTGTAAGGGATGTTGGCTTTGAGGTCGGTAATGACATCCGTGACCTTTTCGCCGTTGCGAAGGGCCGTGATCCCGTCCCTCAGGACGGTCCCGCCGGCACGCCAGTTGGTCAGGATCTCCTTGGTCTTGCCGTACCTCACATGCCGGGGATCGATGACGCCGTTGGGCAGTGGCTTGACGGGCAGAACGTACCTGACGGCCGCTACCAGCGGACTGATCGCGCCCTTCGCGCCCATGGCGGTGTCGTAGACGTCCTTGAGGACACCAACCGAGGTGCCTGAACCATCATTGTGGCTGGCGAACTCCTGCTGGTTGGCGTGCTTCTTCAGCTGGCTCGCATTTTCGCGCAGCATGTTGGCGGCCTTCACGAGGCTCTGCCGGTGTTGGCTGTTCCAGTCGCCCTTGAACACCGTGGCGTCCCGGCCCTGCCACGCCGTGGTGGAGTTGATCGCGTTGGACAACTGCGTGCTTTGCAAACTGATGGCGTCGGCAGCTTTGCCCATCACACCCGCCAGACTGCGAAGCTGCGCGATGTCCGCGCCATAGAACCCAGCCATATGGAACCCCCTGTGAATATGCATCGAACCTGTGAACATGCATCGAAAAGTCTCGTCCCAGCCTAGGCGGACCCGTCAACTGCCGCGATGGGGAGACATGCCCATGTGCATAAACCGTTAAAGAACGACGGCGGCCGGTGAGGTTCCGAGGGAACCGCACCAGCCGCCGTCGAGCGTCAGGCGTTGAAAGCCGCGAAAATCAGTGGCCTTCGGCGGAGAAGCGCTTGATGGAAGCTTCCAGCTCGGCTTCGGCAGCGGCGCGGTCGCCCCAGCCTTCAGCCTTGACCCACTTGCCGGGCTCCAGGTCCTTGTAGCGCGTGAAGAAGTGCTCGATTTCCTTGACCAGGAATTCGCTGACGTCGCTGACTTCCTGGATGTGGTCGAAACGTGCGTCAACGGGGACGCAGAGGACCTTGGCGTCTCCGCCGCCGTCGTCGGTCATGTTGAAGACGCCGATAGGGCGGGATTCCACGATGACGCCCGGGTGCAGATCGAAGTCCTGCAGGAGAACCAAAGCGTCCAGCGGGTCGCCGTCTTCGCCCAGGGTGTTCTCGAAGAAACCGTAGTGCGTGGGGTACTGCATGGAGGTGAACAGGACGCGGTCCAGGCGGACACGGCCGGTTTCGTGGTCAACTTCGTACTTGACGCGCGATCCCTTGGGGATCTCGATGGTCACGTCGTGCTTCATGGAATGCTCCTTGACGGGTGTGGGTGGGGCGCGGCAGGCAAAAGCGCCGCCGGCGCCGCCGACTACTATTGAGGATATAGCGAGAGGCCCGGGTTTCTTGAACCGGCGGGGACATTTCAAGACTGACAGGACCAAGCAGCTTCCATGATGGGCGTTAAAAACGGGGGTGCCCGCAAGCGGGTTCCCGCGGCGTGGGGGCGCTTTACATGGCCGGTGCTATTGACCACGGTCCTGCTGTGCCTCGGCGCCGTGGTGGCTGTGGGGATGTTTCCGGGCCTGCTCAGTTTCCCCAAGCCCCTACCTTCCGTTCCCGCTTGGCAGCACGTGCCGGACCGACTCTCGGGCGCAAACAGTGTGCTTCCGCTGGATCCCAAGGCGCCCGTTCCCGTGCCTGCTGAGGTGGCGAAGCTCCTTGACGCCACGCTCAAGCCGGATGGCGCGGGCAGTATCAGCGGTGTGGTGATGGACGCCTCCACCGGCCAGGTGCTTTTTGACCGCGAAGCCACCGCCAACCGCATCCCGGCCTCGAACATGAAACTGCTGACAGCCGTCTCTGCCTTGAAGGCGCTCGGTCCCGAAACCCGTTTCACCACGCGTGTGCTCGCATCTGACAATCCCTCAACAGTGGTGCTGACCGGGGGAGGGGATGTGCTGCTGGGCGCTTCCGCTTCCGAGCCCACAGCCGTCCTGGGCCGGGCCGGACTGGCGTCCCTGGCTGCAGACACGGCTGCCGCTTTGGCTTCAGCCGGAGTGAAGGGGCCCGTTACCGTTCAAGTTGACGACTCTCTCTTCAGCGGCGCGCCCCTTAACCCGGCATGGAGTTTGGAGGATGTCGCCGCCGGTGAAACCGCGCCCTTGTACTCCTTGGCGTTGAACTCCGGTCGCTACGCCCCGGACGTTCTCACCGGACCCCGACCCCAGGATTCCGCCCTCGCCACCGCCCAAACGTTCGCCGAACAGTTGGCGGCTGCCGGCGTAGCGGTGAGTCCCGGCGTCGAACGCGGCAAAGGCCTCCCCGCCAAAGAACTGGCAGCTGCTGAGTCAGCCACCGTCGGCGAGCAAGTGGACCTCATGCTGGAATCCTCTGACAATTTCCTGGCGGAAGCGCTGGGGCGGATGACCGCCTTGGCGTCTGGTCATGAAGGGACGTACGACGGCGCCACTGCGGCCGTGCGGCAAAGGCTGGGGGAGCTGGGAATCGCCACGGATTCGATGCAGTTGGCCGATGTGTCGGGCCTTGCCCTGGAGAATCAGGTCACCGCCCGCCAGTTCGCCGAGGTTGTCCGTGCCATCACCAGCGGGCCGGACCCTGCATTGCGGACCGCGCTCGATGGTTTCCCTGTAGCCGGGCTCACCGGGACCCTGGACGACAGATATGTGGACGCCGGTACGTCCGAGGGCGCCGGGCTGGTACGCGCCAAGACCGGGACGTTAAATACCGTGCTCGCGTTGAGCGGTTACGTGGTGGACGCCGATGGCCGGCTGCTGGTGTTCTCGTTCATCGGCAATGGCCTGGACCCGGGAGCCGCGGGCAACAAGGTGGCCTTGGACCGTTCGGCGTCGGTGCTGGCCTCATGCGGGTGCCGAGGCTGAATCCTCCGCGCGGAGCGAACTTAAGGCTGACTGTCAGTCACGTGTGGTGTGATGGACCGTATGGTGTCATCTGCCCGAGATTCGTCAGCAGGGGCCCCGTCCCTGATCAACTGGGACCTGGCCGCCTCTACGGCTGCCCGGCTTGCCCCTCCCGGCCCGGAGCTTAGCGCCGGGGAGATCGGCAAGGCCGTGGACAATCTGCGCTTCAACGCGGATATCTCCGTCCCGCACGTGCACGACATCACCGGCTTGGATGCCGCCAGGGACCTGCGTGATTCGCACGTCCTGGTGGTGGACCGAGCCTCCTGGTCCAAGGCCAATACCCAGAGCTTTTCCGTGATGCTCCAGCCCGCGCTGAAGAAGATGCTGGAGAACCGCAGCGGAGTGGCCATGACCCCGGCCGCGGCTGCTGCCAGCGGTGCCATCACCGGCACCCAGCTTGGCGCCGTGCTCGCGTTCCTGTCCAGCAAAGTCCTTGGCCAATACGATCCTTTTGCCGCGCTCGCCCCGGATTCCAACGTGCCCCCCGGCGGCCGGCTCCTGCTGGTGGCGCCGAACATCATTTCCGTGGAGCGCGAACTGAACGTTCACCCGGATGACTTCCGTCTCTGGGTCTGCCTGCACGAACAAACACACCGGGTGCAGTTCGCGGCCGCACCGTGGCTCCGGCACCACATGCTCGATGAAATCGAAAAGCTCAGCGGCAACCTCCTGGGCAACATGGACACTTTGGTTGAACGCGCCAGCGCTGTAGCCAAGTCCCTACGGGACCGTAACCCCTCCGAGAAAACACCGGGCCGCGGTGCCATCCTGGACCTCCTCCAGAACCCGGAGGAAAAGGCGTCCCTGTCCCACATCACCGCCGTCATGAGCCTCCTTGAGGGTCACGCCAACGTGGTGATGGATGCCGTGGATTCGAGCATCGTTCCCTCAGTGAAGACCATCCGTCAGCGTTTCAACGAGCGCGGCAAGGACCGCGGCGTGGTGGAGAAGTTCATCCGCAATCTCCTCGGCCTGGACGCCAAAATGCGCCAGTACACCGATGGCGCCAAGTTCGTCCGCGAAGTTGTTGCCGTGGCTGGCATGGAGGGCTTCAACCGGGTGTGGGAATCCGCCGAATACCTGCCCACTGAAGAAGAGATCCACAACTCCAAGCTGTGGCTTGAGCGGATGGGCCTTTGAGCGTTCCTTCCGGTTCCGCTGTCGGTTCGGCCGGTAAGGGTCGACGGCGTCCGGGGCGTCTGGCGCCCGTCGTCGGGAAGGCGCGGAAGCAGTTGCAGAACGCCTTGGCCTCTGCCGGCTATCCCTCGCGTGTGCTTGTAGCCTGCAGCGGAGGCCCGGATTCGTTGGCTTTGGCAGCCGTTGCCGCATACTTTGCCAGACGCGGCCATGTAGACGGGCATCCAGTGTCCGTGGCGGGCGTGGTGGTGGATCATCAACTGCAGGCCGGCTCCGCGGAGGTGGCTGCCCGGACGGCGTCTGTGCTGCGCGAGCTGGGGCTTTCTCCGGTAGAAGTGCGGACCGTGGAAGTAGCTTCAACTGGTTTTGGTCCCGAGGCCGCAGCCCGGGATGCCCGCCACGCTGCGTTGGAGTCCGCTGCTGACCACCTCGGATGTGATGCGATCCTGCTCGGCCACACCTTGGATGACCAAGCCGAACAGGTGCTCCTGGGGTTGGCTCGCGGATCCGGAACCCGATCTCTCGCGGGGATGAGGCCCGCTCGGGGACGCCTGCTCCGGCCTTTCCTTGGCCTTCGGCGCGAGGAGACCCTGGAAATCTGCGAGGTTGAGGAACTGGATCCTTGGCATGATCCCAGTAACGCCGATCCCGCCTTCGCCCGCTCCAGGACACGTGTTGAAGTGATGCCGGTTTTGGAAGAGAAACTCGGCCCGGGCGTTGCAGAGTCGCTGGCCCGGACCGCGGCAATCCTGCAGCAAGACGCGGACTTCCTTGAAGATCTGGCCAACGAGACCTATCTCTCACTTGTGCAGCGCGTGGACGATGGCGCGTGGTTGCCCGAAGACGCCGTTCGTGAGCTGCCCGCAGCGCTCAGGTTCCGCGTCATCGCGAAGGCGGCGGCCGACGTCGGAGGTCAACAACCCGGCTACGGGCGCCTCCAAGCTGCGGAAGCGCTGCTTCGCAGGCAAGGCTCGGCAGGGCCTGTGGAGCTGCCCGGCCATGTCAGTGTGTACCGCTTGTCCCTCAGCGATCTGGAGCAGGAACGGCCTGTTTCCGCGGGTGCTTCGTCCGCATTTTCGGCGGGTGCTGCGGCTGACGGCGTTCCCCGACTAGCCCCCCGCTGTGGGAAGCTAGTATTCCGGCATCAGAAACCGTCCCAACAGTAGCCGCACCCGAGCATCAAAACAGGAGCCATTGGTGGATTCAAACGACGTCCAGGCAGATCTCAAGCACGTTCTTTACACCAAAGAGCAGATCCAAACACGTATCGCGGAACTCGCGGCGCAGATCGATAAGGATTACGAAGGCCGCGACATCCTCATCGTCGGTGTCCTCAAGGGCGCAGTGATGGTCATGGCTGACCTCGCACGTGCGCTGCACAGCCACGTCAGCATGGACTGGATGGCAGTCTCGTCCTACGGCTCGGGCACCCAGTCCTCCGGTGTTGTCCGGATCCTCAAGGACCTCGACACCGACCTCATGGGCAAGGACGTGCTCATTGTTGAGGACATCATCGACTCCGGCCTGACCTTGTCCTGGCTCAAGTCCAACCTCGAATCCCGTGGCACGGCCAGCGTCGAGATCTGCACAGCCTTCCGCAAGCCGACCGCCGCCAAGGTGGAAATCGACGTCAAGTACGTCGGCTACGACATCCCCAACGAATTCGTCGTCGGTTACGGCCTTGACTACGCCGAGAAGTACCGCAACTTGGACTTCGTGGGCACCCTGGCCCCGCACGTGTACGAGTAAGCACTCTCCGCCGCTTTCCGCCGCGCCCTTTTCCGCTGTTTGCACCCGTAACCTCTGGTGCGTTTGGCGGGAGTGGGTGCGGCGTTGGTGCTTAAGGGGTGCGTGCGGCGGTTGCAGGTGCAGCAGTGGGTACCGGATGAGCCTGCCGTCGCACCCTTTTCCGCTGTTTGCACCCGTAACCTCTGGTGCGTTTGGCGGGAGTGGGTGCGGCGTTGGTGCTTAAGGGGTGCGTGCGGCGGTTGCTGGTGCAGCAGTGGGTACCGGATGAGCCTGCCGTCGCGCCCTTGAGCCATTGAGCTTTTGAGCCTTTTAGCTTTCAGCCGGTGTCCGTTGAGTCGTAGAGCTCTGAGCCGGTGTCCGTTTGTCGCTGATGGCCCATCCTGACGGCGTGCTCGCTTTCGGACGTGGTTCCTTTCTCGGCCCTCATTTCGCCGCACCACTTTCCGCCGTTTGCACCCGTAACCTCTGGTGCGTTTGGCGGGAGTGGGTGCGGCGTTGGCGCTTAGGGGGTGCGTGCGGCGGTTGCAGGTGCAGCAGTGGGTACCGGATGAGCCTGCCGTCGCGCCGACCCTCCGCGCTAAACTTGACCATGACCGGCGCCCCTGCCCGTCTTCTGGCGTGGCTCGCCGTCATGGCGACTCTTCTCACGGCTTGCACTCCTGCCGTCGATTCCACCGTGCTCGATGCTGGGCAACCAATCGCGACCTCGTCCTCCGTGCCGCCTAGGGGTGACGCCGCCGCGGGTCCGTCAACGAGTGCCACTCAGGCTCCTTCGCCCGCACCGCCACCTGCACCTGCACCTGCTCCGCCACCCGCGCCGCCAGCGGTGCCCCAGGCATTCGCCGTCAACCTCTACCAAGAGGGGGATTTCGTACCGCAGTACACCTTTGACTGGTGTGTTGCTGCGAGCATCCAGATGGCGCACAACCTCGTCGATGACACCGGAGGCGGTTCGTGGGCATCATCCGCACAGCAAAGTGAACTGTGGGAGATGGCCCGTGCGCGGTCATCCAATTCGTTTAACGGAGCCAACCCGCGAGGTTGGGCGCAGGTGCTGACCGAAGTGGGAATGGGGGCATACACAGTGGTCAGCATCGCCAACTACGAGGACACGCTGCAGACGGCGGCGCGTGCCATAGCCGAAACCGGCCGACCGGTGGGGCTGGTCATGTGGAGCGGCCGCCACGCATGGGTGATGAGCGGATTCGAATCGATGGGCGACCCCTCACAATTCCCGGAGTTCCAAGTAACGGGGATCCGCGTCCTGGATCCTCTCTATCCGTACGGAAGTGGACAATGGGGCCCGTCACCGGAGCCCAACAGCCTGCTCACCCCGGAGCAGCTGGCCACACAGTTCGTGGTCCGTGAGCCCCGACGATGGAGCGCTGACCTGCCCACCGGCTACCTGTTGGTACTCCCGGTCGCCGCAGCCTGACGCAGCCAATCCAGTCAAGCAGCCTTCTCCCCGATGGCTACGGTTTGGGCTGAACGAAACCATCAGGCCACACGCAGAGATCGGAGCCCGCCGTCGTTCAAGATTCGGGCGAACATGCGCGGATTCATCATGTCGGACCAGTCCCAGCGAATAACGGTAAGGCCCAGTGCCCGCAAACCGTTTTCTCGGGCCTTTTCCGCCATGACTGCTTGCTGGATGGTCTGGTTACCCCGCAATTTGTTTCTCAGGTACTTCCCGTAGCCATCGAATTCCCCCACCAAGTCGAGTTCGGGCCACCAGAAATCCGTTCGGGCGGTCCGTCCGGTCCTCAAGGTAAAAGATCCTTGAAGGCTTGGGGTGGGGAAGTTGAGCAAAATCATTTGGGCTCGACTCATGGATTCCCCCACCGATTCGGACTTGTCTGTGGACAATTCGAGAATGGTGCCAGCGCGTCGTTTTCTCGACTGACTGGTAAAAGCGGAGACAGCGTCACCCAGTTCGTCCACGTCCGACGGAGGACCCCAGGCCCTGTCCTTGTTCCAATCGTCAACCTCAAGAGCGTCGCCCCACCTTTGGGTCCGCCGGCTGGAGTCTACGATTGCCAAGGCCTCAGCAAAGTTCAGGGCGGCAGCCAGCTCCATCGTTGTGCGAACTTTGTCCGTAACACGGAAGGCGCCGAGTTGGACTACCCCGGTGTCACAGGCCCCGAAGCTTCTCCGGATCCCGTGCTTTGACCGGCCACCTGTTGGGTCTGCAGTGACGGTACACAGGTGTTTCGGCACGCCAACTACGCCGAGCCCCCAGAGGAGTGCAGCCGTCTGCAAATTGAAGATGGGCGCAGTCCTGGTCGTATTGACCAGCGCAGCTGCTTGAAGTCCGTGCCGTTGGCGGTTGTTCAATTCTGCCCAATAAGCAGAGCGGACATATGTGCCTCGTCTTACTCGCACCAGTTCGCCACGCATGGCCCGCTTGGCGAGTTGGCGGGCATCCTGTCCGATACGTGTCGCGTCCGAGGCGAGGAGGAGTTCTGGAAAAGCCATAGGTTCTACGTTCCGGCGTTACGAGCGAAGGCGGAAGTTCAGGCTCGCGCTATGTGGAAAACACAAGGGAGCCCACACGGAAAATCAGTCTGCTGCAACTCAATGAGCACCGTGTGTGGCCGTTCGCCGGAGAAACCCCGCACCCTTTTCCGCCGTTCGCACCAGCCGTTACGGGGGCGAATGGCGCGAGTGGGTGCATCAGTGGGCGCACCGCAGCAGAGCGGACGCCCCACTCACGCCCGCCAGATAGCGCAAAAGCCCTGTTCCAGCACGCACAACGCGAGTATCCTGTGTACGCCCAGAGGGAACTTTTGGACTTTCCAGTGCGTGAATTACTGGGAACGGTGTATAGCTTGAAACTGAAGCAGCACCACTCGCGCGCAGAAGTTGCGCCTTGCAGCACTACCAGGAGGGACGGGGCAAAACCCCGATCAGATGAAAGCTAAGAGTTTCTTCAAGGGCCCGGGCATCTGGATTGTTGTCGTCGTTGGCTTGCTCCTGGTGGCATTCGCAACGCTGGCTCCGGGCGGTTCCACGCGCATTGACACCAAGGAAGGCCTCGAACTCCTTTCCCAAAGCGGGAAGGTTGAGCAGGCCAAGATTTTCGACGCCGAGAACCGCGTTGACCTGGTGCTCAAGGACAACCTGAACCTGGACGGCCAGGATAAGGGCAAGAACGTTCAGTTCTTCTACGTCACGGATCGCGGGCCGGATGTGGTGAAGGCTGTCACCAACGCCAACCCGGACAAGGGCTTCACGGACCAGCCGGTGGAGAACAACTGGTTCTCCGGCTTGTTCTCCCTGCTTATCCCTGTGCTGCTGCTCGGCGTCCTGTTCTGGTTCCTGCTTTCCCGCATGCAGGGCGGCGGCTCCAAGGTGATGCAGTTCGGTAAGTCCAAAGCCAAGCTGGTCAACAAGGACATGCCGCAGGTGACCTTCTCTGACGTCGCCGGTGCGGACGAAGCCGTGGAAGAGCTCCAGGAAATCAAGGAGTTCCTCCAGGAACCGGCCAAGTTCCAGGCCGTTGGTGCCAAGATCCCCAAGGGTGTGCTGCTCTACGGCCCGCCAGGTACCGGTAAGACGCTGCTTGCCCGCGCTGTTGCCGGCGAGGCCGGCGTTCCGTTCTTCTCCATCTCCGGCTCGGACTTCGTTGAGATGTTTGTGGGTGTTGGTGCTTCCCGTGTCCGCGACCTCTTCGAACAGGCCAAAGCAAGCTCCCCGGCCATCATCTTCGTGGATGAAATCGACGCCGTTGGACGTCACCGCGGTGCCGGTATCGGCGGCGGTAACGACGAACGCGAGCAGACGTTGAACCAGCTCCTTGTTGAGATGGACGGCTTTGACGTGAAGACCAACGTCATCCTCATCGCGGCCACCAACCGTCCCGACGTCCTGGACCCCGCGCTGCTTCGCCCGGGCCGTTTCGACCGCCAGATTACTGTGGAAGCGCCGGACATGATCGGCCGCGAACAGATCCTCAACGTCCACGCCAAGGGCAAGCCGATGGCTCCGGGCATCGACCTCCGGGGTGTTGCCAAGAAGACGCCCGGCTACACGGGTGCGGACCTGGCCAACGTCCTGAACGAAGCCGCGCTGTTGACCGCTCGTTCAAATGCCAACCTGATCGATGACCGCGCACTGGACGAGGCAATCGACCGTGTCATGGCAGGCCCGCAGAAGCGCAGCCGCGTCATGAAGGAGCTTGAGCGCAAGATCACCGCGTACCACGAAGGTGGGCACGCATTGGTTGCGGCTGCGCTGCGTAACTCCGCCCCGGTCACGAAAATCACCATCCTTCCCCGCGGCCGTGCTCTTGGCTACACCATGGTGATCCCTGAGGACGATAAGTACTCGGTGACCCGCAATGAACTGCTGGACCAGATGGCTTACGCCATGGGCGGCCGTGTTGCTGAGGAAATCGTGTTCCACGATCCCTCCACAGGTGCTTCAAATGACATCGAAAAGGCCACCTCCACGGCCCGGAAGATGGTCACCCAGTACGGCATGAGCGAGCGTGTTGGTGCCGTGAAGCTGGGCCAGGGCGGCGGTGAGCCGTTCCTCGGCCGTGACGCCGCGCAGGAGCGCAACTTCTCCGACCAGATCGCCTATGTGGTGGACGAGGAAGTACGTCGCCTGATCGACCAGGCACACGATGAGGCATACGCCATCCTCACGGAAAACCGGGACGTTTTGGATCGCCTGGCACTGGAACTGCTGGAACGGGAAACCCTGAACCAGACGGAGATTGCCGAAATTTTCCACGACATCCGGAAGCGCGATTTCCGCGAGATCTGGTTGTCCAAGGAATCCCGCCCGGTGCAGTCGATTCCTCCTGTGGAGAGCCGCGCCGAGAAGGCTGAGCGCCAAGCCCAGGAAGAGGCCAAGCAGGCCCGCTTGGACGAGCCGCTGGACGTCGTGGCTCCGCACGCGCAGGGAGTCAGCAGCCAGGATTCCTTCCAGGCCCCGCAGCCCGACGGCGGCAACGACCACCCGCATCACGGCTAAGCTTCTGCTGTGACTCATTTCGACGACGACGACGACCTCGCCGCCGCCCACGGTTCCGCCGCGGGCTCCAAACACGACCATAAAGTGGACCGTCCGCGCATTGAAGCGGCTGTCCGTGAGATCCTCCTGGCGATAGGTGAAGACCCCGAGCGCGGAGGCCTCCTGGACACGCCCAAGCGTGTGGCCAAGGCATATGCGGAGATGTTTGCAGGGCTGCATCAGCACCCGGTGGATGTCCTGTCCACCACGTTCGACCTCGACCATGAAGAGCTTGTCCTTGTGAAGGACATTCCTTTCTACTCGACGTGCGAGCACCACTTGGTCCCGTTCCACGGAGTGGCGCATGTTGGTTACATTCCGTCACATGACGGAAAAGTGACCGGGCTGAGCAAGTTGGCACGGTTGGTGGACATCTATGCGCGGCGGCCGCAGGTGCAGGAGCGCCTCACCACGCAGATCGTTGAAGCGCTGGTGACGCACCTCAACCCGCGCGGCGCGATTGTCGTCGTCGAATGTGAACACATGTGCATGTCCATGCGCGGCATTCGCAAGCCCGGCGCAAAGACCGTCACCAGTGCGGTGCGCGGTCAACTCCATGACCCGGCCACCCGCGCCGAGGCCATGAGCCTCATACTCGGAAGGTAAGCACTATGGACTCCCTCGCTGCAGCACCCGGAACCGGCCCGGCCACAAGCCCGTTGCCGATTCTCCGCAAACCGCGCCCCGCGGCCAGGTTCGAGGACCTGCCAACGGACCGCACGCTCGTCATGGGAATCCTCAATGTCACCCCGGATTCCTTCAGCGACGGTGGCACGCACCGGACACCGGACACCGCCATCGCGCTCGGCCTGCGCATGTTTTACGCAGGCGCAGACATCATCGACGTCGGGGGTGAGTCCACTCGCTCCGGCGCTGAACCGGTTTCCCCTGAGGAAGAACAGCGCCGCGTCCTCCCCGTGATCCAGGCACTGGTGAAGGCAGGCGCGCTGGTCAGCATTGACACAATGCACACGTCCACGGCTGCCGCTGCCATCGAGGCAGGCGCTGCCATCATCAACGATGTTTCCGGCCTGACGATTGAACCGGACATGCCCGAGCTCGTTGCCCGGACCAAGGTTCCGTACATCCTGACTCATCGCCGCGGCGACGCCCTGACCATGGACAGCCTCACGGACTACAACAACGTCACGGAGGACGTGGTGGCTGAGATCAGCGGCGTCCGCGACAAGCTGTACGCAGCTGGCGTTGCGCCGGAGCAGATCATCATCGATCCCGGCGTCGGTTTCTCCAAGAACGAGGACCAGAACTGGGAGATCCTCAAGAACCTGGACCAGCTTTTCTCGCTGGGCCACAAGGTGATGGTTGCGGCTTCCCGCAAACGGTTCCTCGGTTCGCTTCTCACGGTGGCAGGTAAGTCCGCTGCGCCTCTGGAACGCGATGCTGCCACCGCTGCCATTACCGCTTTGAGCGCCACTAAGGGCGCTTGGGCTGTCCGCGTTCACGACGTCGGCCCCAGCCTTGACGCCGTCAAGGTCGCCGCCCGCATTTCCCGCTGATTGGATATCGCTGTGGACAGGATCACGCTGACCGGCGTCACCGCCGTCGGTTATCACGGAGTGTTCGATTTCGAACGCCGTGACGGCCAGCCTTTCGTTGTGGACGCCGTGTTGTACACGGACTTCACCAAAGCGGCTGAGACGGACGATCTCCAGTACACGGCCCACTACGGCGAGGTGGCTGAACTGATCACCAAGCACATCGAGGGCGAGCCTTTGAACCTCATAGAGGGCTTGGCTGTCAGGATTGCCGAGGGCATCCTCGAGAACTACCAGGTTGCCGCCGTCGATGTCACCGTCCACAAGCCCAAGGCCCCCATTGAGGTGCCTTTTGGCGACGTCACGGTCAGCGTCCACCGGGAGAGATCATGACGTCCGGCTATACCAAGGTCATCCTGGCTCTTGGCAGCAACCTGGGGGAGCGGAACGACACCCTGTCCACTGCCGTTGCGGATCTGGTGGACCCGCCGGAGGTGCGCCTCTTGGGTGTGTCGCCGGTGGTGCAGACCAAGGCCGTGGGCGGTCCGGAGGGCCAACCGGATTTCCTCAACATGGTCATGGCCGTGGAGACGACATTGGCGCCTTTGGAGCTCCTGAAGCACTGCCACGCGGTGGAACAGAAACATCACCGCACCCGCGAGGTGCGCTGGGGTCCGCGGACGCTTGACGTGGACATCATCGTGTTCGGTGAAGTAGTCAGCGACGATCCCGTTCTCACCATTCCGCATCCGCGGGCAGCTGAGCGCGCTTTCGTGCTCTACCCGTGGTCCTTGTTGGAGCCGCACGCCACACTGAACGGCCAGAGCGTGGCTGAACTGGCCGCCGTCGCCGCTGACATGCCGGACATCCGGCGCTTCGACGGCTTCGGTGACGTGGCCGGCGTGCCGGCGACGGGAGCAGTGGAGCAGCCATGAAAGCAATGCGCCCCGTAGTTCTGGTGCTCATCGCCGTCATCGCTGCCGTCATTGGATGGTTGGCCACGGTCACTACCAACCGTTTCAGCATGCCAACACCGGTGCTGCCGGTTTCGGCGCTCGTCACCATGGCTGTCATCGCGGTGCTGACGCTCATCATGGGCATCCGTGTCCTGCGTTGGCGCAACGGCAAGAAGAAGAACCTGCTCAATCCGATCTTGGCGGCAAGGACCCTGATTCTTGCCCAGGCCTGCGCTTACGCCGGGACGCTGCTCCTTGGCTGGCATGCGGGGATCACGGTGGATCTTCTCCGAATAGGTGGTTTGCGCGGGGGCGAAGGAATCCTGTGGAACGCCGTGCTGATGGGCGGCGGTGGCGTGGTGATGGTTGTGGTCGGACTTGTGGTGGAGCGGTTCTGCCGGATCCCGCCAGAGGATCTGGAAGGCGGTACCGCCGGACCGGAAACCCGTCGCGGCGAAACTAAAGGTGAAGGCGAGTATGCATACCGAGGCGATTGATCCTCCCGGCGTCCAGTGGCTGCGGGTATCCCCCAAGTACGTCACGGTGCGCTTGGTGGAGTGGGCCATCGGCAACGTAGTGATGTTGGCGGTCCTTAGTTTGCCTCTCATTTTCGTGCTGCTCGGATGGTGGCGTTGGCCGCCGTTGTGGCTTGCCATCACGGTTCCGGCGGTGATGCTGGTGTTGGCGCTGTGGCGGCTGGTTCTGATTCCCCGCCAAGTACGTGCAATCGGCTATGCCGAGCGCGACGACGACCTCCTCATCCGCCGTGGCATCTTCTTCCAACGGACCATGGTGGTCCCGTACGGTCGGATGCAATATGTGGACGTTGCGGTTGGTCCCGTTGAACGCAGCTTGGGACTGTGCACGCTGAAACTTCACACGGCGTCGGCTGGAACCAATGCGCACCTGCCTGGTCTTCCTTCTGCAGAAGGGGCACGCTTGCGCGAACAGCTTTCGGCTCGCGGAGAAGCCAGGTTGGCCGGGCTGTGAGCCTGGAGAGCAACGCAACTGCGAGCCTCCCGGGGAAGCCGGAACCAACCGTCGACGGCGGCTGGAACCGCGTCCACCCTGCGTCACCGTTCGTTCGGGGCTGGGTGGCGCTTGCCGCCGTCGGGTTCTTCTTTGGCCGCGATGCTTTCGAGCGGATGCTGCAGGGCCGGGATTTCGTGGACCCGAACCTCAACGGTCGGGTGCCGTGGCTCTTGGCTGGCGGCGCCGTGGTGCTTCTGTTGACCGTTGGCGGTTTCATTCTTAGCTGGTACTTCACGCGCTACCAGGTGGCCGAGGGGTATGTCCGCGTCAACACCGGTTTCCTGTTCAAGCAGCAACGGCAGGCCCGATTGGATCGCGTTCAGGCTATCGACATTGTGCAACCACTTTTGGCGAGGATCTTTGGGCTCGCTGAACTCAAGTTTGAAGTTGCCGACGCCGGCGAGTCGGCAGTGCGGCTCGCTTACCTCCCGCTGGATAAGGCCAAGCAGTTGCGTGCCACCATTCTTGCGCGGGCGGCCGGCGTGGTCAGCGGGCCCGAGACGGCAGAGGAAGTTCCTGAAGCTCCGGAGCACGTGGTGCTGTCAGTGCCGCCGTCCCGGCTGGTCGGGTCCCTGCTGCTGAGCGAGCAGACCGTCGGAATCCTGGTCGGTGCGGCAGTGGTGGTTGCTGTGTCCGTTTTCACGCAGAACCAGACGCTTTTCCTGGCACTGATTCCCGGCATTCTGGGTATCGGCGCCGCGTATTGGAGCTCCTTCAACAAGGGCTACAACTTCACTGCCGCAATCTCGCCGGATGGGATCCGCCTTCGATACGGCCTTTTGGACACGCAGGCGCAGACCTTGCCGCCCGGCCGCATCCAGGCGCTGATGGTGACGCAACCGCCCCTGTGGAGGATCTTCGGCTGGTACCGCATACATGTCAACGTTGCCGGTTACGGGGTTTCAGCCAGCACGGAGGGCACTTCCCGCACCATGTTGCTGCCTGTTGGCATGAAGTCCGATGTCCTGCGGATGATGTCGTTGGTGTTGCCTGATCCGGGAGTTGAGGATCCGGAAAGGGTGTTCTCTGCGGGGTTGGATGGTTTGGGGCCGGCTGGAGCTGGTTCGGCACTGGTGGACGGCTTCACCACCACTCCCCGCCGCGCACGTTTGTTGGCCCCGCTTGGATGGCGACGCAACGGTTTCCTTGCCACTAAGACTGCGTTGCTAATCCGGTCCGGCCGCTGGTGGCACACGCTTGTGATGGTTCCGCATCAACGGACGCAGTCCATGGCACTGCACCAAGGTCCGTGGGCGAGGCGCTTCAAGGTGGCCGATCTTGTCCTCCACACCACGGCCGGGCCGGTTTCCCCACGGGTGTTCCAAGCCGACGTCACCCAGGCGGTGGAGCTTTTCGACCAGCAGGCGGCCCGTGCCCGGGAAGCACGGAAGCGGCAAACCAGCGAACAATGGCTGGCTCAGGTAGCTCCGCAGGCTCCGGAGGTCGCAGCCACACTTAACGAACAACCCGCACAGCCGGAACCACCCCGCACTTCACCCCAACAGGAGGACCGCCACGATGGCTAGGCCAGGACGACTCGGCGTCGGGATCATTGGCGCCGGCAAGGTGGGTGCCGTGTTGGGTGCCGCCTTGCGCGCGGCCGAGCACGCCGTCGTCGGGGTTTCTGCTGTATCCGAAGCGAGCCGCGAGCGTGCGGAAAACCTGCTTCCCGGCGTACCGATCCTGGAGATACAGGACATCGTGGAACGCTCGGAGCTCGTTTTGCTTGCCGTCCCGGACGACGCCCTCGGCGAGTTGGTGGCGGGGTTGGCCAAGCTCGGTGCGTGGCAGCCCGGCCAACTGGTTGCGCACACCTCAGGCCGGTTCGGCGTCGGTATTCTCAACCCGGTCCGCGCGGTCGGTGCGATTCCACTGGCGCTTCACCCTGCGATGACCTTCACGGGCATGAGCTTGGACCTGACCCGTCTCATGGATTGCACGTTTGGTGTCACGGCGGATGCTGCCATGCTGCCGATCGCCCAGGCACTGGTGGTGGAGATGGGCGCGGAGCCGGTGGTGATTGCCGAGGCCGATCGCACCATCTATCACGCATCACTAGCGCACAGCTCGAACCATATGGTCACGCTGGTGGCGCAGGCATCGCAGATGCTGCGGGAGATCGGCGTCGAAAACCCGGAGTCCATGCTCGGTCCGCTGTTGCGCGCGACGCTGGAAAACGCTCTAGCGTCCGGCGAGTCTGCGCTGACCGGTCCTGTAGCACGCGGGGATGTGGGTACCGTTTCTGCGCATGCTCAGGCACTGAAAGAGTACGACGGCGGTGCTGGCGGCGATGTCCTTTCGGCTTACCAGGCCATGGCACGGGCGACTGCCCGTAGGGCTGGAAACCGCGGACTGCTGCGCCCCGAACAACTGACCGAGATTGACGAGGCCTTGGGCGCCGAACCCGAGGCACCGGAAGGAAACTGAACAGCATGGCCATCAAACTCGTGACCACCGCGGCTGAACTGCGGGCTGGGAGTGCCCGGCTCCTGGCAGCCAAAGGTGGAAATTCGCAAGGACTTGTACCCACCATGGGTGCTTTGCATTCGGGCCATGCTGCGCTGGCCCGGACCGCTGTGGCGGAAAACGACGTAGTGGTGGCCACCATATTCGTGAACCCACTGCAGTTCGGCGACGCCGTGGACTTGGACCGCTACCCGCGCACGCTCGACGCCGACATGGCACTGCTCGATGCCGAGGGCGTTGACTTGGTGTTCGCGCCGTCCGTGGACGAGGTGTATCCCGGCGGCCAGCCCTTGGTGCGGGTGACATCCGGTCCGCTGGGTGAAAAGTGGGAAGGGGCCTCCCGCCCGGGACATTTTGACGGAGCCCTCACCGTGGTGGCCAAGCTGTTGCACTATGGGCTCCCCGGAGGTGCTGCGGCGGACGGCACGACGGCGGCCTACCGGGCCTATTTTGGCCAGAAGGACGCGCAGCAGTTGGCCTTGGTGAAGCGGATGGTCTCGGACCTGAACTTCCCGGTGGAGATCATTCCTGTGCCAATCGTTCGCAGTGAGGACGGATTGGCGCTCTCCAGCCGCAACAGGTTCCTTTCCGACGCGGAACGCGATGCCGCGTTGGTGTTGTCGCGGGCTCTGCGCCTGATCGAGTCCCGCGCGAACGCGCACGAACCGCTCCACCTCGATTCCGCCGTCGCACTGGTCGAATCCCAGCCGATTGTGGAACTGGACTACTTCGACGTCGTGGATCCTGCCACGCTGGAGCCTCTCGCGGAGAACTGCAAAGAGACTCCGTTCCGTGGTGAAGGTTTGGCGATTATCGCCGCCAAGGTGGGGGCAGTCCGGCTCATCGACAACGCTCCGTTGTTCTCCTAACGTTTGGAATTTTTCTGCTGACGGGAATTGGATGGGCGTTTAGACTGTTTTAGTCTTCACCGGCACAGATCGCCGGACACCAAATCCAAACCTTGGGGAATCCTCATGTCTACCGACGTCACGTCCGACGCCAACGGCAAGCCTGAATCCAGCGCTTCCGGCTCTGTCACCTCCACGGAGGCGGCGCCCCCGCAGGCGCCGGCGGTCAAGGCGCCCGTGTCCCAGGCGCCCGTGTCCGGGAAGATGTCACGCGAATCAGTGACGGTCATTGTCACGCTGCTGGTGGCAACCTTCGTGGTGATCCTCAACGAGACCATCATGAATGTCGCCCTGCAGCGCCTCATGACGGATCTGCAGGTGAGCGCGTCCACTGTGCAGTGGCTGGCCACGGGCTTCATGCTGACCATGGCAGTCGTCATCCCCACCACGGGCTTCATCCTGCAACGGATGAGTACGCGCGGGGCGTTCATGCTGGCCATGGGACTCTTCAGCGGCGGAACGTTGCTGGCCGCACTGGCGCCGGGCTTCCTGGTGTTGCTGCTGGCGCGCATAGTACAAGCAGGTGGTACTGCCATCATGCTGCCGCTGCTGATGACCACCATCCTCACGCTGGTGCCGATGTCCAAGCGCGGTGCCGTCATGGGCAACGTCAGCATTGCCATCTCGGTTGCACCTGCCATGGGACCAACCGTTTCCGGCATCATCCTGGACCACTTCTCCTGGCGCTTCATGTTCGTGTTCGTGCTGCCCGTTGCCCTGGCGGCGTTCGCGATCGGCGCCAAGTACCTCACCAACGTGGGGGAGCGCGAGAAGACCACCTTGGACGTGCCTTCTGTCATCCTCACCGTCCCTGCCTTTGGTGGGCTGGTTTACGGTTTGAGCCAGATCGGTGGAGCTGAGGCCGGCGTTGTTCCCGTCATCGCGTTGGTAGTGGGAGTTCTCTGCCTTGCATTGTTTGTCTTCCGGCAGCTCAAGCTCCAGAAGTCCGACTCCCCGCTGTTGGATCTCCGCGCTTTCAAGTTCCGCATGTTCACGGTGTCCACGCTGCTGATGGTCGTTGCCATGATGGCCCTGTTCGGCGGCGTGATCCTGTTGCCGTTGTACCTCCAGAACACCCTGCACCTTCAGCCTTTGGAGACCGGACTGGCTCTGCTGCCAGGTGGTTTGGCCATGGGCTTGCTGGGGCCGGTTATCGGGCGGATCTTCGACAAAGTGGGTCCCCTGCCGCTGACTGTAACGGGCTCAGTACTTATGGTCCTGACCCTGTGGCAGTTCTCGCGCCTTGATGAAGCCAGCTCCCTCGGGTGGGTCGTCGCGCTTCACGTCACCTTGAGTCTCGGACTGGCCCTGCTGTTTACTCCGGCATTCACCACTGGCCTGAACCCGCTGCCGCCGCACCTTTACTCCCACGGTTCAGCGATTATCAGCACGGCCCAGCAGGTTGCGGGTGCTGCCGGGACTGCGCTGCTCGTGTCGATCTATGCTGTGGTTTCTGCATCCTCCGGTTTGGTGGCCGGCATGCAGGCAGCATTCCTGGCTGCGACCGTTATCGCTGTGGCTGCAGTAGTCCTGGGAGCCATGATGCGCAAGACGGAAGGTGCCGGAGGCCACGGAGGTCACTGACCTTGGTTAGCCACCCCTCCCTTCGGACGCTCTCTCACTTCCCTCGGGTTTGAGGGGGACGTTCTCTCACTTCCCTCGGGTTTCAGCTCAGCGCTCTCTCACTTCGGTGGGGGAGCGTTGCCGTTTAAGGGTTGGGTGTTCGACGGCGGTGGTTGGGTTTGGGGGTTTGGTGGTCTTGGGGTGGGGGGTGGGTGGTGTGATGGGCTTCACGGGGTGGTGTTTTGGTGGTTTGGTGGGTGTTTTGGGGTTGGGTGGGGTTGTTTTCCTTGTGTTTGCGGGGTTTTTGGGTGGTGTTGGGGTGGATTTGGTGTGGGGGTTGGGCGCGTGTAAAGTTATTCGAGTCGCCGCCGCTGATGCGGAAAGTTAGCGACAATCTCCCTTCAAATCACCGGTTCCGGTTGTGCTTTTGTGTGCTTCTGGTTGGTGGGGGAGGCCTGTGGCTGGTTTGCTTTGTGCGGCTGGTTCGGGTAAGTTTGAAAAGTTGCTCCGGAGCGATCCAGCTGAGGCTGGTGGTGCCGGTTAGTGTCTGTTGTTTGAGAACTCAATAGTGTGCCAAGTTTGTTGATACCGATTGTTTTATCAATTGGTTGAATTTATGCTGGATTGTCATGCACCCCCGTGTGTGGTGGTCTGGTTTTCAGCTGGTTTCGAATTTTGTGCAGCCGTGTTCGCCGTTA